>JABDHA010000078.1 GCA_013285705.1 Acidobacteriota bacterium
CGTCCACACAACCGTGGAGCCGGAGGCAGTAAGGGAATCTGGGATGGCACCGAGCGGACCTGCCCCGAATAGATTTGCAATCGCTGTCGCGACCTGCTGTTGCCGAGCTGGAGTATTGAGAGAAAGTACGGATGACCAGTCATCGCTAAGCAGTTTCTTGAGGTCATCGGCATGTCCAGCAAATTTCTGCGTCGTGTCGTAGATGCCAATAGCCTCTGCGACCTGCAGAGCCATATCAATGGCTGTGGATGCCTCGCCTTGCAATGCATCGACCAACTGATCGAGTGCGGCGGGCAGCAGGGATTCTGCAGCAGCGACTGCGTTGAATCCGCTGAAACTGGGAAGGATGGTGATAGTTGGTCCGGGTGATCCAAGATCAGCATGCGTAATAATGCTGAGGTTCAGTCCTGAGGAAGAAGCGCCGAAAGTGGCTGAGATTTTATTTCCGAAGATTGCTCCGCCAGGCAGCCCGGATGTAGTGACGGCAATATTTCCTGCTGGCGTGACGTGGAACTGGCTGTCGATATTGGCAGATAACTGTAACCTTACGACTCCATCGATAGGCGCTGTGGTTTGCAGCGTCAGACGAACGGGATCGATGGTGGTTCCAGTGCCTTGCGCAATGAGCTGAATAGCCACAGGAAGTTGCAACCCAGCTCCAGCAGGAAGACTGGCTTTGCTGTTAATCCACGAGAGAAGCGAATTGATCTTCGATGATATAAGTTGTGTGCCATCGCCAAGCGCATTCGTGCTTTTGAGGAATACTGCGGGCGATGTGAAGATGGTATCGATAGGTGGAAGCTGAATGTTTTCGCCGATGAGCTCCTGCAATAAGGCGGTAGCTGCTCCGGAGAAAAGAGCTCGTGGCAGGAGGTTGTTGAGTGTTGCCGTGAATTGCGTTGTGGTCGGTACCGGAACAAGCTGAAGTGGTGTGTCAAGATAGCCAGGTAGCGAGAGATTAAGGTGACTTCCATCAAAATTAAGCGCGAGGCTGCTGGCCTGAATCGTAGCCGTAAGGCTTGGAGTAAACGCAGGCAGTGAGAGCGATGAGGCGAACTGCAGATTCGCTTCGCTTCCCAGCGACCATCCGGATGAAGTGGTCGATAACCCCACGCCCCATGTTGTGGTTTTGGTGAGCTGAATCGAAAGCGGGACACCTGGTAGCGGCAATGTCCAGGACCCTGTTGCTGCACTCGTGAATCCGAAGACCCCGTTATTGAGCGCATTGATGAGCTGCGAGCCGAGATAACCAGCTGGATCTGTTTGCAGAGCGGCGAAAGCATCGGAGGAAACCCCATAGCCTCCATGCGAATCGTCGACAACGATGCCGAGGTCTTTCAACGCGAGCAAAACATTGTCGAGCGTGGAGCCGGGTGTGGGCGTTCCGATGCCGTGCAGGACTGCGCCGAGTAGCGAAGATGCTGCCGTATCTGCAAATTGCGCGAGGTCGCCAAGTCCGGCGTGATACGAGAATTGGTGCAACGCAAGGTAAGGTGTGACGCTGATGCCGCTATTGAGCGAGATGTCGGCACCCAGCTCCGCCCAGCGCACACGCACATCAAGCTGAGGAATACCGGGACCAGTAAATGGGCTAGCTGCACCGGCGAGCCAGCCTCCGGGGTTGGTAAATGCAGCACGAGCGCGGAGGATTTGTGTTGGACGCGTTGGCTCGCCCGCTGAAGTATCAAACTTAAGGCGAAAGGCATCAGCGCGCAGATTGACGTCGCTGGTGATCGTTGTTGCACTTCCTGCGATGGGGAGGTGTGCTCGGATGCCAAGCGCGAGATGCGTCGGTTTTGGAGGAGCAGGATTCGGAGCAGCCTGTTGTCCAGCAATGGCACCGAGAGTCTGTTGCAAGCTGGTGAGAAGCTGGCCACTAAGTTGACTGCCGATGGCGAGAACAGGAACGCCAGCAGTGTCGAGTCCGGCAGGGACAGTTGGATTGAATGACGAGACTGGATATGGATTCGGCGTGGGCAGAACACCCGTTGTTGCAGGCGGCAGATAACCGTCAAGCGCCGAGAATATATGTTGCAGCGCAGAGATGTTCTGGTCTGTAGAAACTCCGGAAGGGATAATCGATTGCAGGATGCGCAATGCATTGGCCATCGACTCATCTGTGAGAAAAGGCAGCCCTGCGCCAAGATGCGGTGTGCCAAGGGTAATCAGTCCGTGCACGTTTGCGGCGTTTGCGGCAGCATAGAGGCGCGCTGCAATGCCAGCTATTGAATGCGCGACGAGCGTAATTTTTTTGCCAGGGCGAAATTGCTGCAGCCTGGTAACTATGTTTCCAATTTGTGTAACTTGCGAAGTTACATTCCCACTGCCGTCGTCCTTAAGGTCAGCCGTGTAATAATCCCACACCGCATTGCCTATGCCGCTCAGGGCAATCGTAGTGGGATCGACATTAGCTTGACGAAGATTGAACGTTGCCGCGGCATCGGTTGTGCCATGTAGATTGCTATTCGCGAGTAGCGTATTCCAGATAGTGTGATTGCTGAAAGCCGGGCCGAGTAAGAGCACAGTGCGCTGGCCCGCTGACCCGCCTGCCCAGGTGTCGATCTGCGACAGTATCTGACTGATGGCTTGCGGATCCATTGGCTGTGACGAATGCGATGAGGTAAGAGTCGTGCCTGCAGTCCAGTCTGCTGACGTGGGTACCTGCGAAGCGGACGGAACCACACCATCTGTAGAGGAAAGATGTGCTGCAAGCTGCGTGAGAGATGTGACGAGCGCGGAGTTATCGGCAGCGACTAGCGCGTTACGTAGAGTGGGCACATAGTTGGCGAGACTCGATGTCTGTGTGAGCAACGAGGCAAAATCTGTCGTCCCGTGAATGAGCCCTGACAATGTATTGGCCCATGCGGCTGGCGGAGTCGTCAAATCGCCTTCCGCAGACTCAAGCCAAACAAGCGCATCGATACTCGCAGAGGCATTGGTGGAAAGTGGAAGCGTCCACGGATCGTCGTAGACACCAGAGCCTGTGATGTTGAGCGGTACTGCGGGTAAGGCGCCATCAGGAACGGAAGGCAAAGCGTCGGACAGCAATGCACGGAACCACGGAAGAGCGTGCAGCAGGAAGGGTGTTTCGTCGGCGGTGACATTAAGTGCGAGCGATTGAAACCAATTACGCAGCGCTGTAAAAGGATCCGTAAAGAGCGAGCCTGCTACGCCAGGATCAGCCAGTTTAGGCCAGTCCGCCGGAAGTCCTTTGAGTTGGCCATGCAAACCGAGCAGCGCAGAGAGTGCAAACGATGGCATGCCACCGAATTCAAAGACGAGGCGCGTAATCAGCAGACGAAGAACGTCTTCGATATCGGGAATAGGAACTCCCAAAGATGCGGCTACGGCAGATGGATTCGAGAAATCAAGAGCAACCGTTGGCGGGAAGTGGAGGCTGGCAATCTGTTTTGTTTCACCTGCGGCACTGAGTTGCAGATTGGTAAATTGCGCGTTCCAGCTAACCGGCTTACCCAAGCTCCAGTCAAGCGAACCCTGGATGGTATCGGCTGATAGCGAAATGCCTCCGACTTGCGGAATCGTGGGCAACGGAGAAATATTGGCCGTGAGATGCTGTGCACCAAGAACAGATGCTCTAGGTGCTCCAGACTGTGGTAGATCAAGCGTGAATAGCTCAGCCTTCCATGTAGCAGCGACAGGAGCGACGTTGAGATTCGACATCAAGCCGAAGCGCAATTGCTGCACGTCTGCTGCGTTGCCGCTGGTCTGGGCATTCCACGCTGTAAGCGATAAGGCGATGTCGCCAGTCGATGCTAGCGCGACTTTCCATGGATCGGCTGCAGTACCGCTTCCGGATGCAGTCGAAGCAATACCAGCAAGGGCAGCAGCCTCTTCCAAAAGATGCGACCAGGAGTGCGTGTTGTCGAGCAACGCTGCACGATGAATTTGTCCGATTGCTGCGAAGGGGTTGGAGGCAAGTAATGGTGCACTGTTGACGTCGAGCAGGTGCGGAGAAGCTGGATCATTGACAGGCGCAACTAGTCCGGCAAGAGCAGCAAGGTGACGAGCAGTTCCGGTCCCGAGTTCACTGGCAAGTGTCTGGCGCAGCGTATCGCTGAAGTCGGCAGCAACACTGTTGATATTGGTGAGGTCAATAGTGGCGTAAGGCTGTTGGCCAAGAAACTGTACATTGTCCAGCTCAAGCATTGGCTTGAGCGTGGAGCCGTTGAAGGTGAATCCGGCAAGGAAAGTCTGCACACTGAACTGCGCAGTGTTGACGAGGGGAGTCCCATCACCCGGGGCTTGAATAAGAACGGATGCGGATGGCAAGACGCCTGCGTGCGCTGCGCCTGCAAGGGGGATAGACGCAAGAACGGCGTTTGCTCCCACCTGCACTTTGCCACTCGTTGGAATGAACTGAAATTCCAACCCAAGATCAAGTGTCTGTGTGGCGCCACTGGTGAGATGCGAGACGGTGACGTAAAGTCCGGAATTAGTAGAACCTCCAGGCACGGCAAAAAGCTCCACCTTCCACGGATCGGCAGATGTGCCTGTACCCACGATTGTCGGAGCGTTTGTGCCAAGCAGTCCGGCAAGATGTTCAAGCCATTCGGTAATGCCAGGTGTCGCGCCTTCGAGCATCGACAAGAACCAGTTCTGAAGCGGCTGCGGCCCCTGTGTGAGTTCCGTGAACGGGAACATCGGCACCGGATTACCGGAAAGGCCAAGAAGCGGAAGCAGATGATCCTTGATCGGATCGGGACCTGTAATTTGTGAGACTCCCTGCTGTACTAATCGCAAAACAATAGGAACGATCTCACTGCCGAAGTTGGTTGAATCGAGCGTGATGTCTTGCGGTCCTGCACCGAGATCGAATTGTTCGAACGTAACTGTGACTAGCGGGACGGCAACCGGATTGAACTGGAATTCAAGGGATACATCGATGGCATCAAGCTTGATCGTGCTGTTGAGATTGACGTCGACTCGAAGTGCCACTTCCAGTTTCCCCGTTGGCGCGCCAGCAATGATGCTGATATTGCTGCCGCTCGAAGTGAAAAGAGGCAAGTGCGCACGAAGCGACGCATCAGGAGCAGTGGCGGAATGGAATTCTCCGGCTACGCCAAAGGTCACATTGGAGCTATCTTCTTTAACCGTGAGGTACACGTTGCCGCGCGGCTGCGATGCAAGCAGCGGATGCCAGCTCTCATCCGAAGGAACACCTACGATCTGCGCAGGAGTGATGAGTGCGTTCAGCAAGGCATTGAATGCGTCGCGCTGATCAGCGTGGGAAAAGATCTTTTCTAGATTTCCTAGAGGATCGCCAAACCAATCCCAGTTAAATCCTGAGTCATTGATGAGGCCAAGGGCTTTGGCGAGGTCTTGAAGTTCGGTCCCGAGGTCCTGCGTATTCATGATTGCACCGCCGCTGAGACCATGGCGACTGCGGGTTCTCCTGCGTGGAAGTTAAGCATGCCATTGGCAATGCTGATGCCGTTAGGAGCCTGCTGGCGCTCAAAGGCGTGCTGCTTCGACATGTTGAGCATGGAGGCCCACATTGCCGATTGCAGAACGTGTCCCCAGCGCGCAGCGAGAAAACCATTGCCACGTGGCAAATCATCAGTTGTCGCAATAAGCCCAGCGCCGTCTGCACCATCACTGACGGAAAAGGCCATAACTAGCGGCTGACGGCCTGTCTGATCAGTTTCAAGATCGACAGAGACAAGGAGGCAGCCGTTCTGTAGGCGTACCTGTGTACTTTCAAGATGAACGAGAACTTCATCGCCTTGATCCACCCAGATAACGGGACCAGATGGCGGAGTGGGAGGAGGCTGACTGCCATCTGCTGGCGTACCAACAAGCTGTAGGCTGAGCGCTGGCGCAAGCTGCGCAGGTGTGTATGAGTCTTCAATCTGTGGAGGTGGGCAACCGGGATCTTTCGGCGGTGGAGGCGTTGCCTGCGCCGGCGGATATTTCCTGCGAATCCAGAAACCTATCCAGAGGCCAAGTAGAAACACGATGAGCAGCAATACCAGAAACAGCATGGAAGCTCCTGCGGACAAAAGAAATGCAAAGAGAAAAAATAAGGACGGAGGAGAACTGCCAGCATGTCCAGAGGTTGGTGCGAAATATTTCAGGCCGTGTGAATCGCGCCTTTATAGCACATGTTCTGTGGTACGAATCAACTGAAAATCATTTCAAGGGAAATTATTTTTGATCGGCGTATACCGTCGAAGATCTCTTATCTCCTTGTTGTGACGTTACTTATACTTATAGACATTCGCCCATTTGTGATGAGTTGGCGCGCCAGATTACGGTGTTGCTTTTGACTTATTTAGCGCTGACCTCGGCGAGATATTTCGATACGCAGCGAAGCTCTCTGGAACTGAACGTTCATGGATCCGAGACTTATCGCGGCGATTATCCTGCTGCCTCAGATGGTCATCGTGATCCTCATCGTGCTTGCGTTGCGGAGGGGAGGGCGCTCATCGGGTCAGGTGCCTGCGTCGCTCGGCGTCGCGACGCCATCCCCGGAGTAATAGGGCTTCCGCGTGGGACGGGCCTATCTGTACCGAAAAACGCGTAGGGTTTACCGATTTCCAGTGGGTGACTTTCCACTTGGCCGAAAAGTCGGCATATCGTTCAGTCGGGAGCCATGAACTACGTCACAAGCACTTCAACAGATAGCCGGTTAATCGTCCATCTGAATCATTTCCGGATTGCCTATCAAACGGCTACTTTGCCATCACTCAATAATCTTGTCGATTGGTAGACTCTTGAGATGAGCTATCCAAGACACCTGCCGCTTTTCGACGAGAGTGTGCGGCGGGGGGCCTGGAGTGAGCGTATGATCGCTAGCGAGTATGCCGTCCATTACTCCAGCTTTGAGGAGTCTCCTGGCAGTGCACTGCATTGCACGGTGTTTGGCAATCTCAGGGAAGCAGAGGCATACGCCCAACAGCAAGTAAAAGCGAGACCCTCCCTTCGTTGCACGATCTACGACCACCATGGTCTGATAGGGCCTCCTCTGCGGGATATCCGAGGTAGCAATTTCAAAGACGAGAGTGATCTCTTACCGCGCGTTCGGAGATGGATCGGATCGCTGCTGTTTTTCGGGGGTCTCCTTTTGACGAGTAGGTGGTGATCCGAGATGCCAAAACGAAATTCGACGGGAGATTCGAGATCCTCCGCGGCGATCCAATGTTCATCAGGACCCGCATATGTGCAGGAAACACTGGGCCAAACATCTGCCGGGCGATCCGAGTTCACCACTCGGAAATCAGACCATGGTTCTTTGCTACAATCGGGACATTTGTATCGGCATGGAGTTTAATTCTCCGCGCGCCGATTGGAGATTCAATGAGTAAGTTTTTGGAAGCGATTCAAGAAAATCGCAAGTCAATTCTGCAAGATTGGGTGCAACGCCTCAAATCCGTTGATCGGCGACGGGACTTACTCGACGATCGCGAGCTCGATACTGACGCAAAGAATGTTCTTTCGGCGATTGCCGACGTTCCGGCAGGGACCTTGCCTGAAGACCTCAACGCGGCAGGATGGCAGCCGCTAAAAGAGCTTCTCACGAACCTTTCTGTTTCGCGTGCGGCCAAGGGATTCACCCCATCTGAAACTGCAATTTTCGTGCTTTCCCTCAAGCCGTCGCTTTTCACGGTTGCGCGCCAGCAATGGGGCAAAGATGCAGGCGAGCTGTTCCTGGAGATTTCAGCGATCAATGACTATGTCGATAAACTGGCCCTGCACACGACGGACAGCTACATCCACGGAAGAGACCAGGTCATCGCACGGCAGCAGGAGGAGATGCTTGAACTCTCCACCCCTGTCGTGACGCTGTGGGACGGCATCGTTGCTTTGCCGCTGATTGGAACTCTGGACAGTGCTCGCACGCAGGTAGTCATGGAATCACTGCTGCAGGCCATCGTGCAGACGAACTCCCGCTTCGCGATCATCGACATTACGGGTGTGCCTACTGTCGATACCCTCGTCGCCCAGCATCTATTAAAGACAATTACTGCTGCGCGCTTGATGGGCGCCGAGTGCATCCTGAGCGGTATCCGTCCGCAAATCGCACAGACCATTGTCCATCTGGGAATTAACCTTGAAGATGTGATCACCAAGTCGAAGCTGGCCGACGCATTTCGACTTGCACTGGAGCGCAGCGGCCGCAAGGTAGTGCGAGTGGACAAGTCTAACGGCGCGAACACGACCAGCCCGCGGGGAGTCTAATGGAACGAATCCCTATTTTGCGGATGGGAAATTATCTGCTGGTAACCATCCAGGTAGATATGCACGACAAACTCGCGCTCACTCTCCAGGACGATTTGACGAATCGGATTATTGAAGCAAATGCAAAGGGAGTCCTGATCGATATCTCTTCTTTGGAGATTGTCGATTCCTTCATCGGTCGAACCTTAGCCAATATCGCGTCGATGGCCAGGGTGCTGGATGCCGAGACCGTCGTGGTAGGCATGCAGCCTGCGGTGGCTATCACATTGGTTGAACTGGGGATGTCCTTACCGGGCATCCGCACCGCTCTCAATGTGGAATCGGGCATGGAGTATCTGCGGGAAACAGTGGAGGACCACGAGGAGAGCGATGGCGATTTCGGGGACAGTACAGAAGACTGAAACGGTCCCCATCGTCAGTTCCTCCGATGTGGTACTTGTGCGGCAACGCGTTCGAATCTGGACGACTGAGATGAAATTCAGTCTGGTCGAGCAGACCAAGATCGTCACCGCCGCCAGCGAGCTTGGACGGAACACACTCGAACATGGTGGCGGGGGATCGCTTGAACTGGCGCTGGTCGTCAATGGTGCGCGCCAAGGTTTGCGGTTGCGATTTTCTGACAAGGGGCCGGGAATTGTCGACATTGCGCTGGCGATGAAAGACGGTTACACCACCGGATCAGGACTCGGGCTGGGATTGGGCGGCAGCAAGCGTTTGATGAACGAGTTTGAAATTGATACCAAACCGGGCGACGGCACGACCATAACTACCATCCGATGGAAATAATGAGGCCAACAAGCCGTACGATTTCCATTAGCCCGAACGATTTGACCCAGACCGGCAATGCCCGCCGGCAAGCCATTTCACTGGCCATCGCAGCAGATTTCGATGAGTTGCGTCAGGGCCAACTTGGCATTATTGTGACCGAAGCTGCGCGCAACATCGCTGCGCATGCCGGTCAGGGGGAAATCATCCTTACCCCCTGGAACCATGGCGATCTTGCCGGAATCGACGTTCTGGCGCTGGATCAGGGCAAGGGCATCGAAGATGTTTCGGCCGCGCTGCAAGACGGCTACTCCACGGGGGGAACGCCAGGAAATGGTCTCGGGGCCATGTCCAGGCTTGCCGGCACCTTTCAAATTTATTCCTCTCCGGGTAGCGGGACGGCGGTATTTGCGCGCGTCTTACGAACTGCCCAGGATGTTGAAAGTGAAGCGCAATCGTACGGAATGAGCTCGATTTCGCTGCCGATCATCGGGGAATCGATCTGCGGGGATGCATGGAGCGTCGAGTATCGCCCAGGACGAAGCCTATACATTGTCGCCGATGGCCTCGGGCATGGACCAATTGCCGCTGAAGCAGCCCAGGAAGCGGTCAGAGTCTTTCATCAAGCCGCGAATCAAACCCCGGAGCAAATTTTGGGCGAAATTCACAGCGCCTTGAGCAAGACACGAGGAGCCGCAGTCTCCATCGCGGAAATTCTTCCCGAAAAGGCAGTTCTGAACTACGCAGGGGCCGGCAACATCGTGGCCGCAATTTGTTTCAACGGCAAGACGAGAAGTATGGTTTCCATGAACGGAACGCTGGGGCATTCAGTTGGCAAATTCCAGCAATTCTCTTATCCCTGGGAAAAGACCTCTGCTCTGATCATGCATTCAGATGGACTTGGGACTCGCTGGAATGTAGAACAGTACCCTGGGCTGGCTTCGCGGCACCCATCCCTGCTGGCAGGCGTACTTTACCGGGACTTCTGCCGGAAGCGCGACGATGCTACGATCTTAGTTTCGCGCATCTAGGTCATGACCAACATTCGGGCTTTTTCCATTTTTACGCTTCGGTTACGCCATGAGCGGCATGTAGTCCATGCCCGTCAACGCGCGCGAGAGATCGCCGCGCTCCTCGGTTTCGAGCACCAGGAACAGATTCGATTGGCGACAGCAGCATCCGAGCTGGCCCGTAACGCCTTCCGGTATGCGGTAAATGGGACGGTTGAGTTTTTGGTTCAAGATGCGAACCCCCAATTGTTCATGATTTCGGTTACGGATTCAGGCCCCGGAATCCCCAACCTTTCTGAAATTCTCGATGGGCGCTATGTATCCCGGACAGGCCTCGGAAAAGGCATCATCGGCACAAAGCGTCTGATGGACCACTTTCAGATCAGCTCTTCAGCCGAGGGGACGCGAGTGGAAGCCGGCAAATTGTTGCCGCAGATGGTGCCCCTGGTAAATGCGGATGGCATACGCAAGATCACAACCGATCTGGCAACACGGAATGCAACCGATCCCTTCGACGAAGTAGAACGCCAGAATCAGGAGTTACTGAAGACGCTCGCTGAGCTCAGGGAAAAACAGGATCAGCTTGCAGAGCTCAACCGTGAGCTCGAGGACACGAATCGCGGAGTGGTGGCCCTCTATGCGGAACTGGATCAGAATGCTGACGATCTGCGACGCGTTTCGGAACTTAAGACCAGTTTTCTCTCGAATCTCTCTCACGAATTCCGAACTCCGCTGAATTCGATCACGTCTTTGTGCCAATTACTGAAGAGTCGATCGGACGGAGATTTGTCTGCTGAGCAGGAAAAGCAGGTGGTCTACATTCAGCGATCGGCAACCGAGCTTACAGAGCTGGTCAATGATCTTCTTGATCTGGCAAAGGTAGAAGCGGGAAAAATCGACGTCAAGCCGAAGCACTTCGAGGTTCAGGACGTCTTTGGCGCATTGCGCGGGATGCTGAAACCGCTTCTGACTGGCAACAGTCTCGAGTTGATCTTTGATGCCGATCCGGAGCTCCCTCCTTTATATACAGACGAAGGCAAACTGTCCCAGATACTTCGCAATCTGATCTCGAATGCTCTGAAGTTTACTCGCCGGGGCCACGTCCGGCTTAGCGCTCACCTGGAAGGTGCTGGATTCATAGTTTTCCGGGTGTCGGATACGGGGATCGGAATTGCTCCGTAGGACCAGGAACGAATTTTTGAGGAGTTCGTCCAGATTGAGAGCGAATTGCAAGCCAAAGTGAAGGGCACCGGTCTCGGCCTGCCTCTTTCCAGGCGCATGGCAGTACTACTTGGCGGGACCATCACCCTCGAAAGCGCGGTCGGTGTCGGTTCAACCTTCAGCGTTACATTGCCCATTTCCTTTGGCCAGCCTGAGCCAACCCATGTCGTCCAAACGCAACTCCCACAGTCCATGGGCCCGACAATCCTCTTCATTGAAGACAACCAGGATACGAGTTTTGTTCATGAGTCCGCGCTCAGAGCAAGCAACTACCGCTTACTTTTCGCTGCCAATATTCCAGAGGCTCGAGCAGCGATGAGAAAGTCGACTCCAGCCGTGGTCGCTCTTGACCGTTTTATTGATGGGGAAGATGCACTGTTCTACATCAAGGAATTGAAGGAGCAGGGATACGGTGGCCCCATAGCGGTCATCAGCGTTATCGACGAGCCGCAGGCGGCGCTTGGCGCAGGCGCTGATGTTTTTTTGGCAAAGCCCGTCGCGCCCTTTATTTTGGCGAGTACCCTGCGCGAATTGATTGAGGGACGGAGTTCCCACACCGTCTTGTTGGTAGATGACGACGAGGTAACGCGCTACGTGCTGGGAGAAGCGCTGGCCAAGCTGGGATATAGCGTCGTCGAGGCACGTAACGGACGCGAAGCCATCCGAATCATGGAAACTAACATCCCAACCGGCATGTTCCTGGATATTGTCATGCCCGATCTCACAGGCTTCGAGGTGCTCCGTGAGATGAGGCACGATCCCTCGACGAAGGACATTCCGGTGGTGATTCACACATCAAAAGAGCTCTCTGCGCAGGAAGTAGAATATCTTTCGAGCATGGGAGCGGTGATCTTTCCAAAACGAGAATTTGGTGGCGACAGCAGCACGGAAAAGCTACGAGAGATTCTCGCTACTGTTGGAATTGGATAGTGGCTTCGAAACAGATCACCGTGCTCGTCGCCGACGACCGGCCGGCGAACCGCTATACGACAGCCCATGCGCTGAAACGAGCCGGCTTTGCGGTGATCGAAGCGGCTACCGGCAAAGAAACGCTGGAATTGTCGAAACAGCTTCCGACCGCGATTGTCCTTGATGTGAAGCTGCCGGACATTCTTGGCTACGAAGTGTGCCGCCGCATTAAAGCCAACGCGCAGACCAGCCACATTCCCGTACTTCAATTGTCGGCTGCATTTCTCAGCAATGAGAGCAAGCTATATGCCCTGGAAAGCGGCGCTGACGCATATCTAATTCAACCAGCCGATCCAATTGTGCTGGTCGCAACCGTCAAATCGCTGGTCCGCCTTCATCGCGCTGAATCTCAGGCCCAGATTGCAGCCAAACAATGGCAGGCCACCTTCGACGCATTGAACGAAGGCGTTGCGATGATTGACTCCGCAGGCGTCGTCCAGCGCTGCAATCGCTCCATGACTGAAATCTTCGGCAAGTCCTATGGCGAAATTGAGGACAGCCCTCTCGTGGATCTGATTCAAAACCGTTTTGCTTTTATGCTGCCCTTTCACGATGCGAACACGACGCGGGAAGTGCGGTTCGAGAATCGATTTTTCCGATTTAGTCTTGACTCGGTCTATTCCCAGGGTCAGTTGACGGGCAGCATCTTCATCGTTGCCGAAACGACCAAAGAGAAGCTCGCCGAAGAGGCTCTGCTCATCAGCGAAAGGCTTGCCGCCACCGGCCGCATGGCGCATACCATCGCGCATGAAATAAATAATCCTTTGGAAGCGATCACAAATCTCGTTTATCTTGTGCAACACTCGCTCGACCAACCAGACATCGCACAGCAATATATAAACTCGGCCGCGAGTGAACTCGACCGGGTCTCACGCATCTCCAGGCAGATCCTTTCATTCAACCGGGAATCGTCCCCGCCCGTTGAGATTCGCATGGATGAGATTATCGACGACGTACTTGCCTTGAACAATCGAGCTATCGTCGACAAGGCCCTGCGTGTGCAGAAGGACTGGGCCTGCTCGCGGCCCATTCATGGATTTCCGGCCCAACTGCGCCAGGTTTTTTCCAATCTGATTCGCAATGCCGTCGAAGCTTCCCATCCCGAGGGGAAACTACGGATCAAGATTTCTCCGAGCAGGCTGGGCAGAACTCAGAGCGAACCCGCCGTCAGAGTCACAATTGCGGATTATGGGGTGGGCATTCCTGCCGAGAATATCAAACGGATTTTCGAAGCGTTTTTCACAACGAAGGACCTCAAAGGATCCGGCGTAGGCCTTTGGCTCAGTTCCACGATCGTCCACGAGCATGGTGGACATCTTCAGGTGCGCAGCAGAACACGGCTTCCTCTGCCGGGTACATGCATGTCTGTTGTGCTTCCTTGTAGATCGATGAGCAAGGAAAAACCATACAGTATTAACTGACAGTGCCAGTAGTTGAAAAGTGTCTATGGAAGCCCGTCGCATTGAATGCATGAATTGAGTTTGCAAATCGCCCGGAACAAGTTTCCGATAAACCGGCTTGGCGGAGATTAGAGTCTAGGCTGTCCCCGCGAAACCAACTGGACACAAAGGCGACAATATCGACAAGTGGATGCCCTTCCGCTGGTCATGAGCGCTTTGGCACTCGTTGATAACCGAAACACTGCATCTCTCAAGCGCTGCGCTACGCTTACCTTCGGCTCTCTGTTCTCAGTTCTTAGGCATTTTTTCCATGCCTCTGCCCGGATTATCCGCGTGGACGGACTCGGGCGTCGAAACCGCCCCCAAAGCGAGATAATCATCAAAGCGGACGAATTGCCCATCCAGTGCTCCGGCGTTCGGGTGAGAATGCAAGGTGAACAGATGCACCCACAACTGCAATCAGCGTGAAAACAACTTTCCTAGGGCATATTAGACAAGCGAAAGAGCGAGCGAAGTTTGAGGAAGATTCCTGCTCATCGTCTTTTGCGCCTCAGTAGTTCCGTTGCGACCTTTGAGAGTAATTTAAAGTGTTGAGCGATTTCTTCCGAAAAGGAGATAGACCAGGATCAGTATCAAAATGATGTCGATAGCTCCGCCACCGTAATAGCCAACGCCTAATACCCTCCACCGCCAAATGCGAGGATGAGAACGATCAGGATGATAATTAGCACTATTTCCCTCCAAAGTGGTGTGGACTTCGTTGCTAGAGCACTGCCCGAGTTGCACGTCGAACGAGCTCGGGTGTGATTCCATAAATGAGATGCGCAGCCCAAGGGGAAACCTGAGCTCTTATCGGCTGATCTATAGGCGACGGACCGACTTTGAGGGCCGGCACGGCAACCAGATCGGCACCAGTGAAGAGAATAGAGCCAAACGTTGTTCCAAACCCTGAACGCACCCCGGGCCACAGTTCGGCAAGTCCGCCGTAGATAGCGCCCATGAATGCACCGAACGCGTAATGCACCGCGGGACCTGCTTTTTCACGCTGCGCCCAGCTTAGGTGCTGGCCGCCCGTTACAGTACTCACAACTGCATCAGCGGTCTTCATTGTCGCGTCCTCTTTTGGATCTTCACTCTGAATCGCATCGCGTTCGTTTGCTTCTAGAGACTGAACGGCTTGTTGTAACTTTGGACCAGGACCTGTCATGAACTCGTTCATCACCCAGGCTGCCACGAGCCCACCTGCCAGCCCAGCCAGGATCCCTCGAACTATATGCCGTTCCTGAATCATGGGAAATTTTCCTCTATCCGTCTCAAGATTTTTGGATGCGTTTGTTCACAACGCAGTTAGCTCAACGACTAGTCGTGTTCTTGGGAACAGGACAAATCGCACGCCATCGTTGCGAGATTCTCGGAGGAACTGGGCTTTGTCCACGTAACGCACCCATTTTGTCGTAATCGTTCCCGAGGGGGACTTGACAATTGCGTCTGAAAGAATGCACATCCCTTGGAAAGAGGTTCCGCAGCTCATCGCGGCGCACGGAGACTCAGATTGATTTCAGGAAAACAACGTGCCTGCCAATAGCACTTTCTGGCTCAAGGGCTCGCGATACCTCACGAAGGTATTCTTTGTCCTGGTCGAGCATGCCGAAATCGTAGAGAGGACGGTCAGTGCAAAGATGGCATCGAGGAACACGCACACAATATCCAGCGTCTCAAGGCGGTCAGGGCTACCTGTGCCGCCTGCAGCATAAAGTAGTTGTTGACGGTCAGTCTACAAAACAACGTCGTCGTTGAGGGTCAGCGCGGTGTTTGGCGGATGGCTTTGCTGCCGATGTTTAAAGCTCCGTCTCTGGAATGCAAGCACCTCCCCCTATTCGGTGATTCCTGATATGCGTTTGTCAGCGAGTTGATCCCAGGTGTTTGCACGGCTAGGTTCGCGAGAGTTGTCAAGCGCGAAGTTGGCGCGGTTCACTATCGATGAGCCGCGCATAGCTGTATACCGCTGAAGGTCGGGTACGACCCTCCTAATAATGGGCGGGAAATCCGCCTTGTAAGTCGCTACATCGACCGAAAGGGAATCTGAGCTCTATTGAACGCATAGCACGGAACCTGCATCCTACTGCCCAGCACGACCGTTCGCAATAATTCCCCGGAGTACCTTATGGTCGATATGCTGGCTGCCGTTACCGGTGCTTCGAGTCGCATCGGTCTCTCTCTTGCGAGGGTCGCTCCACGCGGGGCCGTAGATGCCGCAACCAAAGCCTTTATTCTTTGCTTTGCGCACAGCCTGCGATATGAACTACGAGACACAGATGTCACCGCAACGGCTCTGCAGCCCGGACCTACCTATACCGATTTCTTTCACGGTGCGGGCATGGATGACGCGAAGGTAGGCAGCAAAGGCAAGAAGCAAAGCGATCCCGAAGAGGTAGCAAAAGACGGTACAGACGCCTTCTTTGCGGGGAAGGACCGTGTCTATTCGCATTCCTTTGCGACGAGGTTTGAAGGCGCCGTAGCTAACGTTGTTTCGGGTTCGGTAAATGCATCGATGCACGAGAAGCATGCCAAGCCACTCAATAGTGAATAATCTCGCCTCCATAAGCAGAGGCGATCAAGGAGGGTCTCATGGAACGTGCGCTGAGCGAAAAGCCAAACGCGGAAAAGGTTTCACAATCCGGGGTTGCTGGAATCGTCCTGGACGGACACTATCTTCCTCCACCGGTTGATAAAGATGGAAAGCAATGGGTAAGAACGAGTGCTCTTATTCTTAGACCTCCCTCTGAACTCTATGAGTTATGGAGGGATGTCGAGAAGGCGCCACTATGGCAGGAGCAAATTACAGAGGTGCGCGTGACGGGACCAAAGACCTCGCATTGGATCATGTTGACAGGGGATGATTCCGGTAAATCCATCGAGTGGGATTCGGAGGTGCTGAACGATGAGCCTGACAAAGGCATCGCATGGAGCTCTGTCGAGGGTGATTCTAACAATGCTGGTGAGGTGATCTTTGCGACTGCGCCTGGCGAACGGGGCACCATCGTCACAGTTCTGCAGGAGTTTCGGATGAGTAAGTTGGCAAGCGCATGGGAGACTCTGACGGGACGCAATCCGAAACAAGTCATCATTGAAAATCTTCGCCATTTCAAAGCTCTGGCGGAGACGGGAGAAATTCCCCGCATCGAGGGTCAGCCTCATGGCCCTCGAAGAACAACCGGGAAGGCAAAGAAATCACTCTATGGCGAGACCATCGCGACACCGACAGGCGGTCAGCGAACCGCCGGTTAATACACCTGGTGAGTCTCGCTCGAAGCCGGAGAAATAAGGAGTCTGATATGAAAGCAGTTTGCTGGATGGGTACAAGTGATGTTCAAACACTGACGGTGGAAGACCCCGCAATTCTTAATCCGCACGATGCGATTCTGAAAATCACACGCACTGCGATCTGTGGATCGGACCTACACCTTTACGATGGATTTATTCCCACGATGGAGTCCGGTGACATACTCGGTCACGAGTTCATGGGCATCGTGGAAGATGTGGGTAGGGAAGTCACGAACCTTCAACGAGGGGATCGCGTCGTCGTCCCTTTCACGATCGCCTGCGGAGACTGTATCTTCTGCACGAAGAAGATCTGGTCGGCTTGCGATAATACCAATCCCAATGCTCACTTGATGGAAGCTGCTTACGGGTATTCGGGATCGGGTCTTTTTGGCTATTCTCACATGATGGGTGGATACGCTGGAGGACAGGCCCAGTATGTACGGGTGCCATTCGCCAATGTTGGGCCATTGAAGATTGAAAGTGATCTGCCCGACGAGAAGGTCTTATTCCTTTCCGACAGGGTACATGGCCGCCGAAAACGCTCAGATTCAAGAAGGTGACATAGTAGCGGTCTGGGGATGTGGCCCAGTTGGAATCTTCGCTATCGCCAGCGCCTTCATGCAAGGCGCGGCTCGCGTCATTGCGATCGACAGAGTGCCCGAACGACTCGATATGGCGCGAAACTTCGGAGCGATTACAGTGGACTACTCAGAGGAGGAGGTGAATGTCCTCACTGCGATCAAAGATCTAACGGGTGGGATGGGGCCAGACTTCTGCATCGATGCGGTCGGCCTTGAGGCACATTCTAGTGAGTTGCAGGGGTTCTACGACAAAATTAAGACCGCGGTAATGCTCGAGACGGACAGGCCAAGCGTGCTGCGTCAGGCGATTCAGGCAGTGCGTAAAGGTGGAACTGTATCCATTCCCGGCGTCTACGGCGGCCTTCTCGATAAGGTGCCTTTCGGTGCCGCCTACGGCAAGGGCATAACCATGAAGATGGGTCAAACTAACATGCATAACTATATGCGACCCCTGCTTGAGCGCGTGGAAAAAGGACAGATCGATCCAAGCTCTATCATCTCCCACCGCCTCACGCTGGACCAGGCTCCTGAAATGTATAAGGTGTGGCGCGATAAGCGCGAAAGCGTAACGAAGATCGTTATTGACCCATGGGCCGAAAGAGCCGCATAGACCTACTCCTTGGAGTTCTTACTATGGCGAAGACACACGATCCCCGAGATGCAGGACCAAAGCCACCTTTTCCGCAGCAACCGCAAACGCACCCTGGTGCCGTGCGTTTAATGGACCCGCCCGCCGATCATGGTGAAAGACCTACGAAGGCGCAAGCAAGCTACAAGGTCGAGTGGCCATTGTCAACGGTGGAGATTCTGGGGTTGGCCGTGCTGTGGCCATAGCCTTTGGGAAAGAAGGCGCTGATATAGTGCTCTCCTTCCTGCCTGAAGAGCAGACTGATGCCGATGACGCTGCTTCGGTGATTGAAAAGGCTGGCGCTCGAGTTGTGAAAGTGGCAGGAGATATCCAACAAATCGAAACGATTGATAAACTGATTTCCGCTGCGGACAATCACTTTGGCCGCCTAGACATCGTCGTCAATAATGCCGGATATCAGATGTCGCATGAGAACATCCCGGAGGTTTCGCTGGAGGAGTTGGACCATACATTTCGCACGAATGTCTTTGGAACATTCCTATTGAGTCGGGCTGCGCTTAAAAAACTCCCTCCCGGCGGAGTAATCCTTAATACCACGTCCATTCAGGCATACGATCCCAGTCCCCAACTCGTAGCCTACGCTGCCACGAAAGCCACCATTTTAAGCATGACCAAAAACATTGCAGAACTAGCGATCAAGCAGGGTGTTCGCGTAAATGCAGTCGCGCCGGGTCCGGTGTGGACCCCACTCATCCCTTCGACGATGCCAATCGAAAAAGTAAAAACATTTGGCGCTAATACCGGGTTTGACCGGCCGGCCCAACCAATAGAGCTAGCAAAGATCTTTGTATTTCTAGCTTCGGACCATGCCAGTTACGTTACAGGCGAGGCCTATGGAGCGACTGGGGGACGAACTCCTTATTGAGATCCGATACTTTTAAAGGAGGCTGCAGCTGTTTCCTGGGTTCACGACGCGTTCGCCAACTGCAAAG
>JABDHA010000079.1 GCA_013285705.1 Acidobacteriota bacterium
CGATACCACTTATGGTCGGACGGGATGACGAACCACGGAGCGTGCGTGCGGCTCGTGTGTTCAATCGCGTCCTCGTATGCCTTGATGTATTGCGGCCAGTAAACGCGCTCGGCAAAGTCGGCTTCGCTGATCTTCCAATGCTTGTCAGGATCAGCGAGGCGTTCCGCAAGCCGGCGTGTCTGCTCGTTGCGGCTGATGTGCAGAAAGAACTTGAGAATCGTGACGTTATTGTCAGCCAGCGTCCGTTCAAAGTCGACAATCTGCTCGAAGCGCTCCTTCACCAGCTTGTCGGATACCTGTTTGTGTACGCGCGTCACCAGTACATCTTCATAGTGCGAGCGATTGAAAATGCCGATGGTGCCAAACTGTGGAACGGCGCGATGCGCGCGCCACAGAAAATCGTGTCTCCGCTCGAGCGGGGTGGGAACTTTGAAGGGAGTAACGTCGCACGCCTGTGGATTGACGCCGGTAAAGATGTGACGGATGGTGCCGTCTTTTCCTGCCGTATCCATCCCCTGCAGCACGATAAGCACAGCATGTCGGCAATCAGCCGTGAGCAGCTCCTGCAGCTCGTCAAGCCTCTGACGATGCTGTTCAAGGTCGGCGGCAGATTCTTCCTTGTTGCGGTAGCGTCCGGTGTCGTTGGTGGGGAAATGCGAGAGTTTTACTTTTTGATGCGGCTTGACCAGGTAGGGACTTGAAACGGATCGTCCACGCATGCTTTCTCCGGGAACTGGCCGTCCAGGCGAGCGCGCCTTCTGCGCATTTCCAGAAACTCCCTGGACGGCATGTCCTCAAAAACTATTTCGTCTGCGGCGTCACTTGCGGTGCAGCGTCGGTCTTTGTGGCTACAGTTTCCTGTTTTGCGGCATCGTTGCTGCCGCCCTTGATGCCATCCTTAAAGCCACGAAGTCCCTCGCCCAGGCCTTTGCCAAGCTCAGGCAGTTTGCGCGGACCGAAGATCAACAGCGCGATGACGAGAATGATAATTAAATGTGTGGGTGTAAACAGGTTATCCAGCATATGGATGCCTCCCGGGCGCACGCGCGAGGGAATTTCCTCCGTTTCAAGTATTGTCGCACAGAGCAGCGTATTGATGTAAAACCACAGTTTCAGTACGTCATCAATTTGGAAGTGGATGCAGACCGTCCAGACGTTTGCGTGCCATCTGCGTAAAAGCGACCAGATTTTCCGTCTCGCCCAGGGTCAGACGGCGGTGGACCTTGAGCAGAGGATAAATGCGTGAGCCGCCGATCTCGACCGTAGGAATGGCAAGCTGGCCGCCCGGATATTCGCTCATGGTCCATGTCGATGAGTAGCGGCGGCGGAAGACCTCGCCGAAGTAGCTACCCCATAATTTCGTGAGCCATTCAAGGTCGTCCGCCGGCGGCTGAACCAACGTACTCAAAATGCCTTCCAGCGCATCGATCGCGGTCGTCGAGTAATCGAGCTTCACGCGGTGTTCAGAAGCAGCGATGCGGACGGCCTCTGCGGCGTAGGCCTGCATCATCGCGTCGAGCGAATCAAAACTGGTGTTGGTGAGACGTTCTTTTGCTGACATTTCTTTGCTTAGACTAGTCGTATTCCATAGGAATTGCAGCCTGATGATCTGACAGAATGGCGCTCGGCCATGTATCTTTAAAATTTATGGGGAAATTTACGGACACTCGCGCTCCCCGGACTTGTTGGAGGTTTTTTTCTGTTGAGAAGCACGCGTTTTTCTTGCCTGACTTTTGTTGCGATCGTTTTTTTAATTTCCTGCGCTAGTGGCAGGGCGCAGTCTTCAAACCCGCAGCCTGCAGTCGCTCCAAACTCTGCCCTCGCCGGTGTCAAATACGACTACAAGTGGGAACTCTACGGCGGTTTTGCCTATTCGCACTTCAATGCGGGGCCGAACTTGTTACAGGGTGCAAATCTGGGCGGTTTCGACGTGCAGGCCGCACGTTTTTTGAATCAGCGCTGGGCAGCGGTGGGAAATGTGCGCGGATATTACGGCACCTCCGGTACCGTTCCGAACGCGTATGGGATACGAGGGCCGTTTGTGAGTGAGAACATGTTCCTCGCAGGGCCCGAATTCCGCGCTTTGAGCAACGAACACGCATCGATGACGCTGCATGCTCTCGTCGGGGGCGCCTATGGAGATTTCGAGCGTGATCTCAGCGGCGTTCCACCAGCTGCGCTTGGCCTGTTCAGCAATCAGTTTGCTTTTGGCAGCGCCTTTGGTGGATCGATCGATCTGAACCGTTCTCCTCGGCTCGCCTTCCGTATCTCGTCGGATGCGACGTTCACCGATTTCGGCAGTGCCGGCCTCAAGGATCAATTTGCGCTCTCCGTCGGTCTGATCTACCGGCTGGATAAGGGTTTGAAGTAACCAGCTCCATCTCATGCCAAGGGCTGGGCTGCCAGGATGCAGTCCAGCCCTTCTTGCTGGTCCTGAAATTGTTCCAGAAACCGTTCGTCCGAAAAAAAAGCAGCTTTCACCGCGTTACTTCGGCGTTTCACCCATTCGCATCCTCTTCCGGCACGCTGAATCTGATACACCAAGGAGAAGCGCATGCAGCAGCGTAAATTAGGAACGCAGGGGCTTACGGTTTCCGCCATCGGACTGGGATGTATGGGGATGTCCGGTCTTTATGGTCCTCTTGATGAAATAGAATCGATGGCCACGCTTCATCGGGCTCTTGATCTGGGCATCAATTTTTTGGATACCTCTGACGTATACGGGCCGCACACGAATGAGGAACTGGTGGGCCGCGCTCTCGCGCCGCATCGGAACAAAGTCATCATCGCAACAAAATTCGGCATCCAGCGCTATCCGGACGGCACAAGAAGCGTGAGCGGACGCCCAGAGTATGTCCAGGCAGCATGCGATGCCAGCTTGAAACGGTTAGGTATTGACACCATCGATTTGTATTACCAGCATCGCGTCGATCCGAAAACTCCGATTGAGGAGACAGTGGGCGCCATGGCAGAGCTGGTAAAGGCGGGAAAAGTGCGCTACCTCGGACTTTCGGAAGCAGGCATCCAGACGATTCGCAAAGCGCATGCCGTGCATCCCATTTCGGCCTTGCAGACGGAACATTCTCTTTGGAGTCGGGACCCGGAAGATGAAATACTTCCTACGGTGCGGGAACTGGGCATCGGATTTGTTGCATATTCTCCACTGGGGCGTGGATTTCTGACAGGACAGATTCGCAAACCCACCGATCTTGCCGCCGATGACTGGCGCCACTCTTCCCCACGCTTTCAGGGTGAAAACTTCCAGCTGAACCTCGATCTGGTGACGACAATTGAAGAGCTTGCCGAAAAGAAGAAGGTGAAGGCATCGCAACTCGCATTGGCTTGGGTACTGGCGCAGGGCGATGACATCGTTCCCATTCCCGGCACAAAGCGGCGCAGCTATCTTGAAGAAAATGCGGCCGCGGCTGAAATCAAACTGACACAAGAAGAGCTGGCAGCTCTTGATGCGATTGCCCCTCGGGGCGCGGCAAAAGGGGAACGATATTCGCCCCAGATGATGGGAATGCTGAATCAATAGTGAGTGAGGAGTCCGGATCCGGACACAATTGTTCGAATTCGGACATTTGCGGGTGGGTTGTTCAAGGAAAACCGAATAGAGTCATGTACTTTTTGGGATTCTAACTGGCCCGCGGGTTGCTAACAGATACCAGGTAGAACAAGTCTACAGGTGACAAAGGCCACACTTTCCTATGAAGCGGTTTAGTTGCTTCCAGCTTGATGCTGCAAACGAGAGCCTATGGCGAGACGCGAAACAACTTCCGCTCGCGCCAAAGCCGTTTGCTGTGCTGCGCTATCTGGTGGAAAATCCGCAGCGGCTCGTCACCCATGATGAGCTGCTCGATGCGCTGTGGCCGGAGACCTACGTACAGCCGCAGGTGCTGCGTACCTATGTCCTTGAATTGCGCAAGCTGCTCGGGGATGATCCCGACGAACCGCTGTTTATTCAGACCGTCCCAAAGCGTGGCTACCGCTTCGTCTCCAAAGTAACGACCGTCAAACAGGACACCGCTGAGGTTGCTGGATTTCGCATCGTGGGTCGCGACATGGAGCTCGAAAAACTGGATAGTGATCTAGAGCGGGCGGCAAAAGGCATCCGCCAGTTGATTTTCATTACTGGAGACGCAGGATCCGGCAAGACCGCGCTCGTTGACGCTTTCTGCAACCGCGCATGCAGTGACGACGGCGTCCGCATGGCTCGCGGCCAGAGTGTGGAGGGTTTTGGCGGCAAGGAGGTTTTCTACCCCGTGCGCGAGGCATTGGCCCAGCTCAATGAGCACGAGAAGATGAGCCAGCTTCTGGGGAGGCTGCTGCCCGCGTGGTTCGGGAAGAAGTCAGAGGCCGAAACGAAGACCCCTGGGCTCGGCGAAATTTGCGAGGCCGTGGAGGCTTTCGCTCAGAATGAGCCGCTTCTGCTGGTCCTCGAGGATTTGCATTGGGCCGATGCGTCGACGCTCGATTTCCTCTCCGCTTTGGCGCGCAGACGCGGCAGCCCCAAACTCATGGTGCTGGCCAGCTACCGGCCTGTAGAGATCGATGGACAGCATCCCTTGAAAGGTCTGAAGGAAGATCTCTTCACGAGGCGACTCTGTTGCGAGATAACGCTGGGCCCATTGAACCGCGCCTCGGTCTCGGAATACCTGCTGCAGCAACTCAATGCGAGCGTCCTTCCGGCGGGGCTGGCGAGCTTCGTCCATCAGCATTCCGAAGGCAATCCGCTCTTCATGGCCGCCACATTTGAGCATCTCCGCAGCCAGAGCCTGATCGTAAGCAAGGGCAATAAGTGGCAACTCAGCGTACCGCTGGCAGAGATTGAATTGGGTATCCCGGATGGGCTTCTGGGCATGATCGAGCTGCAACTGGCTAGGCTCAACGAGAACGAACGTCGTCTACTCGAGGCCGGCAGCATTGTCGGGGCTATCTTTCCCGCCTGGGCCGCCGCCGCCGCGTTAAAGGCGGATGTGCTTGACGTTGAAGATGAGTACGCGTCTCTGGCCCGGCGCACGCGCCTGCTGAATGCAGCCGGTCAGGATGAGTTGCCGGACGGAACCCGTTCCACGTTTTATGTTTTCGCTCATGGACTGTTCCGGGAGGCGCTGTATGCCCGGCAGTCGGCAGCGCGTCGCGCGGAGCGGCATCGCCGCGTCGCCGAAAGGCTAAAGTCCCTGTTTACGGACAGTGAAGCCATGATCGCCTCAGAGCTTGCCCATCACTATGAGGCCGCTGGTTGCTGGAAGCAAGCCATTGAAGCCCTGCAGCTTGCCGCGGACACGGCTGCCAGCCGGGATGCCGACCATGCCGCGCGTGAGCTTCTGAGACGCGCCCTGAATTTAAGCGAAAATCTGAAAATAGAAGAACGCAAAATCACCGAGCGCGTTCTAAGTAATCGATTGAAAAAATACGTGGAATATATCCCAGCTCAGCTTGCTTAATACCGCCGCAAGCTGCGGATCTGACGCCGCAATGTCGCGATTTCGCGGCGTGTGCTGCGAAAAACCGGGACTATATAAGAGCGAGACATCCGTGGCAACCCGTGGAACATAGAGATCAGCAGGTTCAGCTGATCTTTCTTCGTTGCCAGGTCTCTTTCCAATGCCGCGAGTATCTGATTTCGCTCGGGGGTCTGAGCGTTAAGCATTATCCAATGGTAACCATAGGAGAGGCGCATTGTCATCCAGGGACCGCTTGATTATGCTCTGGCAAGTGACACAAATGGAACCAGAAACTACACTCTTCCTGGTTCGGAACAGGCAGGCTCATTTTTTTTTGAGCTAGGGCCTGACAATTACTAAATTGTCATACAAGCCTAAGCTGAAATCATCGCCACTGCAAGCAGGGCAAGCCCCATGCCAATTGTCTGGCTTCGAGTCGCCCGCTCATGCAGCAGCCAAACGGCCAGCAGAATCGTGCCTGCGGGATAGAGCGAAGATAACACCGCCGCCACGTCCAACCGGCCCGCCAGAGACGACATAGTGTAGAGCAGGTTACCGGATGTATCCAATATGCCGGCGGCCGCTGCCAGGGGCAATACAGCTCGCCAGCGAGTGGATGGCATAAGCGCTCTGCCCTGGCGTCGGTTGTGTCTCGCCATGACGATCCCAAGCGTTACCGCACAGAAAACGGACCCGACGCGCGAAAAGGTGAGCGCCCAAAGCACGTTATCCCGTGCCCCCAGGTGAAGAAAGACCAGAAGGATCCCGAAACCGATACCAGCCAATATCGCCAAACCAAGGCCGTGAGGATGCGCGTCCGTTCCAGGCGTATAAGCAATCAGCCAGATGGCGACGCCAGCCACCGCAAAACCGGCAAGCTTCAGTGTGGATGGTCTTGCTTCCGTAAAAAAAGACACCAGTACCGGAACGGCAGCAGTCAAAACCCCGGAGAGCGCAGCCACCAGCCCCATGGAGCCAAGGGAGAGCGCCTTATACAGGGCCAGAAGACCGATACCGCCAGCCAGGCCGGCAATCAGGCCAAATATCGCCGTGGTCCGGGTGGGTGCTCCTTGCGAAGACGCAGCCAAAGCAGCAAGCAGCAACAGCAGGCCCAGGCCATGGGCAATCATCAGCACAATGGCGGGTGTGGAACGGCGCGTAACGATGCCGCCACAAAAATCAGAGGCTCCCCATACGACTGCCGAGGCCAATGCCAGCGCGGAGGCTTCTCCGCTGGAAATCGTCATTGCTGCATGGAGGAAGATGGATAATAACCATCTTTCGCCGTCACATCCAGATTGGGCACTTCCACATTGACCGTAATCTTGTGGAACTTGTCGCTCATCATGCCGGCGCGCGTGTAGTAGATGATCGTGTATTGTGCGCGCACCGATTCCGTGATCCTGGCAAAGCTCCGCTGGATGCCATCCTCGGAGAACTGTGACTCGAGCGCGCCACCTGTGGCCAGGGCATACTTTGGCAGAATGTTGTCGCGCATGGTGGGCAGCAGTGGAATGTGCCACTTGTCGAGATAGCCGACTCCCCACATGGCAGAGTCGCCGACCAGCGTGCCATAGACCGAGATGTTGTTCGTCAAGAGGTAACGAACCACTTCTTTATAGGAGGCCTTGCTGCCCGATTCCTTGCCGTCACTCATGATGTAAAGGATGCGGCGGCGTCCCTTGGGCTGCTGCGCGAGCTGCTTAGCTGCAGCCAGAATCGCATCGTTCAACGGGTGCGTTTCCTTCGGAATCACGATGAAGCCGGCATTGCCACGCTGCGGCGCTAGATTCGGGTCAACCTGTTTCCCGTTGATCGTCATGCCATTGTCGAGGGGACCACCCGGCGAAACCACGCCCATATCGCGTCCTGAAGTCTTTGCGCTCTGGAAGGCCGCAGGCAGGCGAGCGCCCTGCGCGCCGGTGAAGTCCGTCACCATGCGTGTGCCATTGTTATAAGCAAAAACCGCTACCGAGTCGGCAGGCGTGAATGCGCCCGTGACCGCGGACATGCTCTCATTCACTTTACTCATCACATCCGAGGGCAAGCTCTGATCGATGACGAAAGCCACCGAAAGGGCCAGCGGGTCAACAGAGAAAAATGAGATTTTCTGTCGCTGGCCATCTTCATACACCTTGAATTGCCGCCAGGTAAGCCCGGCAACGAGATTGTGCTTTTTGTCGCGTACGGTGACCGGCACCACGACAGCGGTAACCGGAACACGGATCAAAAAGGCCCCAGTCTGACCCGGCTTGGCGATCTCCGGGACTTCCTGCTGCGGCGTTGTATCCTGCTGCGGCGCGGCCTGCGTATCAGAAGACGAAGTCTGCGAAGATGGTGCCGATGATGAAGGAGGGGGCGTATTCTGCACAGCTTCGGGCGTAGTACCACTGCCAGGAGTGACCTGGTTCTTCAGGTTCGACAAATCGGGCGAACCGGCAGATTGCGGCGCTGGCGCATCCGGAATACTCTGCTGCTGTTGCTGCTGGAATCCTGCCAGCATAGAAAAGGCCAGCGCTACTGCCAAGGCACCTTGCATCACGTAAAAAACCCCCGCCAATTTGGTACAACTCCTGCCCTCTGGCGCGAGTGGCAGTATGTTTGCACTGCATTTAGATGCTTTAGACCCCTGTTTCGTTAGTCATCACGCCCAAGGTCTAAGCTATTTAAGACTACCAGATCAACCTCTGTCCCCGCCTTTCCACAGGAAAGAGACCATGGCATCTATGGATTAGACTCTTTCCGCTGTCCATGAAACAAAATTTGCCCGACGCGCACCATTTTGATAGTCGCGGTCGCGTCTTAAGCCCACTCTCCCTTCCACGCATATATTTACCCGCGAGAAATAAGGAGAAATCACATGGGAAATTCCGATCAACACAGACAGATCGTCAAGCAACTGCTTGACTCCAAAGCCGTAGACTTCGCCGCGATTGGCAAGGTCGTTGCAGAAGCCGGTCCATCACTCTCGCTCGCCGAAGAGCCGGGGGACTTTTTCTGCGGCACCAACCGCATCTTCATTCGGGTATACCGGGTCACAGATCCGGGAACCCCGGTCGAAAACCTCGGCGAACTTGCCGGGAGCACAGGCGTTCTGCAGGGATAACGCACTCTGCGGTGCGACATTCGAGGGCATGGCAAACATGAGGAAACCCACTCACAGGCAGGCCGAACCTGGCACATGGAACCAGCACGATCTCCTGCGCCGCCTTTGCCATGCCCTCGATATAGCAAAACTCACCGTGGATCATCTCGCAGCAAACGGCTACACGGATGCGCTCGATCCATCCAAAAATATTCGTCCGGAAAAGATCATCTCAGAAACAGCGGTTCTGCTTCTGGCAGCTTCCTCCGCGATCTCACAGAAAGAGGTGGCTTCGCGCATCCATGCCATTGCCGAGCGGCTCATGCCGCACGCCCGCAGTGAGTGCGCAAAAATCGGGCTATGCCTTGAGCCCTCCGTGGCATGGGACTATGCTCTGCCGCACGTCTGCCTCAGCAGGATTGGCTATGGCGATCCCGTCTTCGATGAGCTGCTGCGCCTGAGCCTGCAGGCACAGTCGCATGCCGGGCGTGAACGCCTCCCGCATCGCATGCTCGAACAGGAATGGGCCGCAATGGGCTGGGCGCAATCGAAATGCGGCGTGAAACAGGCAAGCCGCGCGGATGCGCTCCGTCTGGCTCGCCTGTCGGCTCTGCATCGTCCCATGGACCTGCTGGCCAGCACGCGCGATGACCTCTATGCATTTACGCATGCACTGATGTATGTCACCGACTTCAATCTGAATCCGGCCCCGCTCCCTCGGCCTCGCGCCCTCCTGTTGGCGGAAGCAGAAACCCTGCTCGCCTGGTGCCTGGATACCCAGGATTACGACCTGAGCGGAGAAGTTCTTTTAAGCTGGCCGATGACGGGCCGTACGTGGAGCCCTGCGGCAGCATTCGCTTTCCGCGTGCTTGCGCATGTCGAAGATCAAGCCGGATTCCTACCCACTCCCAGCACGCGTGTCGATGAAGCCAAGGCTCGCACCGGCGTCGAACGCACGCAATATCTGCTGGCAACCGCATACCATACCGTGTATGTCATGGGCCTGCTGTGTGCCATGTCGCTGCAACCGGGATTCGCGCCGCCCGCTATTCCTCCCGTCAGCGATAAAAAGCCAGGCAGCGCGAAACGTATTCTGAAGTTCATCGAGGCCGACGGGAAGCCAACGCATTGGCGGGATGAGTTCGATCGACTCGCCGCACCGCAGACCGACGCGCTCGCTGGCTTTCTCCTTCACATTGCATTGCGAAGAAAGACCGCAAGCCGTGATTTGGGCAAGCTCTACGACCTTCTTAAAGTAGCTCACGATCTGGAACTGGCCGACTCGCCGGCAGCGAGTCAGGCGGCGGAGCTACTTGAACGACTCGCCGCCTATTCCAGAATCTCCGCAAATCCACAATGCCTGCCATCGGAAGCCGCATCTGGGGTGAATGAGACGCTTAGCGCTTCCTCCTTGGTCCGGTGTGATACCGAGAGTCAACGGGCCACTGCTTAAGCGGTCACCGCACCGAATCACCCCGATATCTCCTATATCGGCGGTAGGCGCTTACGAATGAACAGATCAGCCTGCCCCCAACAAATCGATCGTAACGCCTCTCTGTCCGTCAGGATGCTTTTCGTATCTACTTGTCTTTCGTAGTAGGGCTACAATTTTCTCCAACAGTGAAACCAGGCACCTAGGTGCCGGCTACTGAGGAAGGGTTCATGGAATGAACTCTGTGGCTGCGCCGGACACAGGACCGGAAAGACGCTTGAGGCTGACGCGTATGGTGAAGCTCATCCTCGCCGCGCTGGCCTTCCTCGCGCTGCACTCTGCCGCAGTGGTGTTGGCCAAAGGCGCAGCCATGCCGGCTTCGTATGTCTTTCTCATCGCTGGTCCGATATGCGCAACCCTGGCCTGCTTTTGGCGCAGCCGTCATTGCTCCGGCATAGCGCGCGGCAAATGGCTGCTGGTTGCCATCGGATTTGCATTCTGGTCAGCAGGAATGATCCTCAGCGCGCGTGTGGAAATTTTTCTGCACGCGCAACAGAACTTCGCCTTCCTGGGAGACTTCATCTATTTCTCTTACGGAGTGCCTGTCCTGGTAGCGCTTTCCGTCACCACCCACGACCAGAACTTTCGTCCGATTCTGCTGCTCGACGCCATGCAGGCGCTGCTGGCTCTGGTGCTGGCCTATTTCGTACTCTTCAACGTACTGCCCTTCGCAAGAAGCATCGCTCATCCGGTTCCAGTCCCTGTTCTGGTGCACGTCTACAACATTGAGAATGTGGTTCTCATTCTGGCGGCCATCTTTCCATTGCTGGCGTCGCCAAAGGGTGAAGAAAAGGCTTTTTATCGCATTCTGGGTGGCTATTGCATCAGTTATGCGATCGTTGTCGGCGTGTATAACTACGCCACCGCGTACTGGCACCTGAATACAGGCACTCTGGCCGATGTGATAACCGACGTGCCATTTCTTCTTCTGGCGGTACTTGCGATCGGAGTGGAAGTAGGCTGCTCGGAATCGCCGCAGTTCGGGGCCAATCCAGTCGCCCTCTTCGTCAACAACGCGAGCCCGATTCTGTTCACGCTCGCCGTCCTAGCGCTTGGCGCCTACCTGACGACAAAGACCCTGTATCTGGGATTGTTCGTGACGTGTCTGGCTCTCGTTACCTATTGCCTGCGGGCCACCATCCTGCAGAGCCGCTATTTCAGCGTGCAGCTGGCATTGCACGAGGCGAACGGGAAACTGGAAGAGCTTTCGCTGCGTGATCCGCTCACCGGTGTCGCCAACCGGCGAGGCTTTGAACGGGCTCTGAACCTGGAGTGCGAACGCGCCGAACGCACCGGCGAGCCCCTCTCGCTGCTGATGCTCGACATCGACTACTTCAAAGTGCTCAACGACCGAAACGGACACGTGCACGGTGACGAGTGCCTGGTCGGAATTGCCACGGAGCTTGAAAACAATCTCAATCGTTCAAGCGATACGATTGCGCGTTACGGTGGCGAGGAGTTTGCCGTCGTGCTGCCGAAGACCGATCTCGAAGGCGCTAAACGCGTTGCGGAAAAGCTGCGCAGCGCCGTGCTCGAGCTGTTCATCCCGAATGAGACGGAGATGAGTGACTTTGTCACCATCAGCGTTGGCATAGCCGCTTACGGATGCACGCCGGACGGATCGATCAACGCCTTCGTCGACGCAGCCGACAAAGCGCTCTACGCAGCGAAACGAAATGGCCGCAACCGCTTCGAGATCGCCGTGTCTCTTGGGGTAAATCAGCCGTCCTGATGGTGTGCTACTGGCCGCTATCTTCCGGCGACGGGATTGCGTAGTAGCCCTTCCGCGCTTGCACCTTCAGACCATCGCCTTTGCAGGAGATGTCAAGCTTCCGGTAACTGCCGTCCAGCTTGTTATTGGTGGGCGTGTAGCTGGCGAGGTATTGCGTGCGCAGCTCATCTTCAATCTGCTGGAAGGCAGCTTCCATCTTCTTGCCGTTGTTGCCAACGTCGATCATGCGTCCGCCGGTTTCATCCGCCATCCGCTTCATGAGCGATGCACCTGAATAGCCGATGCCACCGAAGCTGTAGCTGTTATAGAAGCCGCGATCGGCAATCAGCAGCACGTAGATGATCGTGTTCGCCTTCTGCGCGGCGGCGATGGCGTCGGTAATCTTGTCGCGGCTGCCCTGATCTTCTCCGTCGGTCAATAGGATGAGCGCCTTACGCCCTGTCTCCGAGCGCATCTTGTCGGTCGAAACCTGATCGACCGCGTCATAGAGCAGCGTGCCTTTGGGCGTGCCCTGCACTGGCACCGGGCCCTGGCCGATGCCGGGAACGCCGCCGCTGCCGCCGCCGACGTTGATCTGTGCCTCGTCCATGGCTTTTTCGATCGAGCGCGGGTTGCTGGTGAAGTCCTGCAGCAGGCTTATCTGTACGTCGAAGGAGACCAGGAAGGCTTCATCCTTCGAGCGCAGGATGCGCTTCACAAAGGCGCTCCCTGTCTGTTGCTCCATGGGCAGCACATTCTGCTGGCTGCCGCTGGTGTCGAGCAGAATGCCGAGCGTCAACGGCAGATCGGCTTCCGCCGAGAAGTTCTTGATTTTCTGCGGCTGCTTGTCTTCGAGGATATTGCAATCGTCCTTCCCCAGGTTGGGAATGAGGCCGCCGCGCTTATCGCGCACCGTGAAGTAGAGGCTGACTAGGTTTACGTTGACCCTCAGCGTAGTAGCCGCACGGTCCTCCTGCTGGCTGGTATCGGGCGCATTGCTCACCGGTGAAGCGTCAGGAGACGGCGCCTCCTGCGCAAAGGCCGAAAACGCGCTGCACGAAAGCAGAAACAAAGCCAGAAACGGTCGACGGAGCTGTATGACTGGACGAAGTTGCATATGTATGGCTATTGGACGAGCAATCGATGCTAAAGGTCAATTGCTGTCTTAATCGCTTGCTCCTTCACTTATATTCTTTTGTGGCTCGTCAGTCTTCCAGCAAGGAAAAGGGATCTGGCTCTTTCGCCTTCCGGTTTGCGATAGGGCGATGGTACACCCCACCCAGGTAGATATCCTCCGATAAACGAATGAAATTAAAAAAGTTACAGGTTTCCACGACACATCGAGAACAGGGTCAGTGTCGTTTCAGCGCCTCCAACTCATCCAGCGTGCGCGGCCAGTCCGCTCCCAGCAGCCGCGACAGACTTCGATCCGCCAGTACCTTCCCGCCTGTCTGACATTGCGCGCAGTAGTTCGTCTCGTTATCGGCATAGCGAATGCGTTGCACCTTTTCGCCGCATCTTGGACACGGTTCTCCATAACGTCCGTGCACAGCCATATCTTTGCGAAACGCGGTAACTTTTTCGGGAAATTTTGCCATTGCCTCAGCTCGCAGCCGGTCCATCCAGAGCTGGAGAGTATCGCGTGTGGCGGCGAATAGTCTCTCCCATTCGTGCGGCTTCAGTTTGTGCGTGAGTGTGATGGGTGATAACTGCGCCGCATGCAGTATTTCATCGGAATAGGCATTGCCGATTCCGCTCACGATACGCGGATCAGTGAGGGCCCTTTTCAGCGTGCGATTTTCTGCCGTGAGCGCTGCTCGAAAGGCATCCAAATCACGTGAAAAAATCTCGATCCCGCCGGGATCGACAGAACGCAATCCATCTTCGCCCCCGAAAACATGCAGGGAGGCGCGGCGCTTGGTGCCGGCTTCCGTTAGAACGAGGGAGCCACTTGAAAAATCGAATGCCGCAAGCTGGTTGCGCCCGGCCAGCTTTGCTCCCGGCAGCTTCCAGTGCAGCCTTCCGGCAATCATCAGGTGAAGCACCAGCCAGAGATCGTTGTCGAGTCCGATGGCAATGCGCTTGCCGATGCGTCGCAGCTCACGCACAACATGGCCTTCCGCATTGGTGATGGGTGGCTGCGCCGTGCGCAGCAGAAAAGCGCTTGCGATCCGTACCTGCTCAAGCGCCTGACCGACCATACGCGGTTCGAGCGCACTGATGTAGGCTGCGATGTCGGGCATCTCCGGCATGACTAACAGCTTGCATGCGGCGCGTACGGTTTGCAACTACTCGAAGAGTACCGACTGTGGTGACAGGTCTTCCGCGTCCCGAAAGTTGCTTAAGCCCACTCCTACCAGGCGAAAATACTGCTGGTTTCCCAGATTTACCCGGTCGCGCAGCCGCAATGCAATGTTCGTTAGCTCCTCGCAGGATGCGGGAGGGAATTCCGGCGTGAGGCTGCGCGTCAGAATGTTGAACTCTTTTGTCTTGAGCTTGAGCACAACCGTACGTGCGGTGCGGGATTCCTTCTGCGAAGCAGACCAGACTTTCTCCGCCAGACGGCGGATCATAGGTTCGGTTTGTTGCAGCGGAACATCGTGCTCAAACGTATCTTCCGCGGAGATAGATTTCGTCGGCCGATCCGGAACCACCGCGCTGTGATCGATGCCGTGAGCCAGCTCATGCAATCTGACGCCATAACGTCCGAAGCGGCTTTCGAGCCATGGCAGCTCCAGCCTTCTTAAGTCGCCCACAACTTTGATTCCTATCTCTACCAGCCTTGCTTCCGTCACTTTGCCCACGCCCGGAATCCGCCCTACCGGAAGAGGCGGAAGAAACGTATCGATATCCTTGGGCTGGATCACGAAAAGGCCGTCTGGCTTGCGCCAATCCGAGGCGATTTTTGCCAGGAACTTATTCGGTGCGACACCAGCCGACGCAGTCAGCTGTAACTCCTCGCGGATTTGCTTTCGAATGACCTGCGCCACCTGCGTCGCGGTGGGTAGACCAGTCTTGTTTTCGGTCACATCGAGATACGCTTCATCTAACGACAACGGTTCGATAAGGTCCGTGTGTCTCTTGAAGATTTCCCGCGTGCTCCGGGAGACGGCACGATAGCGCGTGAAATCCGGCGGAATAAAAATCGCGTCGGGACATAAACGCTCTGCACGAACCGCCGGCATGGCGGAACGCACACCGAAAACTCTGGCTTCATAAGAGGCGGCACAGACAACGGAGCGGTTGCCGCGCCAGGCCACCACAACAGGCTTGCCGCGCAGTTGCGGATCGTCCCGCTGTTCGACGGAAGCATAGAACGCGTCCATATCGATATGAACAATCTTGCGCATGCCGGGCTGACATCATCTTAATTTCCGTTTGGCGTCAGGTAGTGACTAGCGAAAGCAAGTCTCCAAGATTCATCGCTGAATTAGACTCGGTGCCACGAGGCAAAGTGGGGCTAATCGCAAGGGCTTGACTATGGCCTTCAAACCAGACAAGGAACGAGGCCTGATCGGCTCCGGGCAGGCGCTGCTGGTTCAGCCAGTGATAGTAGCTACCCATATCCGCATCAATTAAGGAGCCAGCGTAGTCAAGTTCCAGGTTGCTGTTGCTGCTCGAGAGCAGCTCATTCATCGGCCTCTGCCGTTGACGTGGAGCAAAGCGCACCAATAAGGTGAGCGTCTGGGCACGTCGCAGGGCCTCTCGTGCCGTCCATTGAGCAAATGTGGTGCTGAAGATCTGAGTTCCGGAGCCTTCCGTGAGTAGCTTGATCTGAAAACGGTCCAGCACTGCATCTCCGTTCTTGTCCATGCCAAGATCAGAGGGACTCATTTGAGCCAGATGCGTGCGAAGCTGCTCGGGTCCCATCCCGGGCCGTTCTACTTCTGTCTGGATATTGCGCAGCAGGGCCGCGCGTACCGGCTCCAGCCCTTGGTAGGACACGCATGTCAGCAGCGGGCTGTGATCCACCGCTTGCCCTCCATCGACATACCAATGGCCGTAAGGCATAGGATGGGCCTTCGCGCGTGCCGCGACCGCATCCAGCACCTGATCAAAGCCCTTTTCCGGCTTGACTCGTCCAAAGTAGGTGCCGTGCTCGCGCAGATTGCGAAAGAGCGGAGCATCATACGACTCGACTCCTTGCCCGATCACGGCGATCCCAAGCCTGCGCACGGGAAGCGGATCCGCCGGCGCAGCCGTGCGCAAACGATCTCCATATTCCAGGGCTGCCTGCCGGAACGCATCCAGTTGATGCGTTCCCCAAAGATATTCCGATAGCTGTTCGACAAACTGAGCGGGCTGGTCTACCCAATCGAGATGCTCAAGCTTCGCAGAAATCGTGATCCGTGAGAATGCCTGAAACCACTCTTGTAACTGCGCAGCCGAAAGGGAACTGAGCTTGACAAGTTCTTTCTCGATCACCGCCCGCTCTATAGGAAACTTGTAATCGTAATCGATGACCTCGCGCAGCAGGCTGGGCACAAAGCTGAGCGGCAACTGCTGCAGCGCTGCCAGATGGGCCGCAATCAGCTTGTGCGCCTCCGGAGGATAACCATTGAATTGCTCGATTTTGAGATCGCGTGGAAGCATAAAACTACAAAAGTTCCGGAATTGGTTTGCCTTGTGACAGGGATGGAGAAAAGCCCAGCATCGCCCCTAGAGTGGGTACCAGGTCGGTCGATTGAATCCGGCGGTCATACACCACGCCTTCGCGCACTCCCGCTCCCACAGCCATCATCCACGTTGTGCGCGATGCCGCATCGCCCGTCCGATGATGCTGAAATCCATTTCCGCCGGAATCCTGGTCTGCATCGCGACCAAAGTCAGGAAGAATGAACATCGTGGTGTTGCCCGCATATTCGGGTAGGCTTTGCACCGTCTTCCAAAGCTCCGCGCAAAGCCGGTCCGTGCGCCGTATCCCTTCGATATAAAGCGAGTAGGCGCCTGCATGCGCAATATCGATATCGTGCATCGTGATCCAAAGAAGGCCAGGAGATTCCTTGAGCAGCAACTGCCGCGCAATATACATCGATAGCTCATCGGGGCTCGACAAGGTCCGCGCATGCGCCTTGAAGTCATCGACCGAGAGCTTCAATATCCCTTCCAATTGCTGCAATTCGAATTCGCTGCCTCCAAGCTGCGGTGTGTACAGAGGAGTTTCGTAATTATCCCGAAGCAAATGTTCGTAGTCCGTCGTCGTCCCGGACATAGCCGCAGTCAGCAGATGCTTCGGCAGCACAACCTGGGCTCCCAAACCCTGCCCATACGTACGGTAGTCACTCTCGCCAATCCGGTTAAAGCCGTTGCTGGGCGCAACCACCCATGCGTCTGAGGCGCGACGGTTCAGATCCTTGCGGTAGTATTCAAACACCGTCGGATGCTGCGGTGGTAAAGAAGAAAAGTTATTGAGGGTTTCATAAACCCCGGTGGCCAGACTTGCGGTGGCAACGTAGTGGCCCAGAATTCCTTCATTCACTACCTGAGTAAAGAAGCTTGACTGAGGGATCAGTTCATTCATCAGGTGCGGAATATTCTCCTGCCCCTGCGGCGCGAATGTTTCCTGGTCGCGAGCCCCTCCGCCGAACGTGACGACGATGACCTTGCGCTTCTTTGTCGCAACGTCTCCGCGAACGAAGGGGCTTGCACTCACGAGTGCAGATCCCAATGCCAATCCTGCAGCGCCACGCAGGAAATCGCGCCTGCTGCAGCCCAGACGCCAGGCGAGCTCCTTCGGAGTGAGTTCAGCCGGGAATGCTCTGCTCCATGATGAATCATCCATCAACTTCAATCGATCGTATCCTTGTCCGTGGCCCCGCCCCGCAGCCCGCGCCCTCTCAATGCAATACCAGCTCAGCTTTCAATCGTCACTCTGTCAGCATATATTTGACGCTCTTGCAGTGCTGGAATCAAGGCTTGGTGGCAGAGGCAGCCTTTTCTGCAATCACAAATTGCTGCACCTCTGCTCTTTCCTTATCAAGCTCCGCCATATGCTGCGCGCGCTGCTGTTGATAGATATCGAATTCTTTATGCGCCCGATCTTTTTGTCCCAGGTGAACGTAGTCCGTCCCCAAACGATAATGAGCATCCGGAAGATTCGGATTCAGCTCCAGTGCGCGCACATACTCTGGAACGGACTTGTCGTATTCATGTTGGTCGGCATAGAGATTGCCAAGCTGCACGTGAGCTTCGGGAAGCTTCTCATCGAGCGCAATCGCCTTTCGCAGCAGCGACTCCACCTGATGAAGGTCCAGGCCCGAGTCCTGCACCCGCTTTCCCTTCCATAAACTCATCGCGTAATAGTATTGGGCCAGCGCATTGCCGGGCTCAAGCTCCGCATAGCGTCGGAACCTCTGTATCACCTCGTCCGCCTGGTTCGGAGAGCTATCGTAGGCCTTGGAGAGAAAGAGATAGCAGCGAGCATCGGAAGGGTTCAAATCCGCCGCTGCCAGCAGCGCCTTCACCGCCTCGTCATAGATGCCGCGCGAATAAAGCGCCATCCCCAGTCCGATGACCAGCCGGGGTGAATTGGGGTAACGTTGCACAGCCTGCTTGAAGACATCGATAGCAGGTTCATATGCCCGGTGGAGAAGAAGCTCGCTTCCCCAATCAAACAAATTATCGTCACTCGGATCCATTTGAGCAGCGGTCTCATATTCGTTTCCCGCTTCTACAAATTTCCCATCCTTCTCGTCGATCTGGCCCAGCAGGTTGTGCAACTCTCCCGTGTTTTTTTGCTGTACGATCCCTTGAACAAGCTGCCTCGCCTCACCCAGCCGTCCTGTAAGGTAATAAGCCAACGCAAGATCATAGCCATTGCCGTAAGAAGAAGGATTGACCTGTTGCGCCTGCTCGAGCAGCGGAATCGCGTCCGCGATCTTCCCGTGTTGGATGTAGAACTCGCCGAGATTGTGATTGGCCTCGAAATCCCGAGGCTCCAGTTCAAGAGCTTTCCGGAATTGCTCCCCGGCCAGGTCAGACTTTCCTGCGTGTGAAAGGTTCGCCGCCAGATTCGTTCTGGCCGCAGCTGAATCCGGGTTCAATCGAACTGCGATCTGGAGCTGCTCCAGAGCCTTCGCGTCCTGCGCCTGCGCCGCATAAACCAGTCCTAGAAGCTCATGAACCTCAAAGCTTTTAGGGACGTGAGGTAGAAGATCTTCCAGT
>JABDHA010000080.1 GCA_013285705.1 Acidobacteriota bacterium
GCTGAGGATCTCAGCATCGACAGCGGGCCAAACCAACGGCTCGAATATGTAGCAGGCGATATTGCTTTATGTCGTCGGCATGTTGTAGGACTCGTCCAAAGCCGGGACCAAATGAAGAAGCTTCGTTTTGAAATGTCTGATCTCCGTCTCAGCGAGGCTGCCGGTGAGGCGACCAGAGAGATAGAGCTGCAGAGTATCCCTAAACTCAGGGACTTGCGGATCAGAGCTCTGCTGACTGCGGTCAATATCGAAAGGGCACATGGTTTCCCCAGTGGCCAACTATTTATCCAATCGATTGAAGTGGCTCTGGCAGCAGTCTTAGTACAAACTTATTCTCTTTCAGTAAAAGCCGGCCGCCGAATCAAAGGTGGGCTGAGCGATATTTCTCATCGTAATGTCATAGACCTCGTACGATCAAGAATTAGCGAAGATATAAGCCTAGCCGACATGGCAGCAGTCACAGGTCTGAGCATGACTCACTTTTCTCACATCTTCAAAAAGACGATGGGTAAAAGCCCACACCAATTCGTATTGCAACAGAGGGTGCAGTACGCAAAAGAGCTGCTCGTATCACTGAATCTACGAATGATCGATATCGCTCTGGCCTCTGGTTTCAAAACGCAACAACACTTTGCCCGGATATTTCGAAAGATGAGCGGTCTAAGTCCTACAGAATATCAGCGGCTTAAACTAAGCAAACGGTTGCGAGATTCGTATGTCGGTTCTTGTACGAACTCTACCCGATTGAGATCGGCGATTCCGACTACTAATACAACGAGTTGCACGGAGTGAAGCAATGGCAGAAATGAAAGCAATGGAGTTTACAGACGAACTGAACCTGCAGCTGGTAAGACGTCCGGTTCCCGAGCCGCAAGCGGGCGAAATCTTGATTCAGGTCTCCGCCGCCGGAGTAACCCCGACAGAGAAGCTGTGGTACCCCACCAGCCACTATGCGGATGGCACAGCCCGACCCAAGGCGATTCCCGGACATGAATTCTCAGGCACAGTTGCGGGGTTAGGTGCGGGAGTAACTGGCTACAGCCTGGGAGATGCTGTTTTTGGCTTCAACGATTGGTTCGCAGAGGGTGTTACGGCTGAGTTCTGCATAACAAAACCATCGAATCTTTCTTTGAAGCCATCTTGTCTTTCCCACATCCAGGCGGCCTCTGCACCGATTGGCTTGCTGACAGCATGGCAGGGACTGCATGTCCGAGCAAAATTACAGAAAGGCGAACGAGTCCTTATACACGGAGGGGCTGGGGCGGTGGGACTTTTCGCGGTTCAACTTGCAAAATTGCAGGGAGCGTATGTGATTGCCACGTCGTCCAAGGCGAACATCGATTTTGTAAAGCAACGTGGAGCCAATGAGGTCATCGATTATCGGGAGCGCCGTTTTGAAGAGGCAGGACTAGTCGATGTAATCTTCGATACTGTTGGTGGAGAAACCTTGGACAGATCCTGGGATCTTTTCAATCCTAGGGGGAGGTTGGTCACGATTGCTGCGGACGCAGAATCGAGTACCGATCCACGAGTAAAGAGTGCCTTTTTCATCGTCGAACAGGATGGAGAACAACTAGCTTTACTGGGCAAGCTTTTCGATTCCGGAGAATTGAAAGCTTTTGTCAAGGCTGAGCTGCCAATGGAAGAAGCAGACCATGCTTATAATGGCTCGATTGCGGGCAATCCCGGCAAGCTAATCATCCGGACGAAATAGTATGGTCAGCCTAAGTCGCAAGAAGAATTTGCTTCAACCGATTCGGCGCGATCTCCCTCTTCTAGCATTCTCCACGGTCGTCACAGCGCAATCTCATTATCATGGGGGAGCAGATGGTGATCCCGAAGCGCTTGTCGATATCTGCCGCCCCACGTGCGATCTTGGATTCGAGGGCAACATCGAATCCAAGATGCTTCCTGCCTTAGAGACAATACGCGCGCAGATGGCGCGATGTGGCGCACGCAGAAGTTCGGTGACGGCCGCATGCGCAGACGATTCGCGCTAGGGTTTACTTGTTTAGCTAAAACGATCAGCCTCTGGTCCGGCCTCGCTGAATCAAAGCGGATGTTATTAGTTTAGGAAGAATCAGGGAGCTCTGGTCGCGCTCTCGAAGAAATCATATGAATACGAATGAACAAGAGTTAAAGCGCAGCTTACAAGAACGCCACATTCGTCTCATGGCTTTGGGATCGACCATCGGCGTAGGTTTGTTTTTGGGTTCGGCGACGGCTATCAAGCTCGCGGGGCCCGCGATTCTCGTTTCTTACGTCATCGGTGGCTTGGCGATCTACATCATCATGCGCGCACTTGGTGAAATGGCCGTATATAAACCGGTAGCCGGTTCCTTCAGTCGATACGCGCAGAATTATCTCAGTCCCCTATCCGGGTTCCTGACTGGCTGGAACTATTGGTTCATGTGGCTGGTTACTTGCATTGCGGAAATTACCGCAGTCGGCATCTATATGGGTGTCTGGTTTCCGACTGTACCACAGTGGATCTGGGCCCTGGCTGCGCTTGCTGCGATGGGTGCGGTCAATCTTGCTGCAGTCAAAGCGTATGGCGAGTTCGAGTATTGGTTCGCTATGGTCAAGGTAGTGACGATCATCCTGATGATCGTCGGCGGCAGCGCCATGATTATGTTTGGTTTGGGTAATCATGGGGTCGCGACAGGTATTAGCAATCTTTGGTCTCATGGCGGCTTCATGCCCAACGGCGCTAAGGGCGTGTTGATGGCAATGCAAATGGTTATGTTCGCCTACCTCGGGGTCGAGATGATTGGACTTACTGCAGGCGAAGCGGAAAATCCGAATAAGTCGATTCCGGACGCCATCAACTCGGTTTTCTGGCGCATTCTCATTTTCTATGTCGGCGCCCTGTTCGTAATCCTGTCGATTTATCCCTGGAACGAACTTGGTACCCACGGCAGCCCTTTTGAGATGACATTCCAACGGCTTGGCATTAGATCGGCCGCTGGCATTATCAACTTTGTGGTGCTCACCGCCGCGTTGTCTTCATGCAATGGAGGCATCTACAGTACAGGCCGCATGCTCTACAACCTTGCTCAGCAAGGCCAATCGCCGCGCATGTTCGCAGCTACCTCACGAGACGGTATACCGCAACGGGCGATATGGGCATCTATCGCGATGTTGTTGCTTGGCGTGTTACTCAATTATCTGGTACCAGCCAGGGTTTTTGTCTGGGTAACCTCTATTGCGACCTTCGGAGCTGTTTGGACATGGACCATCGTGCTCATCACGCAAATGAAATTCCGGCGAGGCTTGAGTGACGCCGAGCGTGGCCGGCTGATTCTCCGCGTTCCGTTTTATCCTTATGCATCATGGGCAGCGTTAGCATTTCTGGGTATTGTTACTGTATTGATGGCGTATTTCCCCGACACGCGCATCGCTTTGCTGGTCGGGCCGCTCTGGCTTGTACTGCTTGCGGTGTTGTATTACGCGTTGGGATTAGATAAAGGTAAGCAATCCGGGGTAGATGACGCGCACCTATCTCAAGGTTCCATTGCGAAGTGTGAGTGAGCGGATTTGGTACGGTAAGGCATGTCGATTACCGCAGCTAGGCCGTTCAAGGGATGCCAGGATTCAGGTGAAGTGATCCTAACAGCGATGCGTTGGTATTTGCGATATACCCGCTGGCTTACGAGCATGTGGCCGAATTGTTGGCGGAACGGGGACTTGCCGTGGATGCCAGCTGCATATGGCGCTGGGTGCAAGCATACGCAGCGGAGTTGAACAAGCGATGTCGCCCACATCTGAAGGCCACCAACAAGAGTTACCGCGTGGATGAAACCTATACAAAGGTGAAGGGCCAGGAAAAGTATTTTTATCGAGCCGTGGACTCCACAGGGCAGACCATGGATTTCCTGCTCACAGCCAAACGCGATGCTGCTGCTGCGAAGCGGTTCTTTGGAAAGTAAGTATTTCGCTCTTCCAATAATCCAATACCGCGAGTCATCAATGTCGATAAGAATCCAGCTTACCCCGCTGCGATCAGAACGCTGAAACGCGAAGGCATACTGCCGCGCCGAGTTCGCCTGCGACAATGCAAGTACCTCAACAACATCGTCGAGCAAGACCACCGGTCGGCGAAAAAACGTACGTGGTTAGCCAAGGCTACGGTTCGTTTTCAAAGTGCGTGGCGAACACTTGAAGGAATCGAGACGGTGAACATGATCCGGAAGGGACGAGTGAGGTGGCAACCAAAGATGATGTCAGCGCTCAAGCGCGCTTCGTAGCGAAGCTGTCGGCATCGCTGCCTAGATTTCTCTCCCCTCCAGCTCCATCTCAGTCTCGATCTCTGCTCACTCAAACTTCGCAACAGACCAAAACGGGCATCCCGTAGACCCTGCGCTGCGGAAACACTTGTCGCCGCTCGGATGGGAGCACGTCAACCTTACCGAAGACTACCAATGGCGGAACGCCGCAAGACTCCGTAAGAGCAAGTTCAGGCCTCTGCGACAGCCCTAACGTACGATCTGGCCCGTTTTCTGAAGCTACCCCTTCAGGGTTACGACCGGATCGATGAGTGAGCGACCCCAGCGGTCCAACCGTCAGACCAGCACGACATGATCCGGGAGGCGGCGAGGGGGGCTTTCACGGAGTTCACGTTCGGCGGCGCCATCATTCGGTGTCCGGCCCCACCCGGTCGGCCAGTGCCTAATCAGGTGGCCGGCATCACGTTGTGGTTGAGCCGGAACATGTTGGCCGGGTCGTAGGTCTTCTTGATGGACGCCAAGCGCTCGTAGCGCTCGGGGCCGTAAATCGCCGCGGCGTCGGCCGCCTCATCCGGCGCGAGGTTGTTCACGTACCGCCGGGCGCCCTGCCAGGACTTCATGCCGTCGAGCAGATTGGCGACCGACATCTTGAGTTTCTCCTCCTCCGACAGCGGTCCGGCGGAGACACCCAGCAGGCTGTACGGAAGGCCCCTGGTCGCTACGGCGTTGGGCACCTTCGGCTCCCGGTCCCAGGCCCCGCCCAGGGCACGTAGCTCGGCCATCGCCAGATCGGTTTCGGCGGCCGGACCGACGAGTTCGATCAGCTTGTCCTGCGCCTGCGGAGGGAACTCTCGCAGCATGATGCCCCGTTCGTAGTAGGGCACCGCGTCGGTCGGCTCGTTGTGGATCGATGCGACCTCGGCGTACGACATGTCCCGCACGGTGTCCAGGACTGCAGGAGCTACCGCTCGGAGCGGCTCTATCATCCGCTCGCCGTCCGCAGTATTGCCGTTGTAGGCGATCCGCACCGACACCAGAAACTTGCCGCGCAAAGGCTCAGCCACTTCGGGTATTGATGGCATCCGCATCACCGCGATCGACGTGACCATGGTTTCCGGGGTGCTGGGGTGCCAAGCGGTCCAGGCTCGCAAAACGTCGGCCGTCCGGTCACCGTGGAAGTAGAGGCCGCCGCCATAGAGGCGGGACACGGGGAACAGGTCGAATTCCAGAGCGGTGACCACTGCGAAGTTGCCCTTGCCGCCGCGCAACGCCCAGAACAGGTCTGGTTCGGATTCCGCAGTGACGTGCCGCCGTTCGCCGTCCGCGGTGACCACATCGAGCGAGCGCACGTGGTCGGCGGCGTACCCCTGGGAGCGGCCGAGGGTCGGGCTGAGACCGCCGCCCAGGGTGTAACCGGAGACTCCCACGGTGGGGTTCGACCCATTCAGCGGGGCCAGCCCGACCTCGGTTGTCTTCGCTATGACCTCCGACCACAGCACTCCGGCTCCGACCCGGACCGAGCGGCAGGCCGCGTCGATCGTGATGTCGTTCATTCGATGAGTGGCGATCACGACGCCGCCGCTCGCGGAACCGACGATCTGGTGGCCGGTGGTCTTCACCAAGACTGGCCGGTGTTGCCCTGCAGCGAAAGAAACGGCGGCCTGAACATCGGCCACGCTCTCAGGCACCACGATCACCGCGGGCGTTAACTCGTGATTTAGGTTGAAGACCGCGCGTTCGTCGTCGTATCCCGCGTCTCCCGGCAGTAAAACCGAACCCGCGACCGTAGCCACGAGGGGCGCGGCGTCCTCCGGCAATACCGGCGGCAGGGAAGAATCGTTGAAAGCCATGACATACTCCTATTGCTAGTGTCGTACCCGAAGCCAAGAGACCCCACCGGTGATCCGCTCCTTAGTCTTTCGGGAACTTACGGTGCAATCTGGTCCCGCATTACCGTACTTGATCGACAATTTAATTTCGCCATCTGCACTTACTTATGAAGTACCGCTCACGTCTTCACATCACGAGTATCAGGGCTAGTAGTAGGTTTGTTTGCGAACAGTGACCTTGAGTTGAACTTATCTCACCCCTTCAATTTCAGTGTGCCTAATACTGTCGTTTGTATCGAATTATGCGAACCTGTGACAGAAAGGCCGAGGAGTCCAGTGTTCCTCGTCTGTGAATTCATACGCACCTCCACATACCTGTGCGAAACGCTGCGGCAAATCAGGCTTGAGCAGATTAAGTTTCTGCTTGGCCATTCTTCCACCTAAACGACAGAACGCTACCGCAGCTCGGAGCGGGAGGTCGCAATCGCGGTGAATGACAATATTGGTTTGTGAACTCAGGCTGGGCCGGTGACGAGACTTTCTCGCTAGGAGACTACCAATGGCGGAACGCCGCAAGACTCCGTAAGAGCAAGTTCAGGCCTCTGCGACAGCCCTAACATACGATCTGGTCCGTTTTCTGAAGCTACCCTGATTGGAACGCTTCTGACTCAGGGGCTGAAACCTACCGGCCTAGTCGTATGACCGAATCCCTGACCTTAATCCCTTCAGCGGTGGAATCGCAGCTCAACCGCAATGTTGCATTCCGGGAGCTACCTGGAGATGGTGCTGAACTCGGTCGCCTCCGAGCATTCCAAACGAAACTACGCCAAAGCATTGCCTCTTGCGCGCGCGTTGGAGCAGAGCTCCCTAGCAGGTTTGGCTACGTTGCTTTTGCGCTAAGCGCGCGAATTGCTTTGGAGGCGTTGCGGGGTGTCCCCGCAGAGGGGGTGAGGGAAAGAGTGGGCCGGTTCTTTTCGCCGGCGCTCTGGACTCAAGGGGGACTTCCCCCGCCGGCGTATCTAGTAGGAAATGAAATTTTGAGTTTGGTGTGGGTTGGGCGCGCCTTGCGTTAGGGGGTGAACAATCGTTCTCTCAGCTCTTCGCAAGCTCCATCTAGTCCGGGAATCGTGCGCCCCGAGCCCATCAGGAAAAGCAGCCCGGTCAGAGTAGTGAAGGCAGAGACGAAGCAGCAACTCGGCTGAGGGAAGGGAAGTGATGCCCATGCTTCTAGGCCCGAGGCCGACTAGTGAAAAGGTTTGACTGTGCTTGAGCCGGGCACGTCTCAATTAGGCCAGCGATGAATAAACCAATCCAACGCGCGATGTATTGTCCTTGTGGACAGGAGAAGATTCTTGCGCGGGGTCTTTGCGCGACTTGCTACACGCTCAAACGCCAAGATTCGGCCTGTTCCTGCGGAGGGTTCTAAAACCCCTTGTCCTGGGCGAAAGTCCGCAAGCGCGACCATACGGTCTGCCAACTCGGGCGGCGTGGGGAAGAGTTGCGAAACGGCTACGCTGCTCGAATACTGTCAACAACTAGCATCGCCGCGCGCAGCCAGTGGTCTAAAGGGTCTTGGCTTCCCGTTTTGATTTGTGCTACACGGAGGCGTGCAATAATGTGGCTGCCACGGGAACTGTGGGCTGCAGCGCAAGGATGACATGATGAATGTGCGCCAAATAGGCGGACATCGATGAATAAGGGAGTCCTCGTCACGGGACTCTGATAATGCCGTATTTCCCCGTTAAGCGACTCGACGACAAGCTAACCGGAGGGCATCAATCCCACGTGCCCGATATTATTCAGAAACACCTTACACCGATGTGGCGATCTTGGAACACGGCGACATAAAGGGAGAGCTTCGATGAAGTGCCCGCTACTCGTCCTGGCTTTTTTGGTGACAGCTGCGACGGCCTTCGCACAAACAGAAGGTGCCCGCATCTCCGGCAGGGTAACGGACGTGAGCGGCGCAGTGATCGTCGGGGTCCAATGTACGATCACCGACATCGACACCAATGTCACGGCCTCCACTATAACTAACGAGGACGGGATCTATGTTATCCCTGGCCTGCATCCAGCCACCTACCGATTGACCATTGAAAAAGATGGCTTTCGCACCATCGTACAACCCAGCCTGGAACTGTACGCACAGGACGCCGTCAACGAAAACTTCACGCTCGCAATCGGTCTCAGGTCAGAGAGCATCACCGTCGGGAACAACGTCTTTGGGCTCCAAAGCCAATCGGCGGCTGTCAGTACGGTGGTGAACCAAGAGTTCGTGGATAACATGCCGCTCAATGGACGCAGCTTCCAGTCCCTGATCGCGGTAGCTCCCGGTGTGGTCTTCACCTCCATCCAATCAGGGCCCGGCCAGTTCAGCGTCAACGGACAGCGTAGCGACGCGAACTATTTCATGGTCGATGGTGTGAGCGCAAATTTTGGCGTCCAAATCGGCCCTCTCGGCCAGTCGCTGGGCGGTGCGATACCAGCATTTACCTCGCAGGGTGGCACCAATGGATTCGTCTCCGTCGATGACATGCAGGAGTTCCGTATCCAGACCTCATCGTATGAGGCGGAATCTGGACGCACCCCGGGGGCACAGGTATCGATCGTCACGAAATCCGGCACCAACCAGTTCCACGGTACGGCATTCGATTACCTGCGCAACGATGTCTTCGATGCCCGCAACTACTTCGACGCGCCTCCGCTTCCCAAACCACCGCTTCGCCAGAACGACTTTGGCGGGACCTTTGGTGGACCCATCATTAAAGACAAGAACTTCTTCTTTTTCTCCTACGAAGGGCTGCGGTTGAGCCTTCCCCAGACGGCCTCAGACCAGTTCTACACGGCGTCCGCACGCGCTGCGGTTGCGCCAGCCTATCTGCCGCTGGTCAATGCGCTTCCGCTTTCCGATCCTGCCGCATCCCTCATCGACCCCTCCTGCGACAACATCACAAATCCATGTCAGGCGACAATCACCGCCGCATACTCCAATCCCTCCAGCCTAAACTCAATCAGCATCCGCATCGACCACAAGCTGACTCCAAAAGTCAATCTGTTTGCGCGCTATAGCCACGCGCCATCGTATGATGCGACCCGCAATTGGGAGGAGGTCGAAAACAGCAACGTCGATATGGACGCCCTGACCGGAGGCGCCACTCTCTTGCTCGCTCCTTCCATGCTGAATGATTTTCGAGCGAACTGGAGCCGAAACACCGCCAGCAATACTAACTCCCTCACTGACTTTCATGGTGCGGTGGTGCCACCTCTGGCAGCTCTTTTCCCGTCATCGTCCCCCTATAACCCTCGCATAGATCAAGCACTGGTCTCCTTTCCGGATGCTGGCCAGGAAGTCAGGCAGGGTCGGCAATACAACGATGTTGAGCAACAACTCAATTTCGTGGACACCTTCTCTTTGGCCTTCCGAACACACCAGTTCAAGTTCGGTATGGACTATCGCCGATTAACTCCCAAAGCCTCGACTGTAAATGGGTATGCTTTTTTCCCTTCCAGTTTCGCGCTGTTGGTAGCGGGGACCGTAGACAGCGCTCTTTTATCCGCGGGCGATCCTTTTTCCGTGAGCGTAAATAACTATTCGTTGTTTGCTCAGGACAACTGGAAGATCACGAGTCGTCTGACCCTCAACTATGGGTTGCGATGGGAGATTAACACCCCGCCAGTCTCGACGACGTCAAGCCAACCTCTTTACGCCACACAGGGAATCTTTGACTCGAATCTGTTCGGGGTAGTGCCCGGCTCTCTCTGGCACACCAGGTTTAACAACTTCGCCCCCCGAATCGGCGCTGCGTACCAGGTAACGCCCAAAACAGTGGTAAGGGGAGCGTTCGGCCTCTTCTATGATCTGGGATACGGCGACTTGGCGGGCAACAACTACTTCCCGTACTATCGCATCAACTTTGCCTCCTTTTCCCCTCCGGTGTCTTTCGATTTGACTAACCCGGCCTTTCGCCCTCCCCCATTCTCAACCACAATCGATGCGAATGTGCTGAACGTGAGCGCCGTCGATCCGAACCTGCGCCTTCCGCTAACCTTGCAATGGAACGCGGCGATTCAGCGGGAATTCGGAGCGAATCAGACATTATCCGTAACCTATGTGGGGGCCGATGCCAGACGTCTCTTGCGGGAGGACATAATCGTTCCTCCGCTCCTTGTGGATCTCGGCACTGGCGCATCGGTCACCGCCACAAGGAACGCTGGGTATGCCCACTTCAATGCGTTGCAGGTTCAATTCCAGCGCCACATGTCCCACGGCTTGCAGGCACTGATCTCCTATAACCTCGCACGGTCAAGCGATCTCGGCTCAGACGATTCAAACGGATTTAGGGCGCCATCTGTGAGCCAGGTTGTGTTGCCATCGCTGACCCCCTCCGACTTCGACATACGCAACTCCATCGCCGGGGCCGTCTCGTATGAGCTGCCGTCTCCTGCGTGGGGTCGCATTAGTAACGCAATTCTCAGAGGCTGGGCAATCGACGGTCTGGTGCGCGTAAGTTCGGCGCCACCGATCAATATCACCGTGGAGGCGGTCTCACCGGTCTTCGGTTTTTACAGAACTCAGGCCGAAATCGTGCCGGGCCAGCCCTTCTGGATCGCCGATTCGACCCAGCCCAGCGGCACAGCACTAAATCCAGCCGCCTTCACGACACCCCCCGCAGGGCAGGTTGGAAACTTTCCAAGGAACGGCCTGCGTAGCCCATACTCCATAGACCAAACCGACCTCGCCGTGCGGCGGCGTTTCAAGCTGACCGAGAACCTCAACCTCAGCGTGCGCGCAGAGTACTTTAATGTCTTCAACCATCCCATGTTCGGAGCCCCAGGCTCTCCCGAACCAGGAAACATCTTTGATCCTGTCTTCGGTAAAATAGGTCCCGGCTCTACAACGAACCTCGCACTAGGCACCGGCGCAGCCTTGGGTGGACAGAGTCCTTTGTACGCCTTAGGCGGACCCCGCTCCGCGCAGTTCACGATCAAGCTGCAGTTCTGAGGGCTGTCTTGTCAAAATGTTATCCGCGGGCCAGCATTCACCGGTAGTTGAGGTTACGGGTGATTGGCTTCCCCAAGATAGGCAAACAGTAGACGCTGACCGCTCGGCGTCTTAGCCCCACCCTGCGGTTCCACTGTTACAAATAAGGAGTTAATTTCCTTAAAGGTCGCTGCGTTGTTTGTCTTCAGCACCCAACGCTGTTGTGTCTTGTTATCAACGTTCAAGAACCCGAGGCTATGCAACGAACCTGCGTTGCCTTCCTGCTGTCCCCACACCTGATAGGTCTTTTTTGAAACACTTTTTGTGGGGTCGTTCAGGTCAAAGGCATAAAAGACAAGCGACTTGCCTTCCGTCAGGAAGATCCGCCCGAAGGCCTTGCCGGGCTTTCCGTCGGGACCGGAGTCACGAACGTCCACCACGTGCAATTGACGGGCACCCATCACATTAGGAAGGTCTCCACCCGCCGTCGCTAGTTGTCTTTGCATATTACTCGTATTCGCCTTGGCAGTTTTTAGCTGGTCGGATAGTTCATTGATTCGGATTTGGTCCGCCACGATTGACGCTTGATCGGAAGCGCGGGTCTTCTTCAATTCGGCCAACTCTGCCCTGGCGTCATCCAGAAGTTTCTCTTGGGCCTTCTGTTGGGCCTCGATTTTTTCAGGAGACCGTGTGTCGAGGGACGCTAATTGCGTAGTATCTGCTGACGTCCGGTCGTTGTGATGGCTTTCGGCAGTGGTTAGCTTCGCAAGTTGAGCTCGCAGACCTTCGTTTTCACGCCGCTGTTCAGCATTTGCTTGTTCCAGCCCGGAAATCGTAGCTTCGAGGGAGGAGTTCTGCTGAGATGGCTGGCCGAGCTGACGGGAAGGCACGACCAGATGATGCGAAATAGAAAGAACTCCGATAACAATTGCAGCAAGCAAGCCAGCGCCGGCAACGGCGAAGCTGAGACGGGGTCCTCGAGGGGCGGCAGGCCTTCTGACCTCCGGCGAGAATGCTATGCCTTCGAGTGACGCCCTTCTGATAAACCGTTCTCTTGCACCGTGATCGGGGCGGCTCGTGATCATGTTGATGCTCCGATGGAAGGGCCTCTGCCCCAAGGGGAGACCAAAATAGACAACTTCGCGGAATTCAGTCACGGCGTCTTTGCATTCCGCGCATGCCTCAGCATGCCGCTGCAGCTCCGCCAATTCCTGGCCGCTGAGGTGGCCCCCTGCTGCAAGAGCAGCTAACTCCTCATAGTGCGAATGATCACTCATCATTACTTAACATTTTTCCCGAATTGAGAGGTCGAGTCATAAAAGAGCGCAGCTTCTGAAGACCTCGATAATAATGATGCCGAACGTTCGAAAGAGAGTTTCCCGTTTTATCGGCAATCTCCTTCATCGAAAGCCCGTCATAGCTGGCCAATTCTATTACCCGTCTTTGAGGCTCCTCCAATGAGGCTAACCCCTGATCCAGCAATCGTTGCAGTTCAGCTGGTGCATATCTTTCCGAAGTTGCAAACTCACCGGGAGAGAAGAAATCTATGTCTTCTGTGCTCTCCTGACTGTAGAAGTTCCTGGTATTCAGATGCTGCTTGCGATTAAACGCGCGATGATAGGCAAATTGCAGCAGCCACACTTTAAGTGTGCCTTTCGCAGGATCGAATTGTGCCACCGAGCGGTAAATTTCGAGGAAGACATTTTGTGTTACATCCTCAGCCTCGCCGCGGTCGCGAACAATTTTGAGCGCGATACTGAAGACGAGCCGTTGGTATCGATCAAACAACACTGCAAGTGCATCGTTAACGCCATTCCGCAATTGAACCATCAACTGGTTGTCAGTCAATAGCTTGAGCTCAGCGAGGCTCGGTTGTGCTGCGCCATGCCCCGAAATTCCCGGATTCCCCACTGAGCCTCCACCCTCAATCCCTTAGAGAACGCGATCGCAAGGACACACTTAGGGTGACACAAATTCTAGCCCCGGGGCTACTCCACAGTCACGACAGAGCTAAGAGGTCTCCACGGTTCATTTTCCTGCGTAAATGCCACCCTCATTCGCAGTCCCAACGGTGAGGGCAAAAAAAAGATGGCACCTTGGGCACAAATAGATACTCCGAGCGGCATTCTTAAGCAGATTCGCGGGTTAGCCAGATTGCGTTGCTGATCCAATTTTAGATCCAGATCAAGTGACAGAGGCGACACGCAATGACGTCGATTGATTTGTTACCTCCCAGGCGCGGCACTAGCCGACGGTGCACGCTCCCGAAGATGCTCACGTTGCTCTCTGAGTTGTCAGCGACGTTCAGCAGCCTTCCAGCGGTGCGAGTTGACGCCGAAATTACGGCGGGTCTGAGAATGTTGAGGCTTTTTCTCGAAGTCGATCATATCGGTCTATTCGAGATCGCCGACGGCGATCCGCGATTCGTGTTGAGCCATTCATCTAGTGCTGAAGGTCTCCCCCTTATCCCCGGGACCCTTGGTCCGGAGCAATTTCCTTGGCTAGCATCCAGTCTTCTGAAGGGAGACGATTGTGTCATCCAAAGAGCAGAGGAATACCCTGCTGATGCTGCGAAAGAACAGGCTTTTCTTTTAGAGGGGAAGTATAAATTTATAGCTCTAATTCCGCTGAGAATGGGCGGCACGACTTGGGGAAGCCTTGCATTTGTATCTTTTAACGATCACAGTTGGCCGAAGGAATTAGTCCAACAATTGAAAATTGCGGCTGAGGTGTTTGCTAACGCTCTGGTTCGGAAGCGCGCGAATGTAGTGCTTGAGTACAGCGAGAGCCTTAAGGACGCCGTACTTGTTTCATTGAACAGCAATGTAGCGGTGCTTGATCAACATGGCGTCATCCTCAGCGTGAACCAGAACTGGATTGATATGGAATACATTCGAGGTGCCTTGTCTGGAGCGCATTTCTCGGCTGGGCTCAATTATGCGAGAAAATGCCGTGAACTCGCTGAAACCGGCGCTCCCTCTGCAGGCATAATTGCTGACGGGATTGCGGCTGTCCTCTCTGGTAGCACCGAAAATTTTGAACTGGAGTATTCCTGTACTCCGCCCAACGAAGGGGTCTGGTTCTTTATTTCGGTGACCCCACTACATCGCGAAGCCGGAGGCGCTGTCGTAATTCATAAGGACATAACAGAGCGAAAAAGAGACGAACGACACTTGTTGGAGCTCAGTGGCCGCCTCATCAACGCGCAGGAGGATGAACGGGCCAGGATTGCGCGCGAGCTGCATGACGATTTCAGTCAGCGTCTAGCATTGATGGCAATGGAACTCGAGCAGTTAAGCCAGACACCGGCCGCGGCCGATCATGCTGTCATCGACCGACTACATATGGTCTGGGAAAGAATCACGGAACTATCGTCCGACATTCACCGGCTTTCTCATCGGCTACATTCATCCAAGCTTCAATATGTGGGGTTACTCACGGCAGCGAAAAGCCTGTGTGAGGAGACCGCTCGAAAGCACCATATTCAAATCGAGTTTGTACAGCACGACATGCCCGAAACGTTCTCACCGGACATCGCATTATGCTTCTTTCGGATTGTTCAAGAGGCCCTCAACAACATTGTCAAACATAGTGGGGCTAAGCAGGCACACATAGAATTTTCTGGCGCTTCCTCTACCATCCAGTTAAGAATCGTGGACGCGGGCGTGGGCTTTGATCCCGGATCACGAACAGCCCGCGGCGGTCTCGGCCTGGCGAGCATGCGAGAAAGGCTGCGGCTTATTGGAGGGAGTCTCGCCATTCACTCCTTACATATGGAAGGTACAGAAATTCTGGCTGAAGCACCCTCGGTCTCGGGAGACCATCAGCGCGACGATGTGAACGATGGTTTCTTAGAGGCGATTTTCTAAGGAGGATAAGTGATGAAGAAACAGGCAGGAGCCTGGATCCTGATTCTGTCGTCCCTGGCTTTTGTTTCAACCGCAGGGGCCCAAGGTGGCACTCAACCGCAACAAACGCAGGCGCAAGCCGGCAAATCATCGGGCGCAGACAATCGGAATACCCAGGCATACATTGAGCTCCTTCGCTCGAATGTTCGGCAGCAGAAAGCCGAGATGATGGGGGCGGTCATGCAGTTAAGCGCCGCCGATGCGGCGAAGTTCTGGCCAATCTATAACGAATACACCACGGAATTGAACAAACTGAATGATCTTAGGGCGGCGAATATTCAAGAGTATGCGCGCACCTATGGGCAGATGACAGATGAAAAGGCAGACGAGCTGATTCAGAACGGGCTCAAATATCGCAAGCAGCGAGCCGAGCTCCTAGCCAAATACTATGACCGCGTCAAACAGGAATTGGGGGCGATTACGGCAGCGCGCTTCGTCCAGGTCGAAGACCAACTACTTCTAATTATCGATCTGCAAATCGATTCTTCATTGCCGATTGTTGGGGAAGACTCGTAGGTTCCACGAGGAGGAGACAGGAAATGCGCAAAGCAATGATTTGGACTGTAACCATCCTGGCAGGGCTGGTGACTGTGACGGCCGCTGCGGCGCAGCAAGCAATGAGGGCCACAGTTCCGGCCGGAACGCGGATCCTGATACGAATGATCGACTCCGTGGATTCCAGCCAACAAAAGGCGGGCTATCGGTTCACGGCGAGCCTGGAGAGCAATCTGCAATCCGATGATGTGGTGGTCGCCCCTAGAGGCACGACCGTTTATGGCCATCTGGCTTCGGCTTCCTCCTCGGGCAGGTTTAAAGGCAGTTCCGAACTAACGCTGGAGCTGACCGATATCGTGATTAACGGGACAGCCTATCCACTTCTGACCAGCACTTATAAGGTCGAGGGGCAAGGAGAAGGCTCAAAAACGACGAGAAAGGTTATCGGCGGCGTGGGACTGGGTGCGCTGATCGGCGGGTTAGCAGGAGGAGGAACAGGAGCTGGGATTGGTGCACTCGCCGGTGCCGCCGCCGGAACAGCGGTGGCCTCCTCCAAGAAGGGCGAACAGCTCTCGATACCCAGCGAATCTCTGCTGGAGTTTCGCCTGGCGCAACCGGTTACGTTGCCAGTGGGAAATTAGTCGAAGGTTGGAATTGACAGGTAAGGAATGAGTGATCCGATGATGAGAGTACTTCGATTCTTAACGCACAGGAACAGTAAGGAACGCTCAGCGTTCTGAGTAATATCCTCGCCACGGCCAACAGCGGCGCCGGCATTCCAACTTCACCCGACGGCAAGTATCTCGCTACCGGACAGGAAGACGGTACCGTTCGAATTTGGGGGCTATCTCCCGGTGAAACCGCGCCAAACGTCCTTTGCAGTTCCCTTCGTCGACTCAAACAAGAAAACGAGCGCTTGCTTCCGCGAAGAAAAATGGGTGTGCGCGTGATAGAAGCACTCCGGGAATTGCGCCAATCTTGCGGAGGTAGCGGTTATAGAGATTTTGACTAAATGCTGTCTCAAACGGGAAGCCCGTACCCGAGCATTTCCGCTTCCGACTCGGTGAGCAACAAGTGAATTGTGTGTCCCTCACGCCGCCTTACGAGGTGCAAGGCATTCCTGATATCACCCTCAGGCAAAACACTGTTCACGATTTGAATCATCTCGGATTCATCCGTGTACGATCTGCCGTACACCTGAGCGAGGTGCGGACTATCAAATGCCATGATTGAGTTTTGATATTTAGGCGACCTCCTCTGTAGAATCAGACGGCTTCGAAGCGGCCGTAACTCCCCACGTTGAACCGCCTCCGGCACGAAAAGGCATACCGCCCCAGCAGGTTGCTTCCGGTGGGACGGGAAATCCCTCGGTGCGGAGTTGTTGGAGAATCGCATCGACGTAGAGTGTGTTCCAGAGGACGATGATATTCACGACGAGACCGAGTGCGCCAAGGTGGTCTTCCTGCCCCTCGCAATGGTACGCAAAGTAGCCACGCACCACTGGCCCCGACCATCGGCCCTGCTCTGGAATAGGCTCGTGCATTCGTCGCTGCAGCTCTTCTTTAATGGCTCGTAACCTAACCCGCTTCCGATCTCGACGCGTTTTGCCCTTCCGATCCACCCTGTTACCACGGTGCCAACGTCCTCCGCAACCTAAATGACATCCGTGAACCTTCCATGTTGAAAGGCGTTCGCGGCAACTGTGGTTGCAGTTCGATTCGTTCGTTTGACCGAAGAGCTCATCGTCTCGCGGTTGTAACTGAGGGCAAACTGAAGAGCGCTTTCCTTTTCGTCCGTTTCAATAAGGTTCATGCAAGAGTTATTCATAGCCGTGGGATAAATTACCTGCTAGGTAGTTTTTGCACTTACCTGTTAGTTAGTTTTGCTAATGGCCTTGCATCTAGTAATGGTCTACCGTCTTGCCTAGCGATAGTTAGTAGCCGATCGCTTTCTCGGCCCGCGCATCGCCCCTTATGAAGAGACGCTTGCTCACCCTCTTAGCGGAGGAATCAACGGACGTGGTTGGAAATAACTAGCGCTTTACACATGCCCTAGGCGACCACCTTTTTTCTAACTTATGACACTAAATCACTGAGGAGAGACACCATGCACCAACAAAGGATTGTAGTAAGCCTTATGGCATTGTTTACCGTGGCAACGGTTGCTTTTGGCGCGACTGGGGACCAATCCAGCGTCAAAGGAATGATCACGTCTCGGACGGGAGAAACATTAATCGTGAAGTCCGCGGACGGAAACGTCACAGTGGTCTTGAGCGACGAAACAAAGACCAAAGACGACAAGGGACTCTTTGGCTTGGAAAAGCAGCAAATGTCATCTGTGGTGCTCATACCCGGACTCAAGGTGAACATCAAAGGAACTACTGACGACCAAAACCGACTTGTAGCGAAGACCATTACGGTCGATGGCGACGACCTGGAAACCTCAGAGATGATCGAGGCAGGTTTGCACCCTACCGCGGAACAGGTCGCGGCTAACATGAAGCTGATCGAGGTCAACCAGCAGAATATTGCAGGTAATAAGGCGGAGCTTGCTACTCAAAAAGACAGTATCGATGCCAATCAACAGGGTATCGCGGCCAATCAACAGCAGATCGGAGAGAACATCAAGAACATAGAGGAGAACGAGAACCGCTTTGCCGCGTTGAGTGAATATGACGAGAAGGGTACAGCCACCGTACGATTCAATTCCGGTAGCACTAAGATTTCGACTGAGGATCAGGAGAAACTACGGCAGCTGGCGCAGACTGCTACTGGCCTAACCGGATACATCATCGAGGTGACCGGGTACGCTGATTCAGTCGGCAGCGCCGAGATGAATACGAAGCTGAGTGAGGACCGCGCGAAGGCAGTTGTCACCTACTTGTTCCAGCAAGGCGGTATTCCCGTGCGGCATATTGTGGCACCGGGCGCTATGGGCGAATACGGACAAGCGGCACCGAATGAGACTAAAGCCGGCCGGGCCGAGAACCGTCGGGTTGAGGTCAAAATCCTGGTCAACAAAGGCATTGTCGGTAGCTAAGGACCTCTCAGCCATAGTTGGTTCCTACACACGCGGTTCCTTCTCCCGGAAGCAAGCGCGTGTGTAGCCATCGTTTTGTGAGTTCTCGATGATCGTCTTGATTTCGGTAAATGCAGATGGGAAATCGAAACTACTTCCACATGCTGAAGGGGCAAGGCAGTGACGCATCCAGTGGCGCGAAGGATTATGTGGTTGACTGGAGGATGGTGGGTGGATTCGCTTTCATCGCTTATCCGCTGAATACGGCAATTCGAGGAGAATGACATTCACCATCAACCAGGATGGCGTATCGCTCCAGAAAGATTTGGATAAGACCACAACGGAAACAGCATACGCAATGACCCGGTTCGATCCGG
>JABDHA010000081.1 GCA_013285705.1 Acidobacteriota bacterium
GCAGGGCGGTATCGGCATCGTCCACCGCAATCTGACCATTGACCAGCAAGCGAGCGAAATTGACAAAGTAAAGCGCTCCGAAAGCGGCATGATTGTCGATCCGGTCACAATCACGCCCGAACAGCTCATCTCCGATGCGCTGGACGTCATGCGCAAGTACAAGATCTCCGGCGTGCCTGTCACCAAGGACAAGAAGCTTGTCGGCATTCTCACCAATCGCGATTTGCGCTTTGAAACGCGCACGGATATTCCTATCGCGGATGTGATGACCAAAGAAAATCTCATCACCGTCCCTGTGGGAACCACGCTTGAAGACGCTGAACGTATCCTGCACAAGCATCGCGTGGAAAAGCTGCTCGTCGTCAACGATCAGTACGAGCTCAAGGGTCTGATCACGGTCAAAGACATCCAGAAGAAGCTGAAGTATCCCAACGCGTCGAAAGACGATCAGGGACGCCTGCGCGTAGGCGCGGCGATCGGCGCAACGGGCGACTATCTGGAACGCGCTGCCGAGCTTGTCCGGAACAGGGTCGATGTTCTTTCCATCGATTCCGCTCACGGCCATTCCTCGCGCGTGCTCGAAGCTGTCCGCGATGTCAAGAAGCGCTTTCCGGATGTGGATCTACTCGCTGGAAACATTGCCACCTATGAAGGCGCAAAGGCTCTCATTGAAGCTGGAGCGGACGGCATTAAGGTGGGCATCGGTCCTGGCTCCATCTGCACCACGCGCATGGTCACGGGCGCAGGCATGCCGCAGATCACTGCCATCAGCGAAGCGTATAAAGCTGGACGCGAGCACAACATTCCTGTCATCGCTGACGGCGGTATCAAATACTCCGGCGACGTGGCTAAGGCCATTGCCGCTGGAGCGAATGCTGTCATGATCGGCTCACTCTTTGCCGGGGTGGACGAAAGCCCGGGCGAAACGATCCTCTATCAGGGCCGTTCCTTCAAAGCCTATCGCGGAATGGGATCGCTCTCCGCCATGGCGCAAGGCTCGGGCGAACGCTACTTCCAGAGCAGCCGCGATCTTGAAGAAGCACCGGCCAGCACAGAAGGCGTCGTCGCACGGGAGCGCAACGGACAGAACCGTCTGGCAAAGTTTGTACCAGAGGGCATCGAGGGCCGCGTGCCCCACCGTGGGCCGCTCGAAGCCATGGTCTACCAGCTTGTCGGCGGACTCCGCTCCGGTATGGGCTACCTCGGCTGCGGGACAATTGAAGAGCTGCAAACCAAATCGCGCTTTGTCCGCATCTCGAATGCCGGACTGCGCGAAAGCCACGTGCATGATGTCATCATCACGCGCGAGGCCCCGAACTATCATGTCGAGTAGCTCCGGGCATGTTGAATAGCATCGGCTCACTTCCGTAACTTTCTGGCGTCTGAAGATCAGCTTCAGGCGCCAGTTGCTTTTTGCAGCAATTCGGCGAAAATAGCGGCGAAGGCTCTTTCGTGGTCAACAAGACTCCTCACCGGTCTACATTCGCGCTGTGCATGCTGCTTCTTGCCTTTTCCGTATCGATTCAGCTCTGCGCCCAGGATGATACCAGCAACACAAGCTCACAGCAGCAGACGTACCCGGTGCGCGGCACCGTCATCAACAGTGTGACCCGCGAGCCAATCGCCCGCGCCCTTGTTACGTCTGCGGGAGAAGCTTCCAGCTCCCTGTTGACGGACAATGAAGGACGATTTGAATTTCCAAATGTCCCGGCTGGACGATGTGTCTTACAGGCGCGTCGTCCCGGATTTTTTGCAAAAGGTTCAGGACGTGACGCGTATCAGGCGATCAGTGTTGGGCCAAAGACCGAGAACGTTACACTCACACTGGAGCCGGCCGGCTCGATCACGGGCCATGTGACGTTATCGACCTCAGACCCAGCCGACAACATCCACGTACAGCTCATGCGCCGCACCATTCAGGAGGGCTGGGCGCGCTGGCAAATGGTCGAGATGAAATCGACCAACAGCGAAGGCGTGTTCCGCTTCGGCAACCTGCAAAAAGGCGAGTACAAACTTTATACTGCCAATTCGATCGATCCTGACGCAGGTCAGTCGCAGGCATCCACACGATGGGGTTTCCCTCCCATCTGGTATCCAGAAGAGAGTGACAACAATGCGGCTGGCGTTCTCAAACTCGGCGCAGGGCAGCAACTCAACGCCGACCTGGCGCTCAGCCGTGAGCCTTTCTATTCTGTAACGGTACCTGTAGCAAATACCCCAAACCTGGGTGCTAACTTTCAAATCCGTGATCAAAATGGCCGCGTCTTCGACTCCGCTGTTTCCTATGACGCTCACCAGCAGCAGCTCCGCACCTATCTGCCACCTGGCGATTACACATTAAGCGGTCAATCCTACGCACCGGCTCCGGGCTTCGGCAGTCTGCAGATTTCTGTCCATGATGCTCCCATACAAGCGCATCAGCCTCTGGTTGTGCTACCGATTCACCCTCTCCATGTCACAATTCGCAGAGAATTTACGACCCCGGAAAACGAGAGTCCGCAAATCACTATGGTCGAGAACGGAGCGCAGGTGCAGATATCCCGTGACATCAACCTAATGCTGTTTTCTGCGACAGACAATGAAACGCTCGGAGGAAATCTGCGCCGTGAGCGCAGCAATACCGATGACGCAGCCTGGATAATGGAAAATGTTCCGCCGGGAAGCTATTGGGTTCTTACCTATGCGAGTCAGGGCTACGTCGCGTCCATCACCGCTGGAGGTTCAGACTTATCTCATGAGCCTCTTGTCGTTGGCCCTGGAGGCACGTCCGCACCCATAGACATTGTGCTGCGCAACGACACAGCAACGCTTTCGGTTCGCCTCAAGGACGCTCCGGCTACAGCAGACGATGCCTCGCCCCGCGCATTCATCTATCTTCTTCCGCAATTTGATCTCGCATCGGTTGTGCCGGAATCCGGACCACTCTCTCAGACCAGCCAGATCGCCAATCTTCAGCCCGGCACGTACCGCGTGATCGCGCTCGATCAGGCATTTGACCTGGAGTATCGCAATCCAAAGGCACTGGAACCATACGCAGGCAAAGGCCAGACGATCACGCTGGAACCTGGCGGCACAGCGAATGTTGATCTCGATGTAGTTCCCGCAGATGTGGGTATGCAATGAAGACATTGCATAAAAATATCGTCAGCTGCACATCTGCCCTGATTCTCACTCTCATCGGCATCGTGCCTTTGAGTACCCTGCGAGCGCAAAAACAAACACCCGGTTCGTATCGCATCTCTGGAACCCTATTGAATGCAAACACCGGCCAGCCACTGGATCGCGCGGATGTTTCTATCGCTTTTTCAAAGGACTTCACTACCGTTCAGTCCATGCAAACAGGCCCTGACGGCCATTTTCAATTCGACAAGCTGGCTGCTGCAAAATATGCACTCACCGGTTCGCGCCGTGGCTTCGTCACCGCCTCGTATGATGCGCACGATGAATATTCGACAGCGATCGTTACCGGAGATGAACTCGTATCGGAAAACCTGACATTGCGGCTCGTCCCCGATGCCGTGATCTCAGGCATCGTCACAGAAGATTCAGGCGATACAGTAGAAAACGCCAGAGTCTCGCTCTACCGTAAGACCCATGACAGCGGCATAGAAAAGATACAAATCATCAGCAGCACGAATGTCGACGACACCGGCGCGTATGAGTTTGCCGGATTGTCACCCGGTGACTATTTTCTCTCAGCAGGCGGGCGGCCCTGGTACGCGGACAGCAATTCCAACATGGGATTCGCGGCCGGCTCACCGGGGCCGCAGGCAGCGCCAAACGTATCTGCACAGCACTCTCCTCTCGATCTCGTCTACGCAACCACCTTCTATGCCGATGTGGTGAATACGGACGATGCCACTCCCATTCCGCTCAAGGGCGGTGATCGCATACAGATAAACTTCACCCTGCATCCAGTTCCCGCACTACACTTGGCCGTCCGCACGCCCATCGATCCGAGCAGACGCAACATGATTTCAACTCCCGTGCTTGCGCAGCAGATCTTCGGATCAACGGAATATGTCGAAACGAACACCCGCTCCATCGCACCTGGGCAAACTGAAATCAGCGTTCCCCCTGGCGAATATCAGATCCATTTGACCGGAGGATCAGGCTCCCCGTCAGAGCGGCTCACAACGGTCGATGTCACTTCCGATCGGGCAGTGGATGCAGAAACAGGCGTGCTCACAACTGAAGTTTCCGGCAAACTGGCCCTGCTTTCCGGTGAGGCATTTCCGCAGAACACCATTGTGTCATTGACCTCCGCGGAGGGTCAAAATATGAATGGCTCCGTTGTAGGAAAAGACGGCAGCTTTACGCTGGCCAATGTACCGCCGGGAAAATACCGCCTCAACGCGTTCATGAATGGGAAGCGTCTTTTCACCGCAAAGCTCGCGGCAACGGGGGCCGAACTCGAAGGACAATGGATCAAGACCGGCAGCAGCGCCGTCATGATTGCGGCAACGGTATACGCGGACCCAAATCTTGAGATCACAGGCTTCGCCAGGAAAGAAGGCAAACCTGCTCCCGGCGCCATGATCGTACTGGTGCCGAAGGATCCGGGCAGCGACCACGACCTCTTCCGCCGCGATCAGTCCGATTCAGACGGCAGCTTCGAGCTGCATGACGTTGTCCCTGGAAAATATACCGTGGTAGCCATTGAAGACGGATGGCAGCTCAACTGGGCCGATCCTGAAGTGATTGCGCATTACCTTCTGCATGGACAATATGTAACTGTCACTGAGCGGAATACGAAGGCGATACAAATGCGAGAAGCAGTTGAGGTCCAGCCAAAATAAAAACGCACCTCACCAGATCTACATGGGAGGTGCGCTGCGTCCCTTCAAACAAAGGACAGAACTAAGCCTTCTCTTCGCCGCCTTCGCCGGCCGGCTGCTGCTCGGCCATGGCCTTCTGGATCTCTTCACGGCGCTTGGCACGGACTTCAGCTCGCTTCTGACGTTTCTCATCCAGAAGCTGCTCGGCTCCAAGAAGCTCGATGAATGCCTTCTCAGCGCCGTCGCCGCGCTGGAAGCCACGGCGCACAATGCGCAAGTAGCCGCCGTTGCGGTCGCCGTAGCGCGGAGCCACGGTGTCAAAAAGCCGCGTCACAGCATCGCGGGTCTGCAGGAAAGAGAGAGCCTGACGCCGCGAGTGCAGGTCGCCCTTCTTGCCCAGGGTAATCAACTTCTCAACGTGAGGACGGACTGCCTTGGCCTTGGCAACAGTCGTCTCCACGCGGTCTTCCAGAATGATGGACGTGACCAGGTTGCGCAGCAGAGCGCGGCGGTGGCTGGTGTTGCGTCCGAGTTTGTATCCTGCATTGCGGTGGCGCATGGCAAATCTCTCTATCTTGTCAGGTCTCGGCGCTCAGGACCCAGTTTTTGACTGTGCCCTGCGCCCTGAACGCTGTGCCCTGTAGTTAAAAGTTTTCCGTTTCGTTCGGTAGCGGAATGTCCGCCTCGTCCAATCCTTCATCATCGTCGTCGAACCGGCCATAGCTGGCGGCAGCCAGTGTGGCCGCGGGCAGAACACTCGTCGGTCCGGGCACCGCATTGCCGTGCTCGTCAATCTTCATGCCGAGCGAAAGCCCCATCTGCGCAAGGATTTCCTTGATCTCGTTCAGGGACTTGCGGCCGAAGTTCTTCGTCTTCAGCATTTCGGCTTCGGTCTTCTGCACCAGCTCGCCGATGGTCTGGATGTTGGCGTTCTTCAGGCAGTTGTAGCTGCGAACGCTCAGTTCCAGCTCTTCGACCGAGCGGTTCAGGTTATCGTTCCGCAGAAGCGTGCGGCCTTCTTCGGCTTGAGCTTCGGTTTCGATCTCTTCCTCGAAGTTGATGAAGATGCTCATGTGGTCCTTGAGCAGCTTCGCCGCGAGACCGATCGAGTCTGCCGGAAGCACTGTGCCGTTGGTCCAGACTTCTAGCGTCAGCTTGTCGTAGTCGGTGATCTGACCAAGACGGGCAGCTTCGACCGTGTAGTTCACCTTGCGCACAGGCGAGTGAACCGAATCGACCGGAATAAAACCAATACCCAGGTCAGAGTCGAAGTTCTTGTCGGCAGAAACATAGCCACGGCCGCGCTTCAAACGCATTTCCATGTCCAGTTTGCCGCCTTCGCTGACGGTTGCGATATAGACATCCTTGTCGAGAATTTCCACGTCGCCATCGGCTTCGATCATGCCCGAGGTCACCACCCCCGGCTTGTCCGCGCGCAGATAAAGCGCCTTCGGGCCTTCGCCGTTCAACTTGAAGGGAATTTGCTTCAAGTTCAGGATGATGTCGGTCGCGTCTTCGACGACTCCAGTGATTGACTGGAACTCGTGCAGCACGCCTTCGATCTTGACTGCAGTCACAGCCGCGCCTTCGATCGACGAAAGCAGCGTGCGACGCAGCGCATTGCCAATGGTTGTTCCGAAGCCGCGCTCAAAGGGCTGAGCACTAAACTTCCCATACTTCTCAGTCAGCGTTTCAGTGTCAACCGCCAACCGTTTCGGTTTTTGAAATCCTCTCCAAAGCATATCGATTCGCTCTCCTGACACCGGGCCGCGAAGCATTCTGCAGCGTCGGCGTCTGTTCTCTCCGTTGATTAAATTGCACCGCGTTTCGGCGGTGTACATCTTTCGAGCCAGTGGCTCGAAAACTTTTTACCTTTTGGTTATGGCTTCAATCTCACCATAACCGCGTCATTCTGAGCGTAGCGAAGAATCTCAACGAAACCCAGCGCGGTTGAGATTCTTCCTCCCTGTAATCGTCAGAATGACGGCTCGCAAGAAGTCTGCGCTATCCAGCAGATTACTTGCTGTAAAGTTCGACGATCAGCTGCTCGTTGACCGGCAGGTTAACGTCCTCGCGCTTCGGCAGCGCCAATACTTTGCCGGACAGATTTGCATGATCAACCGTGAGCCATGCCGGAGCAGGCTGGTGGCTGGCAAATTCACGCGAGGACTCCACCACGGTCAACTTCTGGCTGTTCGGACGCACTTTGATCTCGTCGCCCACGCTCACCTGGAACGAAGGAATGTTGACCTTGCGGCCATTCACTTCCACGTGCCCGTGGCGAACGATCTGGCGGGCCTGACGGCGCGAAATCGCGAAGCCGAGGCGGTAGGCTACGTTGTCCAGACGGCACTCAAGCTGCTGGATCAGGCGCTGGCCGGTGACGCCCTGCGCGCGCGATGCCTTCTCGTAGTACGCGCGGAACTGACCTTCAAGGGTGAAATAGATGCGCTTTGCCTTCTGCTTTTCGCGAAGCTGCAGGCCATAGCCTACGATCTTCGCCTTGCGGTCGCGGCCATGCTGGCCGGGGGCGAAATTGCGCTTCTCGATGGGGCACTTGTCAGAAAAACACTTGGGGCCCTTCAGAAAAAGCTTGGTGCCTTCGCGGCGGCAAAGGCGGCAGACTGCTCCGGTATAACGTGCCAATTCTTTTCTCCTAAGATTTCAGGGGCCGACCGGTTTACGCGCTGGCAGCGCTTCGTCCCAGTCCAAACCTTCTTATTTTAACGCAATTTCACCGCGTAGGCGAATGCCCACGCGGTGAAAGTCTTACACTCTGCGGCGCTTCGGCGGACGGCAGCCGTTGTGCGGGATCGGGGTAACGTCGCGGATGGAGCGGACTTCAATACCCGCAGCTGCCAACGCACGTACTGCCGATTCGCGGCCCGATCCAGGACCGGCGACACGGACATCGACCGAGCGCAGACCATGATCGCGCGCCTGGTTGGCGGCGTTGATCGCTGCCTGCTGTGCGGCGAATGGAGTACCTTTACGCGACCCGCGGAAGCCGAGCGAGCCCGAGCTCTTCCAGGAAATCGTGTTGCCCTGACCGTCGGTGATCGTCACGATCGTGTTGTTGAACGAAGCCTGAATGTAGACCAGACCGTATGGCACATTCTTGCGCTCGCGCTTCTTGAACTTCTTGTTCTTTGAGGCGGCCTTGCCGGCGCCCTGCCCTGCTGCTTTTGCCATTAGGTCTTCGCCGTCGCTTTCTTCTTGCCTGCAATCGTGCCCTTACGCGGTCCCTTGCGGGTACGTGCGTTGGTGTGGGTGCGCTGACCGCGGGTTGGCAGGCTGCGGCGGTGCCGCAGTCCACGATAAGACTGAATGTCGATCAGCCGCTTGATGTGCATCGAGATGTCTTTGCGCAGATCGCCTTCGACCTGGCCTTCTTCTTCGATCACCTGGCGGATGCGGTTTACCTCGTCTTCGCCGAGATCCTGGATCTTCTTGAACGGGTCAACGCTCGCAGCTCCAAGGATGCGCCGCGCACGCGGGTTGCCGATCCCGTAGATGTAAGTGAGCGCGATCCGGGCCTGCTTGTTGCGGGGCAGATCGACGCCAGCAATACGTGCCATGCTTGTCCTTCTTTAAGGTGCTCCGGGTAGCTTCACCACTCGGAACGGTTAGGCCGTTCTGACTTCAGGAACAGCGGTTCTGACAGAGTATTTAGCGAACCTTGGGGTTCATCGCAAGCCTTTCCTGGCTAACTAGCCCCACCACTTTCAGGTTCAACCCTGTCTCGGATCAAACGCCCGGAATTAGCCCTGGCGCTGCTTATGCTTTGAATTCTCGCAGATCACCCGCACCACACCACGACGATGGATGATCTTGCACTTGTCACAAATCTTCTTTACTGATGCACGAACCTTCATTACTACAGCTCCTAGCTATTAGCTTTTAGCCTTTAGCTTGTTTTTCGCCTCGCCATCTTCGCGCGGGCTTAATGTTCATCTCACCGCCGTCATAGCTAAAAGCTAGGAGATAGCGGCTAAAAGCTATTTGTACCGATAGACAATGCGCCCGCGCGTCAGATCGTACGGGCTCAATTCCACCGCGACCCGGTCTCCCGGGAGAATACGGATAAAATTCTTCCGCATACGGCCTGAGACGTGCGCCAGAACCTGGTGCTTGTTCTCAAGCTCTACCTTAAACATGGCATTGGGCAACGTCTCAAGGACCGTTGCCATTACCTCAATCGCGTCTTCCTTCGACAATCCGTATCCCGATTCCGCCTGCCCCAAGCAGGCTTCGCCTCAAAACCTTATTGCGTCAAAACCACAGAACTCAACTTACTGCGTTAAGACGACGACACCGTCGGCGGTCACTGCTACCGTGTGCTCAAAGTGCGCGCTCAAACTTCCGTCTTCTGTCACCGCGGTCCAGCCATCGCTCAATACCTGAACGCCAGGCTTGCCCGAGTTCACCATCGGCTCGATGCAGAGCACCATGCCTTCCCGCAGCTTCAATCCCTGCCCGCGACGGCCGTAATTCGGCACCTGCGGATCTTCATGCAGCCGTGTCCCGATACCGTGCCCAACAAACTCCCGAACCACACTGAAACCGTCGGCCTCCACCACTTCCTGTACCGCCGCGCCAATATCGCCCAAAAACGCACCCGCCTTCACCACGCGGATGCCGCTTTCGAGCGACGCCCTCGTTACATCCAGAAGGCGCTGCGTCTTCGGCGCAATCTTTTCTCCAACCGGCACGGTGATCGCCGAGTCACCGTAAAAACCATCGATAATCACGCCCGTGTCAATCGAGACGATATCGCCGTCACGCAGCACGCGGTTCGCCGATGGAATCCCATGCACCACTTCATTGTTGACCGACGTACATAGCACACAAGGGTATCCATGATAGCCCTTGAATGCCGGGGTAGCACCCAGCTCGGCAATCTTTGCCGCGGCCGCGGTCTCAAGATCCATGGTCGTCGCACCCGGCTTTACAAAACCGCGCACATAATCCAGAATCTCGTGAACCACCGCCCCGCTGCGCCGCATCTTCTCAACTTCCTTTGGCGTCTTGATCATGATCGCCATTCGCCGGTCATCCCCTCAAACGCAACACTGCCGCCATCACTGCGGCTTCTACTGCGTCTACCGACTGTTCGCCGTCCACTTCTTCAAAACGTCCCAGAGCACGGTAATGCTCCACGACCGGAGCCGTCAGCGACTCGTAGGTTCGCATCCGCTCCTCAAAAACTTCTTCCGTGTCGTCTGAGCGCCGCGCCAGGGGCGTGCCGTCAAGATCACACAACTCGTCGACCTTTGGCGGCTGCAAGTAGATGTTGTAAATGCTCTTGCAGACTGGACAGTTGCGCCTGCCGGTAATTCGGCGCAATAACTGAGTATATCCTACCTTGATGCTTACAGCAACGACCGGAAGGCTTCCCGGCTGCTTGGCCAGGTGTCCATCCAGCCACTCCGCCTGCCCCAAAGTCCTCGGGAACCCATCCAGAATATAGCCGTTCGCGGTATCGGGCTGCCGCAGGCGATCGGCCACCATCTCATTCACCAGATCGTCCGGTACCAGCTCGCCGCGATCCATGAGGGCCTTGGCCTTTTTCCCTAACTCGGTGCCGCCGGCGACGTTCGCCCGAAGGATATCGCCGGTAGAAATCTGGGGAATGCCCCAGGCCGCCATGATTTCCTTCGCCTGTGTACCTTTGCCAACCCCCGGCGCGCCTAGCAGGAGAATCGGCCCGGGAGAGATGCGAATCGTCGTCCCGTCGGCCGTTCTTTTCTCAATCACCGCGACAGCCACTTACCAGGCCCGCCTTCCGCGAATACGTCCACTGCGGGGGGAGAAGCCTTCATAATGCCGCATGATCAGCTGCGACTCGACCTGGTTCACCGTATCCATGGCCACGCCGACGACAATCAGCAACGAGGTGCCGCCGAAGTAGAAGTTGAAGCCGAGACCGTTCGTCACCCACAGCGGCATGCGCTCAAAGAGCGGCCCGATCAGCCAGAGGTGATTCAAATGGATACCACTGATAAGAATCTGCGGAATGATCGAGATCACAATCAGGTAGAGCGCTCCAACCAACGTAATGCGGGTCAGAATGTCGTTGATGTAATCCGATGTGCGCTTGCCCGGACGGATGCCAGGAATAAAACCACCGTACTTGCGCATATTGTCCGCGATGTCATCCGGACGGAAGACGATCGAGATGTAGAAATAGGCGAAGAAAATAATGGCAACCACATACAGCAGCTCGTACCAAGGTTCGCCCGCATGCAAGGAATCGAAAATACGGGTGAGCACGGCGCTATTGCGCACAAATGCAGCCTGCGAAAAGAGCAGCGGGGCCGACAGCACCGAGGCTGCGAAGATGACCGGCATCACGCCGCCGGAGTTCACCTTGAGTGGCAGGTGCGTCGACTGCCCGCCCATTAGCCTGCGTCCGACGATGCGCTTGGCATATTGCACCGGAATTCGGCGCTCGCTGCGCTCGACAAAGACGATGAAGGCAACGACGGCGATCATGGCCGCGACAAGGATAATCAGCGCTGGAACTGTGAACGCGCCAAATTTCTCCGTCCTCGCCGTCTCCACCAATTCCTCAATGGCACGCGGCAGGCCCACGACGATACCGGCAAAGATCAGCAAGCTCATGCCGTTGCCAATGCCGCGATCGGTGATCTGTTCGCCCAGCCACATGATGAAGGCTGTACCGGTTGTCAGGGTCAGCACCGTCATAATGACGAAGCCCGCACCCGGATTCAGCACCAGCTGCATGCCGCCCGAACCGTGCGATAGGGTCAACGCAATCGCCATCGACTGGACTACGCCCAGAACGACGGTCAGATAACGCGTCCACTGCGTGATCTTCCGGCGACCCAGTTCGCCCTCTTTTTGCAAGCGGGCAAGCGGCTCGTATACGACCGTCAGCAGCTGAAAGATAATCGACGCCGTGATATACGGCATGATGCCCAGCGCAAAGACAGTCAGGCGGCGCAGATTGCCGCCGCTAAAGAGATTGACCAGGCCCAGCGAACTGCCGGCCTGCGAATCGAAGAATTGTGCGAGCGCCGTTGCGTTCACGCCCGGCGTCGGAATGAACGATCCAATCCGGTAGACGGCAAGCATCGCCATCGTGAACAGAACCCGCTTGCGCAGGTCGGGGATGCGGAAGATATTGGCGAATTTTTCAAACATGAAGAATCAGGTCCCTGCAGGGTTGCGCCGCTTTTAAAGCGGCGCGTCTCGCCTTACGCTACCAGAATAGCCTTGCCGCCGGCCTTTTCGATCTTTTCCTGCGCCGTTTTCGAGAATTTATGCGCATGCACGGTAATCGCCGTCGTCAACTCGCCGTTGCCCAGGATCTTGAGCAGCTCGTTGCGCTTCCGAAGGAAACCCTTTGCCTGGAAGGCTTCCAGGGTCAGCTCGGTCTCGCCCAGCTCAGCCAGACGGTCGAGGTTGAGAACAGTGTATTCGGTACGGAAAATGTTGGTGAAACCGCGCTTTGGCAGACGGCGGTGCAGCGGCATCTGGCCGCCTTCAAAACCGCGCATCAGGCTCGAACCCGAACGGGAGCCCTGTCCCTTGTGGCCACGGGTGGATGTTTTACCGTGTCCGGAGCCCATACCACGGCCGACACGCTTGCGGTTCTTGTTCGCCTTCTTCGGCGCTCTAAGATTGGAAAGATTCATGAGGTCCTCGCTATACGCCGGTCAGGCTTGCCCCGACCGACTCGCTTTTAATTGCCTTACTGCTGCGCTCAAGATTGTCATCCTGAGCGCAGCGAAGGATCTGTTTTTGTTTCTGTTACTCTACGATCCGAACAAGGTGCGGCACTGTATTCACCATGCCGCGAATCGATGGCGTATCTTCGCGCTCGACAACCTGATTCAGACGGGTAAAGCCGAGGCCCTTGACGACCTTCTTGTGCTTAACGGGCGCCTGAATGAACGAACGATAGTACTGAATTTTAATCTTTGCCTGATTCTCTGCCATGACTATAGCTCCTGTACCTGCTTGCCGCGAATCGCGGCCACTTCCGCACGGTCGCGCAGCTGGACGAGAGCATCAAAGGTGGCCTTGATCACGTTGTGCGGATTCGCCGTACCCAGGCTCTTCGTCAGCACATTCTGCACGCCAGCCGAGGTCATCACCGCGCGCACTGCACCACCGGCAATCACGCCCGTACCTTCCGGAGCCGGCTTCAACAGCACATGGCCTGAACCGTAGCGGCCAAGTACCTGATGCGGAATCGTCGTCTCCGTCAAGTTGATGCGAACCAGATTCTTCTTTGCCGCTTCAATGCCCTTGCGGATTGCCTGCGGCACTTCCTTCGCTTTGCCCGAGCCGTATCCGACCACGCCCGCGCCGGGATCGCCTACGACGACCAGCGCTGCAAACGACATGTTCTTACCGCCCTTGACGACCTTAGTGACGCGGTTGATCGCGACGACCTGATCCTTCAGGTTATACTGCCCGGCATCCAGTTTCCTTTTCAGTGTTGCCATTCGCTTCCTGATTTCCTTCTGGCCGGCCTGCGCCGCGCCTAAAAACTTAGAACTCGAGACCTGCTTCGCGCGCTGCATCGGCGAGGGCCTTCACGCGTCCGTGATACAGATACCCGCCACGATCGAACACAACCTTCTTGATGCCCTTTTCCTGCGCGCGCTCCGCAACCAGCTTGCCCACTTCCTTCGCTGCCGCTACGTTGCCGCCAGTCTTCAGCTTCGAGGCCTTGCTCGATGCCGAAACGACCGTGACACCCTTTGCATCGTCAATCACCTGGGCATAAATGTGGTTCAGCGAGCGATACACGTTCAAGCGTGGACGCTCTCCTGTACCGGCAACCTTTGCGCGGATGCGGTCATGAATGCGCTGGCGAATTTCATTTCTGTTTCTCTGCGAAAGCATTTCTCGTCTTCCTTCCTAGTAGCGGAGCCGCCGTGTGGCCCCGTTCGGTTTATCAATTCAGCAGTGTTTGAGATCCTTCGTCGCGCCACGCGCTCCTCAGGATAGCCGCGCCGGGCTCAGACGCCCGGCAAACGCGGCTACTTCGCGCCCGTCTTCCCGACCTTCTTCTTCAGCTTCTCATCGGAGTAGCGGACACCCTTGTTCTTATACGGATCAGGCTTGCGCAGCGAGCGCATATCAGCGGCCACTTGGCCTACCTTCTGGCGGTCGATGCCGCTCACCGTTACACGTGTCTGCTTAGGATCGATCGTCGCCGTGATGCCGGTAGGCAGCGGAAATTCGATCTGGTGCGAATAACCCAGCGTGAAGACAACCGTGTTCTTGCCCTTCAGCTCGGCGCGATAACCGATGCCGACAATATCCAGATCCTTCGACCAGCCCTTGGTCACACCTTCGACGGCATTGAAGACCAGCGCGCGTGTCAGACCATGCACAGCTGCCTGCGATTCATTTTCACGGCTCGCAACAATGTGTCCGTCCTTGGTCTCAAGCTTGATGCCGGCGGGAATGACCTGCTCCACTTTTCCCTTGGGGCCTTCGACGATAATCGTGTTGCCATTGACGGTGTATTTCACACCCTGCGGCAACGGAATCGGCTGTTTTCCAATACGCGACATTTCTAAATCCTTTATGGCTTGCGAGTCCCGAACAAAATTGCGTTCATTCGTTCCACTGCAGCCTCGGCGAGTCTTCGACTCACCGAATCACTTCACTACATTCGCGCCAACGGCGCGACCACCAACATTCACCCGGGCAAGAATGGCGCGCGAAGCGCGCGTCCGCCCGGATGGCAAATCCTACCAGACTTCGCAGAGGATCTCGCCGCCTACGCCTTCGCGGCGCGCCTGACGGCCAGTCATGACACCACGCGGAGTAGTCATGATGCTGATGCCAAGTCCGCCTTGTACGCGCTTGATCTCATCGCGGCCAATATAGACACGGCAGCCAGGGCGCGAAACGCGCGCGAGGTCGCGGATGGCAGCTTCGTTGCTGGCGCTGTATTTCAGATAAACGCGCAGCACGTTGCGGCCATTCTCTTCCGTGGCCTTGTAGTTGGCGATATAGCCCTCTTCCTTCAGAATGCGGGCGATCTCGGTCTTCAGCTTCGAGGCCGGAACATCCAGCTTCTGGTGGCGCGCACGGATGGAATTGCGCAGGCGCGTCAGGAAATCTGCTACTGGATCGGTAAAGCTCATCGTTTCTCCTTCATCCCCCGTTCGCTCTGCCTGGCAGAGAACCTGCGGGAATGTTTAGCGGCTATCAGCAAAGGCTCATAGCCAGAAAATGTTTTGCGCGTTAGCGCGTGTGCCCGACGCAGCCAGCGTTACCAGCTGGACTTGACGACGCCGGGAATCTCTCCCTTGAGCGCCAGCTGACGGAAGCACAGACGGCAAACGCCGAACTTGCGCAGATACCCGCGCGGGCGTCCGCACAGCTTGCAGCGATTGTGCTGGCGGCTGGAAAACTTCGGCTTGCGGGCGTCTTTTACCCTTTTTGCAGTTGTTGCCATGTTTCTAGTTCCTCTACTTCCTTATGCCGTCTGGCGGAATGGCATGCCAAACTGCTTCAGCAGTGCGCGCGCCGAGTTATCATCGCTGGCCGAGGTCACAATCGTGACATTCATGCCCTTGAGCTTTTCGACCTTTGCGTAATCAATCTCAGCGAAGATCAGCTGATCGCGCAGACCGAGCGTATAGTTGCCGCGGCCATCAAAGCTCTTCGTCGAAACACCTCGGAAATCACGAACACGGGGCAGCGCAACGGAAATCAGGCGATCGAGAAACTCATACATCGCATCGCCACGCAGCGTCACCATAGCACCAATGGCCATGCCTTCACGTACCTTGAAGGCGGCAATCGACTTCTTCGCCTTCGTCAGTACCGGCTTCTGTCCGGCAATCGAGGTAAGGTCGCCGACTAGCGGATCGACCAGCTTCGAGTTCTGCGTCGCCTCGCCCAGACCCATGTTCAGGACGATCTTCTCCAGACGCGGAACTGCCATCGTGTTCTCAAGGCCCAACTCCTTCTGGAGCGCCGCCTTGAGTTCCTTGTGATACTTCTCTTTCAGTCTTGCTGCCATTTCCTGTCTCAATTCTCTTGCGGTCTCGGATTGGTTTTCACCGTTTACCGTTACGCAAGGTGTTCAATTGCGCCGCGAGGCGCGATCGCCTGACGGCGAGTTCACTTCTTCTTCGTTGCCAGCGTCTGTCCGCACTTCTTGCAAACGCGAACTTTCTTGTCGCCTTCAAACTTAAAGCCCACGCGAGTCGGCCCGCAGCTCGGGCAGACCAGAGCCACATTGGAAATGTGGATAGGAGCTTCCTGCTCGGCGATACCGCCCTTGATGTTCCGCTGTGGATTCGGGCGGACGTTCTTCTTGATCATCCGCACATGCTCGACTAGTACACGATTCTCATCGGAGAGGACGCGGAGCACACGGTGATCCTTATCGCTTTTATCGGTACCTGCGATTACCCTAACCGTGTCGTTGCGTTGAATTTTCAAACTCATAGGATTCCCTTTACCTGCCGGACCGGATTAAAGAACTTCGGGAGCCAGCGAAACAATCTTCAAAAACTTCTTCTCACGCAACTCGCGTGCAACTGGGCCAAATACGCGCGTTCCCACCGGCTCACCGGCTTCGTTGATCAACACCGCCGCGTTTGTGTCAAAGCGAATGTAGGTCCCATCGCGGCGGCGCGTTTCCTTGCGCGTGCGAACGACGACTGCTTTCACCACTTTGCCCTTCTTCACCTGGCCATCGGGCGAGGCTTCCTTCACCGCAGCCGTGATGACGTCGCCGAGACCGGCTTTTTTGCCGCTTGCGCCACCCAGCGGCAGAATCATTTGCAGCTTGCGGGCGCCGGAATTGTCGGCCACCTCAAGCATCGTTCTCATCTGCACTGCCATCGTCTATCTCCTCTGAGGGTTCCGCGGTAAAGCGCTCCACCCTCTTGCTCTGCTCGCGCGATTCCGGCGCTCGCTCCGCAATTCACCCACTACTAAATTCGGCGGCGCTTACTCCGCAATCGGTGCTGCAGCTTCGGACTGCGCCAGCGCAGAGCGGCGGACAATCTCTTCCAGCTGCCAGCGCTTCAATTTGCTCAATGGCCGCGTCTCACGAATACGAACCATATCGCCCACGCGTGCCGAGTTCTGCTCGTCATGCGCGTAAAACTTCTTGCTGGACCTTACAATCCGCTTATACTTCGGGTGCGCCTTGCGCATCTCTACTTCCACGACGATGGTCTTCTGCATCTTGGTCGAAACGACCTGGCCGACCTTCTCGTTGCGGCGCGATTCTACTGTGGCTTCGCTCTGTACATCTGCCATGGTTTAGCGAGCCTCCTTCTTCTTGGGTGTCTTCTTCGCCTTCGCGGACTTGGCCGGGGCGGCGGATTCCGCCTTCGGAGCCTCGCCATGCAGCTTCAGCTCGCGCTCGCGCGTAATCGTCTTGATGCGCGCAATATCTTTCTTCAACTCGCGCAGCTTCTTCACGCCTTCGTTCTGGCCGAGCTTCATCTGGAAGCGCAGGCGAAACAGCTGTTCAGCCGCCTTGTGCTCCTCGACATTGAGCTCGCTGTCGCTCAGGTTGCGAATCTTTTCCAGTTCCATTCTCTTTGTCTTCTCTCCGGGACAGCGGCACCTAATTTTTCACAATTAGGCCCCGAGTCTCCCTGAAATCTTTAAGGCCTTACTTCGCCGCGACCACGGCCTTCACCGTGTGGCGCTGCACAAAGCGCGTCTTGAGCGGCAGCTTGTTCGCCGCCAGACGCATGGCCTCCTGCGCGATGTCCGGCGTTACGCCTTCCATCTCGAACAGGATCTTGCCCGGCCGCACGACTGCCGACCAGTGATCCAGCGCGCCTTTACCCGAACCCATTCGGACTTCAGCCGGCTTCTTCGTAATCGGCTTGTCCGGGAAGGTACGGAGCCAGATTTTGCCGCCGCGCTTGATGAAACGTGTCATCGCAATACGGCTGGCTTCAATCTGGCGGTCGGTAATGTAGCCACACTCCATGACTTTGAGGCCATAATCGCCGAACGACAACTCGGAGCCGCGCCACGCCTTGCCGCGCATCTTGCCCTTCTGCTGCTTGCGATACTTGACCTTCTTTGGCATCAACATAATGAAACCCTCAAACTAGCTACTGGCTCTTGACCGCCAGTTCATTCTAAACCTGTCGCCTGCTCTTCCATCCCTGGCATCAGCCTGAGATTTAGAATACCGACGTTCCCACAGCAGCCTGCGGCTCACGCCGCTTCTGCTGATAAATATCGCCGCGATAGATCCACGTCTTCACGCCGATGATGCCGTAGGTCGTATGCGCCTCGGCAAAGCCGTAATCGATGTCCGCGCGCAGCGTGTGCAGCGGCAAGCGGCCCTGCAGATACCACTCGGAACGCGCGATTTCATTGCCGTTCAGGCGGCCCGAGACGCGAACCTTGATGCCCTTGCAACCGAAGCGCAGCGCTGAATCGACAGCCTTACGCATCGCGCGACGGAAGCCAACGCGCTTTTCCAGCTGCAGCGCGATGTTCTCGGCCACCAGCTGCGCATCCAGCTCCGGCTTGTTCACTTCGAGGATATCGATGAACACATCGCGATTGGTGCGCTTCTGCAGCTCGACCTTGAGCTTCTCGATCTCGGCGCCCTTGCGGCCGATGATGATGCCCGGACGCGCGGTGCGGATGATGATCCGCAGCTTGTTGCCCGGACGCTCGACTTCGACGGAGCTGACGCCGGCAGCCTTCAGCTTTTCCTTCAGCTCGCGCTTCAGGTTGACATCT
>JABDHA010000082.1:0-279 GCA_013285705.1 Acidobacteriota bacterium
GCATCTGGTTCCAGGATCAGCACAGAATTACGATGGGAATGTTGCTCAGTATGGTGTCTACAGTGCTACTACAGCTATCAATCCAACCATGAAATGGAGTACTTCAGGGCAGTACATCTCAAATGCTGTTGCTCTGAAGGCTGCTAGTTCGGGAAGTAACTGTACAGGGCCATGCATCCGCTCCGTTCTCCATATGGATGTCGCTGCCAATATGTATCAAAGCGGGGTTGGCCCGAACAACAACGGCTCGACATTCAAGTTGCAGGTTCCGACCTACGC
>JABDHA010000082.1:289-18088 GCA_013285705.1 Acidobacteriota bacterium
ATCCTGGTAGCTACAGCTTCGCCTAGCCTAAACTACGATCCCACAAGCATAGCCACCACGGGCGGTGAGACGTGGGAGCAGGGAATCAAGGCCGATGGCGACCAGAACGATGGAAGCGTCTGGCTCTGGTACGCCTGCAACACAACACAAAGCGACACGCGCGTCGTCACTCCGACGATGGGCATCTCGGGAGGGGAAACTCCCGTTCTTGTTTATGATGTAAGCGGCCTGTCTACAGCAACTGGAACAGGTTGCCTGGATACAACTGGTAAGAATGACGGTACACAATCTACAGCTGGTAAAGGTGTAACTGCATTTACTACCATTGCTCCGTCGGCAGCAAATGAAATGGCCATTGCCGCAGTGGGTATGCAAGCTGGCTCAGCTGTAGTTTCGGTAACGAACTGGAACTCTCAGGCAGGCAACTTCTTCTTTAACGGAGGAGCACAGCAGGAATGTTCTGCGGGGCAGCATCCGCCTTCGCCGGTCGATGAGTGCAACGGCCATGCCTCGATTGCGACATCGAACACCAGCACCCTCAGCATGGTCTTGAATCCTACCGACAGTTCGTTCGCCTTTGGTGAGTGGATTGGCGTGTATGGAGTCTTCAAAGCAGCTTCCGTGCAACCACCAGCTCCTGTCGGACTTCAGGCGGTAACATTTTGAAGAGATTAACGCCATCTTTGTCATTCAGATCGCCGCAACGAATGCCAGCGAGGAAGTAAGGCTTTCAATTTGGGGGGATCAAAATTCACCTCTTTCGGGGGTTGTGGTGGACCGAGTCCCCTCATATAGATTTGTAGTATGAGTACCGTAGTAGAAATACCCGTTTTGGTTGCCTGCCTCACCAATGAGCGTCTTGGCCTCTGCGCGAATGTGCGCGAAGTCCGCGAGAGCGAGGAACATGAGCTTCTAGTGGTAGATGCCTTCTCAGGTGAGATCATCATCATGAGGACGCTCCCAAATAAGGATCTGGCAGTGGGAGCAGCCAAGTCTATTATCGAGATCGTCCCTGATTGAGATGTAAAAGTTGCTTTCCGCCATCAGCCATCTCTTTCCCACGAGAGCACGCGCGGCGCTGTCAAGCCCCTTATCCGCAAGCGAGTCGCTAACTACCTGAAACTGAGGGGCTTTCTATCCGGGCAAATTGGCAGAATATTATGCGTTAAATTGCTATTCTGAATAGAGAGCCCTCTTTTCGCAGCCGCGAAATCCGGACCCCTCCGTAAGTCACTGAAAACACTAGGAACAGCTTAACTCCAGCCGAATCAGCGGCTTAGCGAAGGATGATCCCCCCGCTAAATGCTTGAAAACAAATGAAAGGCTGAGATTAAGAGGGGGTAGGGGGAGGCTCCCCGGCAGACGGTTTGGGCGAGACCCACAAAAAAAGCCCCGCCAACGAGCGGGGCTTTTAGGCGCGAAGCGCGTGTGCCTGGACGGCGAGTCCTACTGCGGAGGACGCTGTTCCAATTGCGGCGGGTTAGCGTTGGGATCGTTATTGGTATTGTCGTCAAACGACCGCGTAGCACCGACCTTGTGCGTGGTGGTCACCGTGATCGGCGACTGCAGCTTGAAGTTGATCAGCGTTTCCGGCTGGATCTCCACCTGCTGTCCGCGTGTGACTGCGTTGACGCCGGCGCCAGCGCCGCCGCCAGCAACTGCGCCAATCGCCGCGCCCTTGCCGCCGCCAGCCAACGCACCGATAATGGCGCCGAGAGCCGCACCGCCGCCCGTCTTCACCGCCGTATTCTTACCGCGTCCCGCGCCTTCCTTCTGGTAGGCATCGGTAATGACAGGAATCTGGCGATTCTTGGTATTGATCTGCGTCAGCTCAATCGATAGCAGTGAGCTGCCCTTGAAGTGTGCCGCATCCTTAGCATCCACAACCCGGCCATCAATCGAGGCTCCATGCGGAACAGCGACCATGCCGTCGGCGATCAGGTCACCGGCCAGCGAGCCGTGGAAGGCCTGATTGGGCTGTGCCGTCTTGCTGCTGAGGTCGTCGGTGATACGCACCGGAATGATCGTCCCTGCCGGGATGGTCACCGTCTTGGCCACCGGTTGCGGCGGCAGTGGTGGAGGCGCAGGAGTTGGAGGCGGAGCAGGCGTCTGCTGCGGGGCTGGCTCCGGCGCAGGTGTAGGAGCCGGCGGCGGTGCAGCCTGCGCTACCTGCTTCTCCTCACGGTGTTTCCGCTTAGGTTCACGCTCGGAAACCGGGGGGCGGGGTGCGACCGGAGCAGCAGCCTGCGTCGGCGGCTGCACGGTCAAATTATTGACGACTGTCTTTACGCCATCGACGCTGCCCGCATCGTTTCCGGCAAGCGCGCGGGATGCATCGTCATTCGCAGCGCCGGAAAGGGTTGCAACACCATTTGCCACTGCAACCTGGATGTTTTGCCCACACAATGCGCTTTCCGCGGAGATCTTGGCTTGAACGTCGTTCGAAATCTGTTGGTCAGTACGCGCAGGTTGTTCGGCAACGGTTGGTTCTTTCTTGCAACCCGCGCCGAAGAGCAATGTCGTGGTCAGCAACGCGACCTGCAGGCTCCGTGTTCTGGTAAGTATCGTGCTCATGGCTACCACCATTATCTCCCCATTTTGTCTTTATTTGTCGAGGCATCGGGACCAACGCGGCGGCCATTTGTCGGTGCAAGATTCCTCTGCACGCACAATGGCAGCTAGAATGATCAACGCGGCATCTTATAGTTATATTGACGGAAATAAAGGTGTAAAGGTTCGATTATCTGGTACCATCCGGTTTCCAGCGAAGGAGAAGGAATTATGTCAGATGAAAAGCAATCAGGCGGATTCAGCTGGTTTCTGGCTGGTCTTGGACTTGGAGCCCTGCTAGGTGTACTTTATGCGCCGAAAGCGGGCCGCGAAACACGCGAAGAACTGGCCAGCAGTGCGCGCGAAGGTACGGAATATCTGAAGCAACGGTCACGCGAAGCCGCCGACCAGGTGAACACGTATGTGGATCGCAGCAAAGCCCAGGTGAGCGAGTATGTGGACCGCGGCAAGGAATACGTAGACCGCGGCAAGTCCCAGTTGAACGATCTGGTGAGCCACGGCAGGCACTTTGTGAACGAGAAGGGCGAGCGCGTCCAAGCCGCCGTAGAAGCGGGACGGCAGGCCTATCGCTCCACCACCGGCACTGAGGGTGTAGCAAGCGAAGAGCCGACACATCTGTAAATTTTTTAAGGAGCGCCAACCGAAACAGGCGAGCAAGAAACATGCAGACACCACAGATCGTTTTCATCATCTTTACTGCTGTTACTTCGGTTGGCGTTCTTATTCAAGCCTTCGTGCTTTTGGGTATGTATTTTGCTGTCAAGAAATCCACAGACGAGGTACACGAGCTTTCAGATCAGTTGAAGCAGCATCTGGTGCCAACCCTCGCTACCTCTCGTAACTTGATCGAAGATATTTCTCCGAAAATCAAGGTGGCTACTTCCAACCTGGTGGAAGCCAGCGGCGTTCTTCGCTCGCAGGCGGAGCAGATCAATAAGACAGTGGCCCACGTTGCCAATGTCGCAGAGGCACAGGTATCGCGCGTGGATGAAATGGCAACTGCCATCCTCGATGGATTGACGCAGACCACGGCAGCCGTGCAGCACGGAATTGCGACGCCGCTCAAGCAAGTTTCGGGTGTGCTCAATGGCTTGCGTGCCGGACTGGATGTTCTCCGTAAGAAGGACCGCCCTACCCACATTGAGGGCGACGGCAACCACTTCGTTTAATGTCTCGATTACGGCTGGCTGAGAAACTGCGCTACTACTGGGTCCATCTTTGCGCTCTCGCAGCCGGGAGCCATGTGTCCGCAATCGGAGTCAAGCAGCAACGTCTGCGCATGAATCAGCTTGGCAAAACCTAATGCCGGCAGCAGGTTCACCATGTGGTCCTGGGTAGCGTTGACGATGAGCACCTTCGCCTTCACCTTGCTGGCGGCATCGTAGAGTGATCCGCCATGCGCAATATCGTGTCCGATAAGAGCCTGCAACAGGCGCAGATAGTCATTGGCGTCGAAGAAGCGATCGCCTTCAGCCGTAATGTTGTCAAAGTATTGCTGAAAGCCTTCCCGAGTCGTGTGGTTTGTGCGGAAATCTGGCGTCGCCAGATTCATGTTGTGAATGAGCGCAACCAGTGACAGGGGCGGCGTCTGCGTATATCTGCCGTTCTTGTAGGCCGGGTCAGATTCCAGCGCCTTCAACTCTGTGTTCCAAAGCAGCAGGTCATAGGAACTCATCTGCGGCGTGCCGGCGATGGGGATGGCCAGATCCATGAATTCCGGATAGCTCACCATCCACTGAAAGGTCTGCAAGCCGCCCATGGATACACCCATGACGGCATGCAGATGCTGCAGGTGCAGCGTCTCTGTTATGAGGCGATATTGGGAATACACCATGTCCTGAATGGAGAACTGCGGGAAGTCCGTGCCGTGTTGTGTTGCACTGTTTGACGGCGAACAGGAAACTCCGTTGCCGAGGGAGTCTACTGCAATCACGAAGTATTTTGTGCTGTTGATGTAGCTCCCGGGTCCCAGTCCCATCATCACTTCGCTGCTCTTGCCCGTGAACCAGGTAGGAATCAGCACGGCATTTGACTTTGCTGCGTTCAAGGTTCCCATTGTGCGGTAGCCGATCTTGCAGTCGCGAATCACGGAGCCGTTTTCCAGTTTCAGGTCGCCGAGGTTGGTATATTGTTGCGGCGGCAGGGGGGGCGGTACAGCGGGCTGAGCGATCAAAAACGTAGAAAATAGAAATAAAACGAAAGTTAGGAGCGCATGTCGCATTTCGATTGCTATTCTAATGCCGCGGATAAAAATCCACCTGGGAGACAATGTATTGCGGCTTGCGATCTGTTCTGCCTTCGTCAGTAGCGCCATCCTGATTTCATCCATGCACATGCGTGCACAAACGCCTCAACCCACGTTTATCAACACCTTGATGCCGGTGCCGGCAAAGCTCACAACGGACCAGGGCAGCTTTACGCTGAGTTCATCCTTCACCGTTGCTGCTCCGCACTTTCGCGACGAGCGCTTGGACGCCGGGATCGGGCGCATGCTGCACCGCCTGGAATACCAGACAGGTGTGCCCATTACAAAAGACATTCAGAAAGACGCAGCGGGGGCTGCGCTTGTCGTCGATGTGCAAGGCGCAGGCGAGGCGGTGCAATCTATCGACGAGGACGAATCGTATTCGCTGCATGTGACCTCGAGCGGAGTGAACCTGCAGGCCAAGACTGTAGTTGGAGCGCTGCGCGGCATGGAGACCTTGCTGCAACTTGTTCAGACCGATCACGCGGGCTACATTCTACCGGCGGTGAGCATCGAGGATACGCCGCGCTTTCACTGGCGCGGATTGATGATCGATAGTGGACGCCACTTTGAGCCCGTACCTGTCATCGAACGCACACTCGATGGCATGGCTGCAGTGAAGCTAAATGTCTTTCACTGGCATCTTTCTGAGGATCAGGGATTCCGCATCGAGAGTAAGTTATATCCGAAACTCGCAGGCATGGGCTCTGATGGCCTTTATTACACGCAGGAGCAGGCAAAGGAAGTGGTTGCCTATGCCCGAGAGCGCGGCATTCGTGTTGTACCGGAGTTCGACATGCCGGGACATAGTGTGAGCTGGTTCGTAGGGTATCCAGATCTTGCGAGCGGCCCCGGCCCTTACACAGTTCGCCGCGTATTTGGAATCTCAGACGAAGCGATGGACCCGACACGGGACAGTACCTACAAGTTTCTCGATGGGTTCATTGGAGAGATGTCGACCATCTTTCCCGATCCTTATTTCCACATCGGTGGCGATGAGACCAAGGGCGTGCAGTGGAAGGGTAATCCACGCATCGTGGAATTCATGCAGAAGCATGACATGAAGGACCCGGCAGCGTTGCAGGCCTATTTTAATCAGCGTTTGCTGAAGATTTTGCAGAAGCATCATAAGTACATGATCGGCTGGGATGAAGTGCTGAATCCCGCGTTGCCGAAAGACGTGATCATCCAATCATGGCGGGGCACGGAATCGCTGGCTGCAGGGGCAAAGCAGGGTTACCAGGGAATTCTGTCGGCGCCCTACTATCTGGACGCGATGAAGCCAGCCGAACAGCATTATCTTGCCGACCCATTACCCGCTGACTCCGATCTGACGCCACAGCAGCAGACGCTTATTCTCGGCGGCGAGGTCTGCATGTGGGGCGAGCAGCTTTATGAGCGCACAATCGACTCACGGATCTGGCCGCGCACGGCGGCTATGGCGGAGCGCTTCTGGTCGCCGGAAAATGTTCGCGATGTGAGCGACATGTATCGCAGGCTGGATGTCATGTCGGTGCGGCTGGAAGCATTTGGCCTGACGCACCTTACACAGGAAGATGTTGGACTGCGCGCTTTGACTGGCACCACCGATATTGATGCGATGCGTGTCTTTGCTTCGGTCCTCGAACCGGTAAGCTTCCATGAGCGCTATCAGGGACAGCACACGTCGCAGCTGACGCCGCTCGATCATCTGGTGGATGCGGTGCGTCCTGATCCGCCATCCCGTTATCAGATGGAAGTGCTGGTGCAGGCGTTTCTTAAGAATCCTGCACAGGATGGAAGAGAGCGGCAGGAGCTTGCAAACAATTTTGCAAGCTGGTCGAAGGCTGCTCCCGACGTGCAGCGGCAGGTTTCTGAATCTCCGCTTCTGGCGGATGCAGCAGGCCGAGCGCAACAGTTTGCTGACCTGGCAAAAATCGGGTCGGAGGCGGTGAAGTATCTCTCCGGTGGGAATGCGGCTCCTGCTGGATGGAAACAGAGCAGCCTTGCGGCACTGGACGCAGCGCAAAAACCGCAGGGCCTGGTTCGATTTACGGTTCTTGCGCCATTGCATGATCTAGTGAATGCAGTTCAGGAAAAGTAACTCTGACGTTACACTTACACGAGGCTGCTCTGCGGAGCAGCCTCTTTCATCTGCTGCTTGTACCATTCGACAGTGCGGCGCAGGCCTTCTTCAAAGCTGACAAGCGGCTCGTATCCGAAAGCCTCACGCGCGGCGCTTATATCGGCTAACGAATCCTGTATATCGCCCGTCCGCTCCGGACCGTAAATCGGCGGCTTGGTAAAGCCCGTCAGTTCTGCGAGAATTTTGTAGGTTTTATTCAGCGTGTGGCGTTCTCCGCAGGCAACATTGAAAACTTTGCCTGCGACTTTTTCTGCTGGAGCCTGGAGCGCAAGCAGATTGGCCGAAACCGCATTCTCGATATAGGTAAAATCGCGACCCTGCTCGCCGTCGCCGAAGATGGTTGGTTGTTCCCCTTGAAGCATCAGCAGCGTGAATTTCGCCATCACTCCGCTGTATGGAGAATCCGGCACCTGACGGGGACCGAAGATGTTGAAGTAGCGCAGGCATACGGTCTCGAGTCCATAGACTTGCCAATAGCTGCGCATGTAAAGCTCTCCGGCGAGTTTCTGTACCGGATAGGGCGCAATGGGCATTGGAACCGTCGTTTCTTTACGAGGGAAGCCGGGTTGATTGCCATAGGCGGAAGACGAAGCGGCGTAGACCACGCGCTTGACTCCGGCAGCACGCGCGCCTTCGAGCAGATTGAAGGTGCCATCGACATTGGCCGTGTGACTGGTGCGCGGATCTTTCACCGAGCGCGGCACCGATGGCAGAGCCCCTTGGTGCAGAATGTAAGCCACGCCTTCACAGGCACGGGCGATTGCATCGGCATCGCGCAGATCGCCTTGCACAAACTCGATGCGGTCAAGAATTCCAGCAAAGTTTTCTTTGCGGCCTGTTTCAAAATTATCGAAGCCGCGAACTGTTTCTCCGCGCTCAACAAGCGCCTGGCTGATCCAGGAGCCGAGAAATCCGGCGCAGCCGGTTACAAGATAACGATCCATGTCTTCTCTATGGTAGCCGCTGAGACGGAGGCTGTGTAAGTGGAGCAAAATCAGGCATACTGGAAATACATGCAAGGCTTAACCCCATTCAGACTTGCTCCTTACTTTCGGACCCGCATTTGGGGGTTCAACGACCTTTCACCATGGTTTGATTACAAGACAGATGGCGAGCCGATTGGCGAAGTGTGGCTCACCGGCGAAATGTGCGCGGCAGAGACAGGGCCGCTGCAAGGGCAATCGCTCAAAGACATTACCGCCGCACATGGAGAGGCTTTGCTGGGCAAAGGCCGCGCCGGCGAAGAATTTCCTTTGCTGATCAAGATACTTTTCCCGAAAGAAAAACTCAGCGTGCAGGTGCATCCCGATGATGCGATGGCGCAGAAATATGGCGAGCCGCGCGGCAAGACGGAGTGCTGGTATGCGCTCGATGCTCAGGCTGGGGCCGAAGTCGCATTGGGTATCAAGCCGGGAACGACGCCGGAGCAGGTGCGGGCAGCCATTGAAGGATCGACGCTTGAAGGATTGCTGAATCTGGTGCCTGTGAACAAAGGTGACATGATCTTTGTCGACGCTGGCACTGTGCATGCAGTCGAGCCGGGAGCGGTGCTGCTTGAAACACAGCAGACCAGTGATCTGACCTACCGTATGTATGACTACGGGCGTCCGCGCGAGTTGCATCTCGATAAGTCCATGGAGGCGATGCGGCTCTCGACAGGTGCAGGAAAACGGCTCCCCAAGAGCGTGAACGGGCACTCAATTCTTATTGATGAAAAGTACTTTCGCATGGAGTGCTGGAGCCTGCAGAGCGGTGCAGCAACGTTATCTTCTGAAACTGCATCTGCCGATGTGGTGCAGCTTGTTTTTCTGGCAGATGGCAATCTCAAGGTCGAAGGCGATGGGTTCGAAGCGTTTTCGTTAGGACGCTGTCAGCTCGCAGTGATTCCAGCTGGTGCTAAGAATTGGCGTATCTCGACAGAAAGCGCCGCAGACCTGATGCGCATTCTTCCTAAATCTGCCGATTAGCCTTCCGCGAAGAACGGAGAACTATGTCGAAAACAATCGATTTCCGGCCAATCATTCTGGCTGGAGGTAGCGGGACACGCTTCTGGCCACGAAGCCGCAAGGCGCGTGCGAAGCAGGTGCTGGCCCTCGACGGCGAGCGCACGATGATTCAGCGAACTGTGGACCGCCTGGAACCGCTCACGAAACGCAATGATTTTTGGGTGATCACCAACGATCTTCTTTCGCCGGCGATTTGCGGTCAGCTCGATGATGTGGTGCCATCGGAGCAGGTCGTATGCGAGCCTGCAGCCCGCAATACTGCACCGGCTGCGGGACTGGCTGCGTTCCTCATCGAGAAAACGAATCCGGATGCGGTGCTGGGAATTTTTCCAGCGGATCATGTCATCGCAGATGAGGCAGCATTTCTCGCAGTGCTGGAGCACGCCATCAAGATCGCAGCTGCTGGCGACAATATGGTGGTGCTCGGTGTTACGCCCACGCGTCCTGAAACAGGCTATGGCTATATCGAAACAGGCAGTGCACTGGACGATGGATCTCTGCGCGTTCGTCGTTTTACCGAGAAGCCGAATCATGAGCGCGCCGAAGAGTTTGTCGCGGCAGGGAATTACCACTGGAACAGCGGTATCTTTGTCTGGAGCGCGCGTACGCTGGCCAATGCGATCCGTGAGCATCTTTCAGAGACAGCGCCGATCCTCGAAGAAATTGCAGCGGCGTACGGAACGCCTGAGTTCCGCGCGGTCTTCGAGAGGCTCTATCCGCAGTGCGAGAACATCAGCGTGGATTATGCAGTTCTTGAGCCGCGCTCTGCGAAGGGCGAACATCACTCGAATCTGTACTGCCTGCGGGCGAATTTTGGATGGAACGATCTTGGCTCATGGGCCGCACTCTATGAGCATCAACTGGAACAGGCGAACATATCTGACAAGTATGAAAATGTCATGGAGAGCGCAGGCGCCTTACCTCTGGATGCGCATGGAAATTACGTGTACAGTCCGAATAAATTCGTTGCGCTGGTTGGGGTGAAAGACCTTGTGATTGTTGAAACGGACGACGCTATTCTGATTACCACGCGACATCATTCACAGGATGTGGGCAAGATCGTAAAGCAGCTCGCTGCGAGCGGGCGCAAAGAGTTGATCTAAATTTTCTGATCTAAAATTTTCAGGAGCGAAGCAAGCCGAAGCATGGGAAACTCGACTGCAATCAAGTTTGGTACAGATGGCTGGCGGGGTATCATCGCCGACGATTTTACCTTTGAAAATGTACGCATCGCAGCGACCGCCATTGGAACGTATGTGCTGTCGAAGAAAGATCCCGGCGAGGGCGTATGCATCGGCTACGATACGCGCTTTGGCTCGCAGGCTTTCGCCCGTGCGGTTGCAGAAGTCCTTGCTGCTGCGGGTATTCCGGTCAAGATTGCGGATCGTATTACGCCGACCCCTGCTCTTTCCTATGGAGTGCGGGCGCATGGAGCTGCGGGTGGTGTGATGATTACGTCGAGCCACAATCCATATCAGTGGAACGGCGTGAAGTACAAGGCATACTACGGCGGGTCGGGAAAGCCGTCGATTATTGCTGAAATCGAAGGCTATCTGGGGAAGCCTCTGCCGAAAGCCGCGACTCCCGCGAAGATTGAGACGGTCGATTTTCAGACTCCGTATGTTGAGGCAATCTCGAAATTTGCGGACCTCGATCTAATCAGCAAATCCGGGCTGAAGTTCGGCATCGACTGCATGTATGGCGCAGGACGCGGCGTACTGGCAGGCATCTTTACAAAAATCGGCGTCGATTTCGTCGAGATTCGAGCCAATGTCGATCCACTCTTTCCGGGCATCAATCCGGAGCCGATTGAGCCGCATATTCGCGCTATGCAGGAGACGGTTGTCGCTGAGAAATGCCAGGCCGGATTAGTGACTGACGGTGATGCGGACCGGATCGGGGCTGTTGACGAGCATGGCAACTTTGTCGATCCGCATAAGATCTTCGCGGTACTTCTGCAATGGTTCCTGGAGCGGAAAAAGTGGCCCGGAGATGTGACGCGCGCCTTCAATACTACGAAGATGCTCGACCGCATCTGTGCCCGCTATGGCCGGACGTTGCATGAGCACGGCATCGGGTTCAAATACGTCTGCGACCTGATGCTCGAGAAGGACATCCTCATTGGCGGTGAGGAATCGGGTGGCATCGGCATCAAGCGGCACCTTCCGGAACGCGACGGGTTGTTGAATGCACTTCTTATTGCCAATGTGATGGCGGAAGAGGGCCGCACACTGGGGCAATTGGTCGCGCGTTTGCAGGAGGAATACGGCGAGCATCAATACGGACGGATCGATCTGCACATTCAGGACGACCTGAAGAATGCGACCATCGCCAAGGCTCGTGCGGGCGTGAAAGAGTTTGCCGGGATGCCTGTTGAGCGAGTTGAAACTCTGGATGGCATCAAGTTCTTTCTTAAAAACCCTGAAGCAGCTACCAAGCCGAATGCGGCTGAGACGTGGCTGTTGCTGCGCGCCTCCGGTACCGAACCGCTGCTGCGCATATATTCTGAATCGTGCTCGAAAGAGTCGGTGGCGAAGCTTCTCGAGGCGGCTCGTGAATTTGCAATGAACAGCTTGAATTAGTTGCGAATTTTGCCGGTTTCCTGTCACCACCGTAACTGTGGGAGAATCTAAGTCGCTGAGGAAGAAGGAGCGTCATGGCTACTACAGAAAAGGCAATTCCCCTTACACAGACTTCCGCTTGGAAGGCACTTGAAACGCACTATCAGCAGATCAAAGATGTGCATCTGCGCTCGCTTTTTGCCGATGACGCAAAGCGCGGTGAGCGCCTGACCGCCGAAGCTGTCGGCATCTATCTTGACTACTCGAAGCACCGCATTACAGATGAGACGCTCTCCCTGTTGCTGAAGCTGGCTCAAGAGAGTGGGCTGCGTGAGCGTATCGATGCGATGTTCCGCGGTGACAAGATCAATATCACGGAGAACCGCGCTGTGCTGCATGTGGCGTTGCGCGCTCCGAAGGGCGAGAAGATTCTCGTCGATGGCAAGGACGTTGTTCCCGAAGTACATGCGGTGCTCGACGCGATGTCGGCGTTTGCCGACCGCCTGCGCAGCGGGGCCTGGGTCGGACACACGGGCAAGCGGATCAAGAACGTCATCAACATCGGCATCGGCGGGTCGGACCTTGGCCCGGTGATGGCTTACGAGGCGCTGAAGCATTACAGCAAGCGCGACATGGTCTTCCGTTTCGTCTCGAACGTGGACGGAACGGATTTCGCTGAAGCGACCGTCGATCTCGATCCGGAAGAGACGTTGTTCATCATTTCCTCGAAGACCTTCACTACGCTTGAGACGATGACCAACGCGCACACTGCGCGTGACTGGAGTCTCAAGAAACTCGGCGACCAGAAGGCTGTTGCCAAGCACTTTGTGGCGGTTTCGACCAACGCGGCTGAGGTCTCGAAGTTCGGTATCGATACGGCGAACATGTTCGGCTTCTGGGATTGGGTGGGCGGCCGGTATTCCATGGACTCGGCCATCGGTCTTTCGACGATGTTGGCTGTTGGTCCGGACAACTTCCGCAAGCTGCTGGCCGGATTCCACGAGATGGACGAGCACTTCCGCACGACTCCGTTTGAGAAGAATCTGCCGGTGCTGATGGGTCTCCTTTCGGTCTGGTACAATGACTTCTTCGGTGCGCAGACGGTTGCTGTTTTACCGTATGAACAGTATCTGAAGCGTTTTCCCGCCTATCTGCAGCAGCTCACGATGGAGAGCAACGGCAAGCATGTCACTCTTAGCGGCGAGCATGTGAAGTACGAGACCGGGCCGATCTTCTGGGGTGAGCCGGGAACGAACGGGCAGCACTCCTTCTATCAGCTCATCCACCAGGGGACGAAGCTGATTCCTTGCGACTTCATCGGCTTTGGGAAGACGCTCAATCCGCTGGGCAACCACCACGACCTGCTGATGGCCAATGTCTTTGCCCAGGGTGAGGCGCTGGCGTTTGGCAAAACCCCGGAACAGGTGAAGGCGGAGGGAACTCCGGATTGGCTGGTTCCGCATCGCGTGTTTGAGGGCAATCGGCCGTCGAATACGATTCTGGCTGAGACGCTTACGCCGGCGGTGCTGGGCAAGCTGGTGGCGCTTTACGAGCATAGCGTCTTTACGCAGGGCGCGATCTGGCAGATCGACTCCTTTGACCAGTGGGGTGTGGAACTGGGCAAAGTGCTGGCGAAGAACATCATCCCTGAGCTCGAAGGCGACGTTGAGGGCAAGCATGACAGCTCGACCAACACTTTGATTCGCCGCTACAAGAAGCTGAAGGGTTGAACTTGTTGCGAGGGCTGAAGCCCTCGCTTATCTGATCACTTTCCGGTTACGGGCTGGCTTCGGCCAGCCCGTAACTTTTTGTTTTAAGGCGGGTTCATATTAGCGACGCTCGGGTGAGGCTACGCGTCTAATCGATGTGGCTTCTGTCGCGGAGCGAATTGAAGGTGTTGCTTTATGAATGATTTGCTTGGTGCTCGATCGATGAAAGTGAAGGCTTCCGCGGTTCTTCTTTGCCTCGGATTGGGAAGCTCTTTGTATGTGCCAGCTGCCCTAGCTGCTCCGCAGCAGGCGCAAACAGCGGCGCGTACGGATTTTGATATTCAGACCGATGTTGCTGCCGCGCTGGCGCAATCGACGCAGCTACAGGGACAGCATATTACCGCCGCTACGATTCAGGGCGATGTCACACTTTCCGGGACCGTGCAAAACGACTCCGCCAAACAGCTGGCCCAGCAGATTGCAGCAGGCGTGAGCGGCGTGCGCTCTGTTGAGAATAACCTGACGATCAGCACTACGCCTGTACAGCAACCGCAGGCTGCGGGTCAGAGTGCCGATGAGCAGGTGCCTCCTCCGCCGCCGTTTGACCAGGGCGTTGCCAATCCAGATCAGGCGGAGAACAACCAGCAGGCCTATCCGCCTGACCAACAGCAGGGCGGCTATCAGCAACAACCCAATTATCAGCAGCAGCCGAGTTATCAGCAACAACAGCCGACTTACCAGCTGCCAAGCGGTCCGGTCACACTGCCTGCGGGCACGCTCCTAAATATCCGTACGAGTGAGCCGCTGGATGCGCGCAAGGTACAGGCGGGCACGATGTTCCAGGCGACGGTTGCCAACGATGTCTTCCAGGGCAATGCGCTGGCGATTCCGCGCGGCGCGGTGGTGACGGGACAGGTCACAGACGTTAAAAAGCCGGGTGATCTGGCTGGTAAATCCGGTTTGAAGCTGCAAATTACCTCGCTCAGCCTGGCTGGACAGACCTATGCGTTGACGACCGATACCTGGACTGGCGAAGGACCCGGTAAAGGCGGCTACTCAGCCGCGAACACTGCAGGCGGCGCAGGCCTTGGTGCCGTGATCGGCGCCATTGCGGGCGGTGGACCCGGCGCTGCGATCGGTGCGGTGGCAGGCGGCGTTACCGGGCTCGCGGCTTCGGCGGCGACCAAGGGACCGCAGGTTGCCGTTCCGCCTGAGGCTTTGCTGAGTTTCCATCTGGCGAATCCGATAACGGTCGCTCCGGTGTCTTCCCAGGAGGCTCAGCGGTTGCAAGCGTCCGTTCCCCAGCAGCCGCAGTTGCGGCGCAGGGCGGTGTATGCGGTTCCGGGGCCATATGGGTACGGGTATCCTTATCCTTACCCGTACTACTATCGGCCTGGATATTACTACTACTATCCGCGGTATTGACCTCAGGGGCTAAAGCCACCATCCTCCGATTCACTTGTGGTGTGCGGGCTGAAGCCCGCACCTACCTCTCCCATTCGCGGTATTGATCTCCTCTCTGGTCCCAATGGTGCGCGGGCTGAAGCCGCCCCGATTCTCTTTCCATCCTCTCTTCCGTCTTGTCAGCTCAGGTTGGAGGCTAGTTGCAGGGCGTAGATCATGGTTTGCGCCTGGTAGAGGCTGATGGTGTTGGCCGCCAGAGCCTGTATGACCGTGGAGAGCGTCTGCTGGATGGCCTTCGGATTGTCGATGTTCGGAAGTGTCTCCAGATCGAGGCCTGGGTAGCGGGTACGCGGTGTGCGCGTTCTGGGCTGACGGCCGGGACGGTGATAGTAGCAATAGTCCTGGCCGCGAAGCGCTGGGCTGCCGCATTGGTGATTGTCTGGCATGATGTGGTGGCATTGGGGAACCATGTACCCTCCTGGTTGGGCCCTACCCCCGGGAGGGTGGGAGTGGCTAAGTCTTTGAGACGATTCAGTTTGTGTTTTTAAGTGCCGCAAAGTATTGAAACCGCGCGATTTGTTGGTAAAGTCTTTTTCTGCAATAAAAAAGCCCGCCGGATAGGCGGGCTTTTTTGTCTCTATTTCTATTTTACGGGATTTGGGGAAATAATCTGCCAAATTGGTGGTGGGTTTTTCTCTTTAGAATGAGTGGGTTAAAGGGTTTATTGAAGTTGCGGGGCTTGACAAGAGAAAAGCAGATCCTTCGCTGCGCTCAGGATGACAGCGTTTAGGGTGGAGGTTGCGGGCGCCCATCTTCGCGATCGGGATGGGGCACACACTGGAATGACCACGGCCGCACGTAGGTGGGTGAACAGGTTCCTGAATCTATAGCTACTAATCGCCAGTGTATGTTCTGTTGACATCACAAAACACACCTTCTATCTTCCGAATCTTTGGGCTAGCAACTAAGCCAGGATGACTTATATAACTTTGTAAGTATCAGGAAGATTCACTGATCTTTTGTCCGTAATACGTCTATCCGTGACGGATTTGGATTTCTGCAACTTGGCGATTCCGCGAAGTCTTCGGTTTCCTTGCTCTTTCGAGGTTTTCGTCGACCTTCAAAGTTTCTAACTCTCAGATATTTTTTTAAGGTGCTATGCATGTTGCTAAGGCAGCCTCGCGTATTGTCACGCCGTTACTTTGTGTTGTGCATTTCGGCATTGTTCACGATCAGTGCCCTGTCATCTGGTTGCGGATCCGGTAAAGGCCCTGCCACACCTGAATTCACCCCGATTGCTCCTGTTATCGTGAGCCAGCCTGCGAACCAGAGCACGCCGATGGGTCTACCCGCGACATTTTCGGTCGGCGTGAGCGGAGCTCCGCTTACCTATCAATGGATGAAGAACGGGGTGCCTATCCCGGGAGCCGTTTCCAGTTCGAGTTACACTACGCCTGCCGTAGCCTTTGCAGACAATGGGGCGGAGTACACTCTTACCATCAGCAACAGCCTGGGCTCTGTCACTTCCAATGCCGCCTCGCTCACTGTCACGGCACGAGCTCCGCAGCAAGGGGATCTGCGTTTCCAACAAGTCGATGCTGCTTCCATCGTTAACGGTGCTAACGGAGAAGAGGGAACAAATTTCGCTGGATGGGGCGGGGTATCGTTCGGTAACGCAACTGGAACTCCCCTTTCCATTGGTCCAGGTTGTCCGGCAACCGGATCGACCCAATTCGGGTGCAATTGGCTACTTAATGCAAATTCTCTGCCAGAAGGCTTAACCGGACTCTCCGTCTTCTATCAAGGCTTTCCCTTCGATGAATTTGGCTCGGAATTAGAAACTCTGAGTGCCGCAAATACTGTACTTACGGGCTTAGATATTCAACCGCTCTCCAACACATTTGCCGCATCGTGGGTTCAAACAACCTCGGGCGGCGGGTTTGACGCCATCCAACACACTGTATCGGCGGCCGATTTTCAAGGGGCGGCCTCTCAAGATGGTGCGAATGGCCGGGTGATCACCGCTGTTTCCTGGAACGATGGACAGGTGTTTTACCTATCGTACGGATGGCAGAGTGACACCAGCACCGTCTACGACGTCCAGACTGCCACAGCAACGTTTGATACTGTGAGTGCGGTCGCGCAGCAACTTGCGGGTCAAGGCTACATCATCACGGCCATGGGTGGAACAGCGGCAGATGGCATTTTACTGGTAGGAACCCGCGTGCACGGGGACACCATGCCAAGACCGATTATGGTCATCGATGTGCCGCAGGACGGAGGTCCTGCAATCCTGAATCAACTAGGTTATGCGGTTGTAGGCCTTCTCTATAACCTCGATAACAAGGGCAATCTTCTTGCGAATTACTGGATCGGGGAGCGATGAATACGTCCTGACGAACTAATTTGATACCCCACCCTTCGCTTCGACTCAGGATGGGGCACCAGCTACTTCTTATGTTTGCTTTTTACTGCGATGGCCGATATTTCAATCTTTGCGCCGCCGATCAAGCCTGCGACCTGCACTGTGGCTCGTGCTGGTTTGGGGTCGGGCATGAGCTTTTTGTAGACTTCGTTCATTTTTTCGACATCATTCAGGTCGGTGACATAGACCGTGACGGAGACGATGTCGGACATCTCGAAGCCGGCCTTCTCCACCACTTTTTTCACTGCGGCGATGGCGTTGGTGGTTTGCAGGGTGATGTCTGTGCCGGTGACCTTGCCATCGGAGTCCGGTCCTTGCTGACCTGCGACGTAGAGAGTGTTGCCGGCTACGTAGCCATCACTGAATGGCATGCCCGGCGTAAAGTCGATTGCCTTGTTTTGGGCCAAAGCGCTGCCTGAAGTACAGACGGCAATGAGTCCGGCCAGTAAAAGCGCTCGCTTGGCCATCGGTGAATGCTTCTTCATCGTTGTTTGGTCTCCTGATAATTGCGGATAAGAAATAGTCTCATCTCCGAGGAGTTTCGACACCTCGCTTTTTATGGATGAGTGCTATCTGAGTCGGCAGTACAGGTGAAAAGCAGATCCTTCGCTCCGCTCAGGATGACAGATTGGAGGGGAGATAGATGACGAGTTTGGAGGGGCGACTTTAGCGGCGCGGCGGGCTGGTATCCATGTGGCCACTCTGGCTGCGGTTGCGGGGACGAGGATTCGTTTATTTTGTGTGAAGGATGAC
>JABDHA010000083.1 GCA_013285705.1 Acidobacteriota bacterium
GGCTGCCTCTCTCACCATCTTTGGTTGCACGATGGACTAAAGCCGCACCGCCCTTATACGAGCCCGATGAAATCGAGCGATGAGAGCTCTCATTCTTAACTTGCTTTCCGGGGGTGTCTAGAATTCGGGGCTGCCCGGGCAGCGTTGGGAAGTTGGAGTGTATTCTGAAGTGGTCTGATGAAAAATGGCGCTTTGACAATCAAAGCTAGCGCTCTTGCAGATTACTAGATTCATCCCCAAGGAGCCACCGGTGAGACACAGATATGCCAACATCCTTGAAACAATCGGTAATACCCCGGTGGTGCGAATCAACAGATTGGCCCCCGCGCATGTAAACCTCTTCGTCAAAGTCGAAGCATTCAATCCGCTGGGGTCGGTAAAGGATCGTCTCGCCCTCGGTGTGATTGAGGATGCGGAAAGAACCGGTCGGCTCAAGCCCGGCCAGACAGTGATTGAAGCAACGAGCGGGAATACAGGTATAGGCCTGGCTATGGTATGCGCTCAGAAAGGCTATCCGCTGGTCGTCACCATGGCGGAGACCTTCAGCGTCGAACGACGCAAGCTGATGCGCTTCCTGGGCGCGAAGGTCGTGCTTACCCCCGCTGCTGGCAGAGGTTTGGGCATGGTCGCCAAAGCTATCGAACTCGCCGAAACCCACGGTTGGTTTCTGACGCGTCAGTTCGAGAATGAAGCCAACGCTGACATGCACTCGCGTACAACAGCTCGAGAGATACTGGAAGACTTCAAAGACGAGCGGCTCGACTACTGGGTTACGGGATTTGGCACAGGCGGCACTCTGAAGGGCGTGGCCCGAGTGCTGGCCAAAGAACGGCCTGAGACGAAGATCGTCGTTTGCGAGCCAGACGACGCGCCCATGCTATCGAGTGGCATCGAGCAGCAGCGGAATCCGGATGGATCGGCAAAGGCAAGCCACCCCTCGTGGCGCCCACATCCATTACAGGGCTGGAGCCCGGACTTCGTCGCAAAGCTGACGGGAGATGCCGTGGACATGAAGGTCATCAGCCAGGTTCTTCGTATCGAAAACGCGGAAGCACTGCGATGGAGTCGCGAGCTCGCACGTAAAGAAGGAATTTTTGTCGGCATCACCTCCGGCGCAACCTTTGCAGCCGCCCTGCGCGTCAGCGCTGAAGCTCCAAAGGAGTCGAAGATCCTATGCATGCTGCCGGATACAGGTGAGCGCTATCTCAGCACTCCCCTCTTTGCTGATGTCTCCGTCGACATGACCGCTGAGGAGGTGGAGATTTCGCATTCCACCCCAAGCGGCTGGTTGCAGGCAGCGCAGTAGGCATCACGTCGAGTATTGGCTGACTATGGATTGCGATGCAACCCGGTGTCGATGGCGTCGAGCAGCTTTCCTGATGGGTCGCTGCTGTAATCCCAGAACATGACACCGGCTAGCTTGTGATCGAGCACGTATTTGCACTTCGGTGCGAGCGAGTCCGGGTCTTCATATGACACAAATATCTTCTGCGCCGGACTGTAGAGATATGGCACAGAGGCCGCTGCGTCCCAGTAGCGCGTAAAGCCATGGTTCAGCATACTTGCAGAGATGTTGCTGAAGTTCGCGTAGGCGTTGGGGACTGGCTTGCCCGGTTGAAAGAGACCGTGATTCTGATCCGGCACCTGACCCCACGTATGCCCATAGAAAGGCACCCCTAATACGATCTTTCCCGCTGGAACTCCGGCCTGCTCGAACTCCTGAACCGATCTGTCGGCCGAGACTTTCTTCGGATCTAAAGGGTCAGTGAATAACGGTGCGTGGTTTCCGGTGGTGGCATCGGAGTCGGGCTCGTAATAGTCGTAAGCCATCAGGTTGACGGTATCGACATACTTCTGGACTTCGGCCATTTCCGTGTGTTCAAGGAACTCGCTGGAGGAACCGGCTGCGATGGTGAGAAAAAGCGGACGACGGAGCTTTTTCTCTTCGTCATCAAACTGCTTACGTAGCTCTGCCAGAATGCGCGTGTAGTTCTGTTTATCTTCGGGGCGAAAATGGTTCGTAGCTCCGGCCATGCCGGGATATTCCCAGTCAATATCCAGTCCATCAAGCTGGTAACGCTCGATGAACTCGATGACGCTCTGGATGAAGACGCGTCTGCTCTCGCTTGTCAGAGCCATGTCGGAAAAATTGCCCGACCACAGCCAGCCGCCTACTGAAACCAGGACTGTAAGGGATGGGTTTTCCCGCTTGAGCGCGATAAGCGCCGCCATGTTGGCCGCGTCGGATGCGGTGCCGGTTACGATTTTGCCGCCCTGCAGATTGGCGAAGGCAAAGTTGATGCGAGTGAGCTTCCGCGCGGCGACGTCACCGGGCTGAAGCACCGCCTGCTGCGGAAAGACATAGGCGACGATGACTGGCTGCTGAACCGGCGGCACACCTGCAAAGAGAGCAGGAGAATTGAGGCAGAGAACAGACAAGAGGAACCAATACAGATAACACCAGCTTATTTGCGTGCGGCCGGAAAAGTTCGATACCAGGTGATAAAGCTTCGTCTGCTGCAGTGCGGTCCTCTTCAACTTTGTCTCCTATGTCCTATTCTTCCCTGCGGGCAAGGTGCGGTACACTCCCTGCGAAATGGTTTATATTCGCAAAAACTGCCCTGAAGGGAATGGGAAAATCATACACACATCGAAGTATCTTCTTGCTGCCTGCCTGAGCGGGTTCTTTGCGCCGGCCGGCTTTGCGCAACTGCAGGTCCTGGTAGATCACGTTGGCTACGAGACACGATCGCCAAAGCAAGCGATTGTCGCAGGCACAAAGACCGACCATCCGCAAAAATTTACGTTGATCGACACAGATACGGGCAAGGTCGTTTTCAGTGGTGAGGTGAAGTCATCGGGGCAAGTCGATGCGTGGGACAAGTGGGCCTTCTGGACTGCCGATTTTTCTTCATGGAAAAAGCCTGGACGCTATGCCATCGCAGCAGATACAGAAACCGGCACCGTGCGGTCCTGCCCATTCGAAATTGAAGACAATCTGCTCGAGCGAAGCACGCTTTCGAATGTCCTCTATTACTTTAAGGGGCAACGGTCGAGCGGCCTGATTGATCGCGCCGACAGCCATCTGCCCCTTCCAGATGGTAAGCCGGGGTTTGTGGACGTTCACGGCGGCTGGTATGACGCCACTGGCGATTACGGCATTCATCTTTCCCATCAGAACCCCACATCGTATTTCAATCCGCAGCAGGTGCCGCTGGTGGTATGGACGCTGATGAAAAGCTACCTGGCATTGGAGACCAGGCATGATGACAACTTCAGCGAATATGAACGCTGGCTGCTGGATGAGGAACTCTACGGAGCTGATTTCCTGGTTCGGATGAAAAGACCCGCGGGCTCGTTCTTCGAATCGATATCGGGCCCGGGAAAAGAAAAGCTGGCGAAGGATCGAGCGATCGGCAACCCAAACTGGCGCACCCAGATCAAGAAGAACGCGTCGGATTCTACAACCCGGGTTGGAGCTGCGTCTGGCCCGCACGCTTACGAAGCAAGCTTTCGCGCCGGAGGCGGCATGGCAATCGCCGCTTTGGCGCTGGCCAGCACGATGCCGGAACACGGGGACTTTACACACGCGGACTATCTCCGCGCAGCGGAAGATGCTTTTCAGTTTCTCAACGCACACAATAGCGAGTTGCTCAACGATGGAAAAGAAAACATACTCGACGACTACTGCGCGTTGATGGCTGCGACGGCGCTTTATCAGGCAACACACAAGCAGGTCTACCGCGCTGCAGCTGATAAGAGAGCCGAACAGCTTATGGCGCGACTTACCACAGAGGGGGCGTATCGCGATTACTGGCGTGCCGACGATGCGAAGCGGCCATACTTCCACCCATCCGATGCTGGATTGCCAGTGATTAGTCTGCTCGAGTACTTGCAGATCGCAGATACTGCGAAGCAGGAGCAAGTGCGCACAACCGTAGAGCGCTCCCTCCGTTTTGAGCTTAGCGTGACAGATGAGAACAACAATCCATTCGGCTATGCGCGGCAACTTGTGCAGATGGGCAATGGACAGATACGCAGCGCCTTCTTCTTTCCGCATGACACGGAAGCGGCGCCGTGGTGGCAGGGAGAAAATGCTCGCCTTGGCTCTCTGGCCTGTGCCGCTCGTCTGGCTGCGCCATTGTTCGCTGCGAATCCGGCTTTCCAATCGCAACTGGAGAGCTATGCCTGGAACCAGTTGCACTGGATTCTGGGACGAAACCCTTACGACGCCAGCATGCTGATGGGGAGCGGTCATAACAACGCCCCTTACATGTTCTTCCGCTCTTATAAATACACAAACGCGCCGGGAGCGATCATCAACGGCGTTACCGCCGCGATGGATAATGAAGACGGCATTGCCTTCAACGAAGGATTTGCCGTCACGGGTAAGGATGAGGACTGGCGCTGGACAGAGGAGTGGCTGCCCCATGCGGCATGGTATTTGTATGCAGTGAGCCTCCCTCACCCTTAGATTCATTTAGAGGCTGGTCCATGTCATTCTTTCGCAGACAGGCTGTATTGATTGTTCCGACGACGCTTTTTCTTCTGGCTGCTACGCTTCCCGCGCAGCAGCTACCCGAAGCAGTGCCGGCGCCGTCTGCGGCTTACCAGCAAATGTATGATCGGCTGCTCGAGACCATCAACGCGATCCCAATCTTCGACAATCATGGTCACCCGGGCTTCGCAGACGATCCGAACGTAGACGCGATGACGTCGCCTCCGGAGTTGAGCACACCGCTCCGTTTACGTGACGATAATCCTGAGCTCATCGCTGCTTCAAAAGCACTCTTCGGTTATCCGTATGACGATCACTCGCCGGAGCATCTGCAATGGCTTGTGAAAAAGAAAGCTGCACTACGACAGGAGCAGCAAGGCTATCAGTATTTCGACACTATCCTCGACCGCTTAAACATCGAGAAGGCAGTCGCCAATCGCGTCGTGCTCGGACCATATCTCTCACCAAAGCGCTTCCTCTGGGTCTTCTTTGTCGACTCTCTCCTCTTTCCTTTTGACAACCATGCCGTGATCGCGCGCAATGGGGATTTGGCCGTCTATGTTCCGATGCAGGAGAAGAAGTTGCACAGCGAACTCGCCCAGGAAAGCCTGCAACAGCTTCCCGCGACATTCGACGATTACCTCCAATTCGCAACCCGTCTCGTTAAACACAATCAAAAGAACGGAGGCGTCGGCATCAAGTTTGAGATCGGCTACTTTCGCTCTCTTAATTTTGGCGATCCGTCGAAACAAATGGCCGAAGCTGTATACGAGAAGTATCGAAGCGGCGGGATTCCATCAGAAACAGAGTACCGGGATTTTCAGGACTATCTCTTCCGTTATCTCATCAGCGAGGCTGGTCGGCTGCATCTTCCCGTGCAGATTCACACGGCGGTCGGTGTTGGCGACTACTATAGCGTTTCCAACAGCACAGCACTTAACCTCGAAAACGTACTGCGCGATCCGCGATATGGCAGCACGACGTTTGTCCTGCTGCATGGCGGCTATCCGTTTCAGGAGCAGTCCATCTGGCTGACTGCGCGCAAGAATGTTTATCTCGATTCATCGCTGATGGGGCTTTATCTTTACCCGGCGGATTTTAAGAATGTTCTGCGTCATTGGCTGCTGTTGTATCCGGATAAAATCGTATTTGGCTCCGATGCGTTTCCTTTTAACGAAGCAGTAGGAGCGGAAGAGAGTTATTGGATTGCGGTTCGCTCAGCGCGTATTGCACTGGCGGCGGCTCTCACAGAGATGATCCTGAATCACGAGGTCACCGAGCAGCAGGCCGTGACCTTTGCGCATGCCTACTTGCACGACAATGCGGTCAAGCTCTACTCAAATTAAACCCTTCAACACGCTTCTTGTTTCACAATTTAGAATCAAACCACTGAACGGAAGATTTCCGCGACAATGGAACCAAACGAAGCACAGGAATTACAGGAAGAGCACGAACAGGCAGCGAAGAACCCCAGTCTTCGACCCGTAAGTTTTACCATGAGCGTACTTGCCGTGCTGGTCGCCATCTCGACCGTGCTCGGCCATCGTACGCATACCGAAGCGGTTCTGGCGCAGGCTCGCGCCAGTGATCAGTGGAACGAATATCAGGCAAAGAAGATTCGCCTGAATGAAACGCAATTGACCTCGGACTTGCTTTCCGTACTCGCCATCCATGATGACGCCGCGCGGAAGCTGATGGATAGCTACAAATCGCATTCCGCTAAATGGGCTGACGACCTGAAAGAAGAACAGGACAAAGCTCATGACTACGAGGCTGAAGTACGCCGCGCAGAACGGAAAGGGAATCGCTTCGATCTCGGTGAGGCCCTGCTCGAAATCGGACTGGTTGTGACCTCGATTACGTTGCTTACGCGACAGCGCGCCTATTGGTATCTAGGCATTGGGTTTGGCGTTGCGGGATTCATCGTTTGCGCGACAGTTCTATTACTTCATCTTTGATTTGCTGCACAAAAAAAGCCCGCTTCATTAGCAGGCCTTTTAGTATCCGTCACTTCTTCAGCAGCTCTGCGTCCGTATTCCATTCCTCAATTGGCCCGAGATTGAGCTTCTCAATTTCCGGTTGAATCTTTGCCTTATCGCCCACAGCGATGAGAATCATATTCTCCGGGTGGATATACTTCAGGGCTGCGCTTGCTGCCTGCTCAGAAGTAACGGCATCGATCTGTGCAGGATATGCGCGATAGTAGTCAAGGGGAAGCTGGTAGGTGAAGAGATCGGACATCTTGCCCGATGTCTCCTCCACGGTCTCGAAATCCCCGGGCAGCTTGCGAATCAGGTTGTCTTTCGAGCGCTTCAGCTCATCTTCCGTCAGTGGGCTGGTACGAATGCGATCTAACTCCGCGAAGAGCTCGTGCACTGCCAAGCCTGTCACGTCCGTGCGTACAGAAGCTCCAGCGAAGAACGGTCCGCTTCCTCGCATGAACTGAAAGAGGCTGAAAGCACCATACGTATAGCCGTGCTGCTCGCGCAGGTTCATGTTGATGCGGCTGGAGAAGAGCCCTCCCAACATGGTGTTGACTACATTGAGTGACGCAAAATCCGGCGTCGATCTCGGCACGCCAATTCCCGCAGCCCAGATGGCAGTTTGCGGAGCCCCTGGCACATCCACAAGAATGACACGGCGTGTTGGAGGAGCCGGCGCAGGCGGCGGCTGTGAAACGGTGCCCTTTGCCGACCATTTCCCAAAGTATTTTTCTGCGAGGTCTCGCGCTTGCTTTTCTGTCAGATCGCCAGAAAAAAAGAGAGCCGAGTTCGCCGGCACGTAGCGTTCCTGCCAAAAACTAGCGAGGTCTGCGCGCGTTGTCGCTTTGATCGAAGCCTCGGTACCGATACTGCGGTATCCATAAGGACTGTCCGCGCCGTAAAGGGCACGATCCGCGACCGTAAACGCCACCTGTACCGGCTCGTCCTTCATCTGCAGGAGAGTCGTGAGGCGCTGCTTGCGGATGCGGTCAATTTCCTTATCGCTGAATGCCGGATTCAGGCTTACGTCGGCAAGAAGATTCAGCGCAGGATCTGCAACATTGCTCAATGCGCTCATCCGCACATAGGCATTGTCGTTGCCCGCGTTCTTGCTGAGACTCGCACCGATCTGATCCGTGTCATCGGCAATTTGCGGAGCTGTGCGGTTTGTTGTCCCTTCGGTCAGCATCGCGGCTGTAAATCCGGCGACACCCGGCTTTCTGGGTGAATCGCCTTCGCTGCCGCCAAGCGTCACTAGCGATGCACTGAAGACCGGCAGTTCATGCGACTCCACCAGATAAACCTTCAAACCATTTGCCAATGTAAAGATCCGCGGCTCGGGCAGCGCGAGTTTTGGTTGCGGACCGGGTTGTGGCGGATTCTTGCGCCATACCTGCGTCTGGTCGAAATCTGCGGAGTATTCCGGCTGAATTTTTACGTTCGAGTCGGTATCGGCAGGGCTGCGCGGCACGTCATCCACTACTTTCTTACCGGGAATGCCATATACGGTGACACGCTGATTTTGCGTCAGGTTGTCCTGTGCATATTTCTGCACACTGGCCACGGTTAGCGCATCGTAACGCGCAAGGTCTTTGGGCAGATATCCCGGATCGCCGGTGTACTGGTTGTAGTAATTCAGCGTATCGGCAATGCCGCCGAATCCACCCACACGCTGCAGGCCGCGAATCTTTCGCGCCTCGGTCGTGTTGCGGGCGCGTTCGATCTCAGCCTGCGTCGGACCGCTCTGCAGGAAGCCGTTGATGACTTCGTCCGCTGCCTTCTCCAATTGTTCTACGGTGACGCCGGGACGGGCGATCAGTTCACAGGTCGTCCACGACCTCAAAGCCTGCGACTGGTTGTAACATTCCGTTGACTGCGCAATCTGCTGCTCATAGACAAGCTTCTGGTAGAGCCGACTCGATTTCCCCCCACCCAGAATGTATGAGGCAAAATCAGCGTCGGCATCCCCCGGCGCAAAGGCAGGCGGAGTAAGCCAGGCAAACTCAACCTTAGGCAGTTGCACAGTATCAGTAACAGTCATGCGCTTTTCCGATGTGATGGCCGGCGTAACCACATCAACCTTCGGCACATCGGGCCCTTTCGGAATTGGCCCAAAATACTTTTCGAGCAATGCCCTCGTCTTTGCCTTATCGATATCGCCGGCGATGGCGATCGTGGCATTATTCGGCGCATAGAACTGTTGGAAGAATTGACGCACATCTTCCAACCGTGCGGCTTCAACATCTGCATGCGATCCGATTACGTCCGCATGGTAGGGATGATCTTCCGGAAAGAGCGCCTGCACTAGCACTTCATCCACCAGACCATACGGCTGATTTTCCACGCTCTGACGGCGCTCATTGCGCACCACATCGCGCTGGTTTGTCAGCTTTTGCCGGTCCAACGTGTCAAGCAGAAAACCCATGCGATCGCTTTCGAGCCATAGTGCCAGTTCCAGCTGATTTGAGGGCAGCGTCTCAAAATAATTTGTGCGATCAAACGAGGTCGTTCCGTTGATATCGGAAGCTCCCGCCGCCTCCAGATATTTGAAGTGCGCCTTTTCGCCAACGTGTTTCGAACCTTCAAACATCATGTGTTCGAAGAGATGCGCAAAGCCTGTACGGCCCGCACGCTCCTTCACCGGACCCACGTGATACCAGAGATCAACGCCGACAATGGGAAGGCGGTGGTCTTCGGTCAAAATCACCTGCAGTCCATTCGGCAGCGTGTATGTCTCATATTTGATCTCGGGAACCTTCAGTTTTAAGGAGGTTTCCGCCGCTGGGGCAAAGACAAAAGAGAGTGTCATGGCAAGTATCCCTGAAAAAGCAACGCGACCTACGCGCATGTTGGATTGCGCCTCCAAAACGGGTCTGAGAATGTGGCGCGATCATATCAGACGGTCCCGAGTGCAGCCCATAGAAAAGCTGGCGGCAGCTTCATGGCTTCAACGACGCTTTATGCCGTCACTTGCTGATAGAGTCGGTATCGTCCATTGTGAATGTTTACGAATGGCTTTAGCTGCACCTCTCCGGCAGGGGAGATCATCCGCCACTCACTTCCGCTGGAAATCGGCTGTGCGTTTAAGAGTTGTGCACGCGTCAGACCTAGTGCAGAATCCGTATCCCGCATGGCAAACAGCGCCATGGGGCCATGCAACAGCGCAACTTGATCCGTATGCTGTGCGTCTATAGCCTCCAGGCGCATGGGCATCTCAAATTCCACTTCGATGCGGTCGCCGTCCTTCCATGTGCGGCGCAGCGTGGCAAAAGTGCCTGGATCAAGTGGCGTGTCAGCACGCCTGCTATTGATCGAAACACGCGTCTTTGCACCAGCCCAAGCAGGGATTCTGAGTGCCACGCCGAATGTCTCCGGTCGCGCGAGCGAGAGAGTGATAGCCGTCTCGTTGCTCCACGGGTACTGCGTCTCCTGGTGGAGCGTGCAGCGTGTCTGGTTCTGCTTCCAGGTAAGACGTAACGGTACATAAAGATTCACATATACATTCTGATCGTCTTTGAAGTATGAGCTGATTCCATAGTCGGCAGTGATCTGCGGAAATGTGCCAGAACAGCATGGCCATTTGTCAGGATGGTAGCTTTTGATGCCCGCGTCGTTGTAATCCGAATAATAAAAGCTGGAGCCGTCTTCCAGCAGCGGTTTTGCGCCCAGAATCGTGTTGTAAAGCACGCGCTCCATGCTGTCTCCATAGCGACTGTCGCGGGTCACGCGCATAAGGTAGCGTGTCAGCTTAAAATGCGCATATGCGCCGCAGGGCGTTTCAAAGCTGCTGTGTGTCTTCGTTAAGCTGGTTGCCAGCGCGCCTGTATCTGGCTTCCAGAAATTTTCGTCCGGCCCCCATCCGCCAGTAGCAAAGCTTTGTTCACTCACGATCATCTGGAAAGCATTCTTTGCTGCCCGCAGATGTTTCTCGCTGCCCAACACCAGGTACGCCTGCATCGCGGAGCTGAGCGCGTTGACGTGGCTGTAGGCGTGCTGATCGACCAGTGCGTTTTCCCCGTTCGCCAGTGGATTGAAATAGGTATCGTCTTCCAGGTAGCGCGCACCCAGTTCGCGGTATCGCGCTCCCGCTCCACGGGTATAGGCAAGAAACAAATTCTCCGGGAGCGTGTAGCTCTCATCCCAGCAATACGAGATATTTTTGTGCGGCAGCTCACACTGCTGCGTGCGCGACAAAGCCCTATTCGGCAGGTGCCGCAGCGCGGTGTCCGTCGTCTTATTCAGGATGGCAAAGGCATCTGCGTCGCCCGCAAATTGATGCGCATCGATCAAGGCGCACACCAGCTTGTCATAGGTGTAAGCGGGAAAGCGAAAATCTTCATAAAACTTGTCGCTGATGGTCGCCGCATAAGCCCGCGTCAACCGCTGCACCTTCGCTTGAGTAGGTTTATCACCCGTGATGGCGTAAGCTCGCGCCAAACCGGAAACGTATTGACCGAAACTATGTCCGGGCGCAAAACCGCGCGCATTGTTGTGCTGAAAATCGTAGTCGGGATTGTTGTCATACCAGCCGCCCATATCTTCGCCAGGTGCGGGCAGGCCAGAGCGCTCTCGGTAGGGCTTGAGCAACTTATCTTCGTCGATGGCCAGAAAAAATGCGTGGTTTGTTGCAAATTGCTGCCGCATCGGGCCATCCAGCAGTTGCACATCGGAATACTCGAACTGCTCCAGCGGCACGGCTGGTTCCGCAAACAAGGGTATTCGGCGGTGAAAAAGAATCCCGCTACTGGCTGCCGTTCCGAGCATCAAAAATGTCCGGCGAGATGGCTTCTGCATAAGGCTCCAGTCTTGCTCGACTCCCAATTATCGACCAATCCATGCACCACAGGCGAACGATCAAGTAATCTGTTCGAGAGAAACAAATCATGCTGACCCGGCTTCGCCTCCTCGTATCGACATTACTGCTTTGCGGTTTTCTTTCTCTGGCACAAGCGCAGCAGGCCACTCCTGTCATTACTGTCGACAATGGGCCGAATGCTCTCGTCCAGGAGCAGAAGCATTATGTCGTGCTGGTTTCGCTCGACGGCTTTCGCTACGACTACGCCAGGAAATACGGCGCCACGCATCTGCTTGCTTTAGCGAAACAAGGCGCTGACGCTCCTGAAGGCATGATTCCTTCCTATCCATCCGTCACTTTCCCCAATCACTACACGCTTGTCACCGGTCTTTATCCGGAGCACCACGGCATCGTCGCCATGAGTTTTTACGATGAGCAGAGGAAAGAACGCTACGCCTACAATGATTCAAAAACGAATAGCGACGGTAGCTGGTATGGCGGCACGCCACTCTGGGTTCTCGCTGAACAGCAAGGCATGCGCTCGGCCTGCTTCTTCTGGCCGGGATCAGAGGCCGCTATTAAAAATGTCCGCCCCAGCTACTATTTGCACTACGACGACAAATTCCCTGACGATCAACGTGTCGACCAGGTGCTTGCATGGCTCAAGCTACCGGAAGAAAAGCGCCCTCACTTCATTACTCTTTACTACTCCAATGTGGACCATGCCGGGCACCAGTATGGGCCCGGAAGTCCGCAGGTTGCCGAGGCTGTAAAACACGTCGATGCACTCATAGGAAAGCTGCATGCGAGCCTCGATGCGCTACATATGCCTATCGACCTGATCGTTGTCAGCGATCATGGCATGGCGCGCGAAGAGGGTTCATGGATCGATCTTGATAAATATGCTGATCTCTCTAATTTCACGACCGTTGGCTTGCTCCTGTATGGGAATTCCGAGACCGATATTGAGAGGGCATACCAGAAACTGAAAGCCGCTGACGCTAATTTCTTTGTCTACCGCCGCGCTCATATGCCTGCATGGCTGCATTATGATCAGAACCCTCGCTCCGGCGATCCGATCATCGTCTCCAAGGGCCCTTACGCTATACGCGCGCATGCGCCAGCAGCAGACGAGGAAGACCATCCGCCAAACATTGGGGTGCATGGCTACGATCCGCGAGAGATGCCGGAGATGAAAGCCATCTTCTTTGCCGCTGGTCCGGACATACGTCCCGGCGTCACGCTCAAGCCCTTTGAAAATGTGAACGTTTATCCTTTTATCGCGAAGATTCTGCAATTGCAGGCTCCGCCCACCGATGGCAGTCTCAACGTGCTTTCAAGCGCGCTGGCTGACGCTGCCCGGTGATCCTCAGAAGAAAGCAGAAAGATGGCCTTTTACCTTGGATTTGACGCTGGCGGCACGAAAACCGACAGCGCACTTGCTGACGAAACCCAGATCTTAGCCCGCACACAAAATGGCAGCATCAAGCCGCTGCGCGTCTCAGCCGCACAGGCTGAAGACAATATGCGCGCGCTGCTCGAAGAAATTTCTCGCCAGAGTGGCGTCGATCTCAAGCAGGTTGCTGTTTCCTGTGTCGGAACAGCAGGCGTGCGCTTCCCGCAAACAAAGGAGTGGATGGAGCAAATCATCTCGCGCTATGCAAGCGGCGAGATTCTTGTCTGCGGCGATGAAACAACTGCGCTCGACGCAGCATTTCCAGGCGGGGCAGGCGTGCTGGTGATTGGCGGCACGGGCTCTAACATCCTCGGCCGAACCAGTGCAGGCGAAACCTTTAATGTGGGCGGATGGGGTTCTGCTCTTGGCGATGAGGGCTCAGGATATTGGATCGGCCATGAAGGACTGAAGCGAGCGCTGCGAGCGCATGACTTTCAGCAGCCCACCATGATCGTTGATAAAGTAATGCGGTTCTGGCATGCAGACACTTTGGGAGATCTGGCCAACATCGGAAACCAGACGCCCCTTCCTGACTTTTCTTTGCTCGCGCCGTTGGTTGTGGAATGCGCGGAAGCCGGCGATGCAGTGGCGCTTCATGTTCTTCAACTTGGAGGCCAGATGCTGGGAGAAAACGCAGTGCATGCCGCTCGCCGACTGCGCGTGCTGGAACCTGACGCTCCGCTTCCCGCAGTTGCTTATGTTGGCGGCATCCTAAAAAGCGTGGGCTTTGTACGCGAGAGCATGGTGGAAACGATCCATCAGAGCCTGCCGATGATCCATGTTCTACCGGAGGCGGTTGATCCGGTGATCGGAGCGTTGTGGCGGGCTCGCAATCGCGTCGGGTAGAACTGCAGGTCTCTTCGGCAAGGCTTAATGCTCGCTCTTACACCGCGACCATCTGGCGGCCCCACAGAATCGTCTCGACGACATCACCCTTCGCCGAAAGTACTGTGATGTCCGCGGCACGCCCTACTTCCAGTGAGCCCACCTGTGCATCCAAGCCCGTCATTCTCGCCGGATTTCGGCTGGCAAGCATAGCCGCTTCGCCAGGTTCGACTCCAGTAAACTCTGCGAAGTTCCGCACGGCGCGATCCATCGTCAAGGTGCTGCCGGCGAGCGTATCTTCGCCGATGATGCACTTGCCGTCCTTCACGCGAACCTCAAGCTCGCCCAGCCTGTAATTGCCGTCGGGCATGCCGGTGGCACTCATGGCGTCGGTGACCAAAAGGGTCCGGTCCGCACCTTTTTCTCGCCAGAACATACGCACCACGGTTGGATTGACATGCAGTCCGTCGCAGATGATCTCGGCAAAGAGATCCGGCCGGTCGAGCACCACGCCCAGAATGCCGGGATCGCGATGGTCGAATCGCCGCATGGCGTTGAAGGTATGCGTCGCCGAAACTGCTCCCCCTTGCACGCCGCGCAGAGCGTCGCTGGTGCCTGCATTGCTGTGGCCCAGGCTGATGCGAACGCCCAACTCAACAGCACGCCGAATTACCTCGTCTGCGCCGGGAAGCTCGGGGGCAATTGTCATCAGGCGAACGTGCCCTTCGGATGCCTCCCATAAGCGGTTGAACAGTTCGACTGTGGGCAGTTGCAGATCGCGGTCAGCGTGCGCGCCTCTTTTGGCGTGCGAGATGAATGGGCCTTCGAGGTGAATTCCGAGGGGTCGCGCGCCGCCAAGGTCGGTCCCGATTAATTTCGCCAATCCACATAAAGACTGCAACGTCGTATCCACCGAAGCTGAGACCGTAGTCGCCAGATAGGAGCCGACGCCGTGCTGCGCGAGAAACCGTCCGATTGTCGTCAGCGAACTTGGCGTGGCTTCCATCACATCGGCGCCGCCGCTGCCGTGGATGTGCACGTCGAAATAGGCTGGGACCAGCGTCGCTCCGGGGTAATCCTTTACTTCTCCGTCCGGGAGGGTGCTTGCTGTGCGTGATGCGATACTCGCAATCACTCCGTCTTCAACGACAACAACCGGGTGCGGAATCGTCTGGTTTGAGGCCTGCAGTTTATCTGCGGTAATGACTGTGCGCATAAAATCTTCTCGTCCGACAATACACTTGTATAGCTGTATAGTCTACCTGGGACTTTACACTCTTGACAGCATGAAAAAACAACGCATCGGCATCCATCTCTCAACCGCTGGAGGGGTATACACCGCAGCGGAGCGCGCGAACGAAGTGGGCGCCAACACCTTTCAAATCTTCTCGTCCAGTCCGCGCATGTGGCGGCCGACGAAGCTTGCGACCGAGCATTGCGACCGGATGCGCGAACTGCGCCAGAAATACGATTGCTGGCCGCTCGTGATCCATACTAGCTACCTCGTCAACCTGTGCAGCCAATCCGAGGAAGTTCGCGCCAAGTCCATTGCCGCCTTCCATGGCGAGGTGGAGCGCGCCCTTGCGCTGGGCGCGGAATACCTGGTGCTCCATCCCGGTTCCTGGCGCGGCCTTACCCGCGAAGAAGGGCTGCGTCTTGCCGCCGAATCCATCAAAGCATCGCTGGATGGGCTCGAGCCGCACATCAACGACTTCCACATCTTGATCGAAAACACGGCCGGAGCCGAATTCTCTCTCGGTGGCAGCTTCGAACAGGTCGCAGAGCTCATTCACCGGCTGCGCCATGCCGCTCCGGTAGGCGCCTGCCTGGACACCTGCCATACCCACGTCGCCGGGTACGACATCGTCAGCGCCGAAGGCTATGAGGAAACAGCGCGCCAGATTGAGGCCACGATTGGCTTTGAAGCCGTGCGCGTGTGGCATATGAACGACGCCAAGGCGGCACGCGGATCAAAGCTCGACCGCCATGAAAATATCGGCCAGGGCACGATTGGCCCTGAGGCGTTTCGCCGCCTGCTCCATGACGAGCGTTTCGCGCACTGCGCCTTCATTGCAGAGACGCCGGTCGATGAGCCGGGAGATGATGAAAAAAATGTCCAAGCGCTGTGGTCGCTTGCCCGCCAAGCACGCGTTCCAGCCTAGTCCCTCCCCGGGGGGATTTTTTCGTAAATTCGTCCAAGATTAGAGGGTTAGCTGCATTTTCGTATGTTTTAGACGTCAATCAGGGGAGTGCCCCATCGATGGGAAAAAGCAGATCCTTCGCTCCGCTCAGGATGACAACCAAAACACATGAATGACAAGCAAAACACGTGCGCTGAGTGGTGAACTCTTTCTTCCAGTTTATCAATTTCGGGCATAATTCCCTTCCAATCGCTGTTGCAACAAGTAGTTAAGGTGCAGGCCGCTCGCTGTGGTTAGAATGACGGCTGTCTCTGAGTGCTCTGAAGACCCAAAAGGTGTGGTTTCAGCAGCTATCCAACCACAATCGGTAAAATAAGAGAATGTCGTCAAGCAAGCCAACAGAAACCGCTGCAACGGCAGCGACAGGCGGAGCCTCTTCCGAAATCCGTTACACCCCGGCTGAGATTGAGCCGCGCTGGCAGGAGCGCTGGGCCGCGCAACCTGAACTCTATGCCGCGGAGCCCGCGTCCAGCGGCAAGTCGAAGTATTACGTGCTGGAGATGCTGCCTTACCCTTCCGGCCAGCTGCACATGGGCCACGTCCGCAATTACTCCATTGGCGACGCGCTTGCCCGCTACATGTGGATGCAGGGGCATAACGTGCTGCACCCGATGGGGTGGGACGCCTTTGGCCTGCCAGCGGAAAATGCGGCGATCAAAAACGATACGCCGCCGCGCGAGTGGACGATCTCGAATATCGCTGCGATGAAGCGACAGATGGACCGCATCGGCCTGAGCTACGACTGGCGCAACGAAATCACCACCTGCCTGCCCGATTACTATCGCTGGAACCAGTGGTTCTTTATCCGCATGTTCGAGCGCGGCCTTGCTTACCGGAAAAAGAGCAAGGTGAACTGGTGCCCGGAGTGCGCGACCGTGCTGGCCAATGAGCAGGTCATCAACGGGCGCTGCTGGCGGCATGAAGACACGCTTGTCGAGCAGCGCGACCTGGAGCAGTGGTTCCTGCGGATTACGAATTACGCGCAGGAGCTGCTCGATGATTTGAGCAAGCTCGAAGGCTGGCCGGAAAAGGTACGCACGATGCAGCGTAACTGGATCGGCCGCAGCGAGGGCGCGGAGGTCGAGTTCGCCGTCGAGGACGAAGGCAGTGTCCCGGAGGATGAGCGGCCCGCACGTTACAGGGGTACGACTGTCCTGCCTGCGCTCGAGAATACGAAGACGACTGGCGATAAGATCACCGTCTTCACGACGCGCATTGACACGATTTATGGAGCAACAAGCATTCAGCTCGCGCCCGAGCATCCGCTGGTGAAGGAGTTTGCGGCGGAAAACCCGAGGCTTGCGGAAGAGGTGAGCAGCCTGCTGGACCAGCAGAAGAAGGCGCGCGAAGCCGGAGATATCGGCGAGATTGAAAAGCACGGCGTGTTTACCGGCTATTATGCGATCAATCCGTTCAATCAGGAGCGGCTGCCGATATGGGTGGCAAACTACATCCTCTCCGATTATGGCACCGGCGCCATCATGTCGGTTCCGGCGCATGACGAGCGTGACTACGAATTCGCCAAAAAATACGACATTGAAATGCGCATCGTCATTCTGCCGCGCCGCATCGAGGAGGCGGATGGCAACAGCGAACCGGAATCGACGCTTCCCTACACCGAAGAGGACAGCCTGCTGATCAATTCCTGCGAGTTCAGCTCGCTCGGCAACCTGGAAGCGCAGAAGAAGATGGCTGCCTTTGCCGAGGAAAACGGCTTCGGGAAGGCGACCGTTACCTTCCGCCTGAA
>JABDHA010000084.1 GCA_013285705.1 Acidobacteriota bacterium
CTTCTCAGCAGTTTGCAGCGGAGTTTCGGAAACGGGCGCGAGGATCGCAGGTTTCATAAAAGATGACTCCCTGAACGTATCGCCTTTTACCTTAACTTTCCCTGAAGAAAAGCTCTAAAAGAGACGAACCCTGCTTGCGCAGGAAAGTTAAGGCGTTTCCGGATAAAGAAGTTCAGTAAAGCGCGGGTCGTCAGCCATGTCCTGGAAATCGGAGTCGCTGCGCGCCTGGATACGGTTCTGTGGATTCAGTTCGATGGCGGCGATCAGGTGCTCCAGGCACTCTTCGGCCTGACCGGTGATGCTGTCGAGGATAGCGAGGCCGTAGTGCGCGTAGTCGGCGGAGGGGTTTTTCTTGAGGATGCCGTCAAGCTGATCGCGGGCGTCCTCGTAGTCCCCGGTATTGAGTAACGAAATGGCGTAGTCATACTGCTCGCCGGGCGTCGCGAAAGTGAGCGCGGCATGCTTGGCCTGGCGCTCGCAGGCGGCGAGGTAAACCTTTGACCGTTCGAGCAGTTCCGGAGGGGCCGTGATGATTAACTTCTCAAATGCGGTGCGAGCCTTCTCATACTTGCCTTCCTGCATGAGCTGAACGGCGCTCTGGTAGTGCTGGATGGCCTGCTCGTGGGCCTTGTCGACAGCAGGACGTGTTTTTTCAGCGGCGGTGCGAGGAGTGCGGCGAATACCAGCAGCCTGACGTGTATCTTGCATAAGGACGATTTTTCCTTGGTTCCCTTGAGACATACAGCGCACCCGGGGCGCGTGCATGCAGAAAATTTCCCGCTGAACTCGTTTTTATACGCAGAACGGCGCTGCGCGTCAACCATACCATAGTGTACGCGGGCGCGTGTCCGATCAGACGTAACCGAATAGAGTCATGAAGCCGAAGTCCATGTGAAGCTGCTGGTGGCAGTGGAAGAGCGTCAGGCCGGGGTTATCCGCTATGAAATCAATCTCAACCTCCTGGTAGCCGCCCACCATGACGACATCTTTGAAGACCCCGGAGGTAGGCTGTCCCGCGATCCGGGTCAGCTCAAAGCTATGCCGGTGCAGGTGGATGGGGTGGATGTCATCGCTGGCATTGCGCATCCGGATACGGTAACGCTTTCCCTTGCGCAGATGAAAGGAAGGCGTCGTCATCATCTGATCCATGGGATAAGCTACGCCGTTGATCGTCCACTGATTGAATCCGTCGAGCGCGGCGTTCTGCTTTTCAAAGAGCATGTCGAATGTTTCATCCGGCTGTGCGGGATTCGCGCCTGGATTGCCAAAATGTGCGTAATTCCATTTGAAGGGTTTGGGCGGCAGCCACTGCGGTTTGCCGTTGTATCCGGCATACTCGACGACGATGCCCATACCGTGGTGACGATCCTCGTCGGCCAGATCGCCCATGACCCACATCCCCGGATGGTTCATCTCGATGATGGCCGAAATGCGTTCAGCGGTTCCGAGCCAGAGGCCGGGCACGCGCACTGGCCTGGGCAGAAGGTTGCCGTCCATGGCGATGATGCTGAAGGTGTGGCCGGGCAGGGCGAGGCTGCGAATCTCTCCGGCGCTGCCGTTGAGGATGTGGAAGAGGACGCGCTCGCCCTGCTTGACGCGTACCGGCTCGCCGTGTCCGAGCATGCGTCCGTTGATGGTGAAGGAGTCGTAGCCGACTTCATAGCCGTGTGGCATGCCTCTCGCGAGCGAGGACTTCATCTTGGTTTCGCCAGCGTCCCGGAGGGCGGGAACGGTCTGCGCCGGGGCAAGGAAATCCATCGCCATGTCTCCGCCACGGCTCAGCGTCGGCTGGAACTCTTTCAGCGTCAGAAAGACTTCGCGGTCGTAATCGCCGGCGTGCTGCTTCGGCTCAATGTAGACAGGTCCGACCAGGCCGCTGTACTGGCCTTCGGAGAGGTCCGCGCCGGCGCGCACATGCGTATGGTAAAAGCGAAGGCCTGACGGACCGGGTACGAACGAAATCCGGCGGCTGCCGCGCGGCGGGATGAAGGGCGTGCCTTCTTCGGCGGCTCCGTCGACCAATGACGAAACGAACTGGCCATGCCAGTGGAGCTGCTCGGGTGTGTCGGTCTGATTGTGGACTTCAACGGTGACTCGCTCGCCTTCTTTGAAGCGCAGTAGTGGGCCGGGGAACTGTCCGTTGTAGGTGGTGACCGAGAGGATGCGGTTTGGCGCCAGTTCAAGGGGTGTGGTGGCGATGGTGAGGGTGTAATCGGCGTTAGCCGTTAGGGACTGGCTTAGGAGGGTTATCGGCGATAGCAGGCTGCTAGCAGCCGATGCTCCGGCTGCTCTCAGGAAGTTGCGGCGGGAGAGAGGAAAGAGTGACATGATCCTCCAGCTTCTGGGATGGCGGAAAGCATACCGCAGCGGCTGAAGCCGCGTTGATCTCCGCTCCGCGTCCGCGAGGCGCGGGTTTCAACCCGCGCCTCTTTAGAGTCGGTACTCGACGGAAATGTTACTTATCCGACCAGACGGCCAGCTCATTTCCAGAGGGGTCGGCGAAGTGGAAGCGGCGACCGCCGGGGAAGGAGAATGTGTCTCTGGTGATCGAGCCGCCGGATGCCTTTACCTTTTCCTGGATGGCTTCGAGCCCGGACGAGTAGAGATGACCAATGGGCCAGAGCCTGTCTTGGTTTCGCTTGCATGGGCTGCGCCGCGTGAGAAGCCGCCGTCCACGCGGCCATCGCTGAAGCTGACGTATTCGTCGCCCCAGTCCTGGAAGCTCCAGCCAAAAACGTCGCCATAGAATTTCTTGATGATTGGCAGGTCAGGGGCGGTGAATTCGATGTAATCTATGGCGCGGTCGACATGGGTATTCTGCATAGAAATCTCCTTTGCGTGAGCGGATGGAGGTGAAAGCACACTATTACTGGTGTGCTCGCGAGCCTACATCCACGCCTCTGCGAGTGAGGAGAGCGCAGGTAGAGTTCTCTGATTGCGTGCCGGCGAGGACTCGCTAGGTACGGCACCACTATATACGAGATTTGTAGACTGCAGGATTGAGTGCGGGATCGTTGTACATCTTCAACTGGCGGTAGAGTTTGAAGCTCCGTGTGCCTGCGAGGGTCTGTTGCCAGAGGCGGTCCAAGGCATCGGCGAGATCCGTGCGCTGGTCTTTGAGAATCTGCAGGCGTTCGCTGTTGCGCTCGGCGTGGCCTTGGGGCGCGTGGAGGCGCTGTATTTCTTCGGCGGTATGGAAAATCTTCAACGCGAGGATCGACAGGCGATCGATGATGAGGCCGGGGCTTTCGGAATTGAGTTCGGCCTCAGACCGAGGAAGGTTCAGAGGATTTAACTGCTCGAGGAGGACCATGTCGCAGCGCTCGGCGAGATCGTTGCGGCGCTGGTTAATGCGGTCGATGGCGCGCTTGACTTCGGCTAAATCACGATCGGTGGCCTGCGGGGCGCGGGCTTTGTCTTCGGTGTGCCAGAGCTCGAAGTTGGCCAGGTGCTGGGCGATGACGGCGTCGAGGACTGCGCCGTATGTCTCGGTGGGAAGAGCAGGCGGCTGCTGATGCCAGAGCGCCGTCAGGCGATCGTGGTGCTGCACAATCGCGGCAGCGGAAAGCAGGCTCGTAGCAGTTGGGTGCATATCTCTAATATTTAACAGGCTGGGTATTTAGCAGGGCCGGCCAGCTTCGATTGCAACACAAGTTGTGCGCAAAGTCTTATGGTAAAGCTAAGGCAGGTGTCGATGAAATTCGCACGAATTGTATTCTGGTTCGCCGGAGTCTGGGGCTTTCTGATTCTTACACCGCTTTATTTTCTTTTTGACACGATTGGACGGCAGACGCCTCCTCCTTTGACTCATCCGGGCTTTTATTATGACTTTGTGGGAGTAGGGCTGTCATGGCAATTGGCCTTCCTGATCATTGGGAGTGACCCGACGCGATACCGGCCAATGATGATTCCAGCCATCGCCGAGAAGTTTCTCTTTGGAGTGGCGCTAATTGTGCTTTACTTGCTGGGACGTATCGGGCCGAAGGAGATGGCTGGGCTCTTTGACCTGGTATTGGGACTCCTGTTCGTGGCGGCTTATTGGAAGACTCGTCCACGTGGTGCGGCGCAACAATAACCTTGCTTGAGAAGACGAGTGTGGACTGCTCATGAGCGAACGCATCCTCTGCATTTCGAGTTATGAAAAGGGTCAGGCATTCATGCGCCAGTGCGCGGCGATGGGCTGCCACGTGGTGCTGCTGACGGTCGAGAAGCTGAAAGATGCCGACTGGCCGCGCGACATTCTGGAAGACGTGCAGACGATGCCGGCGAACCTGCCGCTGGAGGCGATCCTCCGGACCGTGACATACATGGCCCGAGGATGGAAGTTTGACCGCATTGTGGCGCTCGACGAGTTCGACATGGAAATCGTGGCCGCACTGCGTGAGCATATGCGGATTCCGGGCATGGGGCGGACGACGACGGCGCACTTTCGTGACAAGCTGGCGATGCGGTTTGAGGCGCAGCGTGGCGGCGCACTGGTTCCGGAGTTTTCTCCGGTGCTGAACTATGACGATCTACGCGTCTATATGGAGAACGTGCCGGGGCCGTGGGTGCTGAAGCCGCGTGCCGAGGCCTCGGCGATTGGCATCAGGAAAATTCACGAGCCGGAACAGTTGTGGCGCTCGCTCGATGAGCTGGGCGACAAACAGAGTTATTACCTGCTGGAGCGTTTTGTTCCCGGCGATATTTATCACGTCGATGCGATCACCAGCGAGCGGCAGGTGGTGTTTACCGTAGTAAGCCGCTATGGCAAGCCTCCCATGCAGGTGATGCATGAGGGCGGAGTCTTTACCACGCGCATCGTCGATCGCGATGCCGACGATGCGCGGCAATTGACGGCACTGAATGCGCAGCTGATTCCAGCCATGGGCATGGTGCGCGGGGTGTCGCACGCAGAATACATTCGCGGCAAAGACGGCCGATTTTATTTTCTTGAAGTGGCGGCGCGTGTGGGCGGCGCTTTCATCTCTGATGTGGTGGAATTTGCAACCGGCGTGAATCTCTGGGCGGAGTGGGGGCGAATCGAGGTGTGCTCGCTGCGCGGGGTTCCGTATACGGTGCCCGAGAGCCGGCTGGGCTACGCGGGCAGTGTTCTGTGCCTGGCGCGCACGGCTAAGCCGGATACTTCGATCTTCGATGCGCCCGAGATTGTCTATCGCATGAAGAAGCACCACCATGCCGGGCTGATTGTGCGGTCGCCGGAGCCGGAGCGGGTACGCGTACTGCTGGAAGACTACAGCGGGCGCTTTGCCGAAACGTATCTGGCTACAGCTCCTGTTCCGGATAAGCCGACTGCCTGAAGATTTACCTCGGTGTCTGGAGAAAGTTGCAAGGGCTGACGCCCTCGCCTACCTTTAAAGATAGAAAGGGCTTTTTCGTGAGTGATTCTGCTTACCAGTTTCCCCATCGCCGTTACAATCCGCTGCGCCGCCAATGGGTGCTGATTTCGCCGCACCGTACGCAGCGTCCCTGGCAGGGGGAAGTGAATCCGTCCTCGGGGTTTTCTGGGGTGCATTACGATCCGCAGTGCTACCTGTGCCCGGGCAATGAGCGCGCAGGGGGGCATCTTAATCCTCGTTATGAAAACGTATTCATTTTCGATAACGACTACGCTGCGCTGCTCCCGGACTCGCCTGCGCCGCAGGTCGAAGGCGCGCCGGAGCTGTTGCGCGCGGAGCAGGAGCGCGGGCGTTGCCGCGTGCTGTGCTTCCATCCGGACCATAGCCTGACGGTGGCGCTGATGGAGGAGACGGATATCCGTCGCGTGGTCGATGCCTGGGGTGACCAGTACAAAGAGCTGGCGGCCAATCCGGAGATTCGCTATGTGCAGATCTTCGAGAACCGCGGCGCGATGATGGGCGCCAGCAATCCGCACCCGCATTGTCAGATATGGGCAACGGAGCATGTGCCTGACGAGCCGGCCATCGAGACGGAATCGCTGAAGGCGTATCAGGCAGAGCATGGCTCGTGCCTGCTGTGCGATTACTTAAAGACCGAAACCAAGGAGCAGACGCGCATTGTCTGTGAAAACGATGAATTTCTTGTCGTGGTTCCATGGTGGGCGGTGTGGCCCTTTGAGACGCTGGTGCTGGCGAAGAAGCACGACGGCTCGATGGCGGAATTCACCGACGCGCAGCGCGCAGGCCTGGCGAATATTCTGAAGCAGACAACGACACGCTACGACAACCTGTTTGAGACAAGTTTTCCCTATACGATGGGTTTTCACCAGACGCCGTGCGACGGCGAAACCCATGCGGAGTGGCACTTCCATGCGCATTACTATCCGCCGCTGCTGCGCTCGGCAACCGTGCGTAAATTTATGGTGGGATTCGAGATGCTGGGGATGCCGCAGCGCGACATCACAGCGGAAAATGCGGCGGAACGGCTGAGGGCTGTTTCTGCAGTCCATTTTACGAAGAGGGAAGCAGGGAAATAAAAGAGGCGCGTGGGTTTTGTGTGGTGAGCTCGCTGGGATTCGAACCCAGGACCCACGCCTTAAAAGGGCGTTGCTCTACCTACTGAGCTACGAGCTCACGGGGAAGTCCCGCTCCTTCAAAACTAACATAAAAGTGACAATTAGCCGACCCGCGAGGGTGCACCCTGTACATGGCCAGACATGCGCGGTTCGGCACTGCGCGACAGAGATTCGGCAGAGGCCTGCAGTCTTCTGCGCCAGCCATCGGGCCGGTTTCCCCAAAACGGGCTGTACACGAAGGAAGAGCAGAAGCGCTGCCGGTAGGCTTAGGGATTTTCCTTGTCGAAGGGCTTTTTCTGAAGTACAACTAAGGCATTTCCTGGGAGCGATTCCCCATTTTCCAGGGAAATGATCGTTGTTCGCGAGGCCTTTTTGAACGTCCTGCGTGGTTCTATTTTCCTGCTTTGTTCTCTCTTGTGTGCCTATCCTGCTATCGCGGCTGATTTTCAGCAGCCGACTCCAGAAGAACTGAAGATGACATCCGATCCGGCAGCTCCGGATGCGGCTGCGGTGTACCTGTTTCGGGAGGAGACTTCCGACGATAAGCTGCACATCCACACCCTGTATGCGCGGATCAAAATTCTCACGGAGAAAGGCAAAGAGTACGGGGATGTCGAAATTCCGCCCTATGAGGGCCGTACATTTTCCATTCGCGCCGTGCAGGGAAGAACGATTCACAGCGACGGCACGGTGATTCCTTTTACCGGGAAGCCGATTGAAAAGCTGCTGATGAAGCAGGGGGATGTGCGGGAGATGACGAAGGTTTTCAGCCTCCCGGATGTGCAGGTTGGCAGCATCATTGAGTATCGCTACGTCCTGAGCTACGACGACAACATTGCTTCGTCGCCGCAGTGGTACGTCCAGCAATCGCTTTATGTGCATAAGGCGCATTATCACTTTGTGCCCACGCAGCGGGAGCTGATCAGCAAGAGTGAGCATGGCAACATGGTGAACGGCTTGCTCTATGCAAGCGTTCTGCCGAAAGGCGCTCAGGTGCGCGAGGGCGTAGATGGATACGATCTGGCCGTCGACAATATTCCGGCAGAACCGGACGAAGAATACATGCCGCCGATGCAGAGCATCTCGTACCGGGTGCTGTTCTATTACTCGAGCTATCGAACAGGCGATGAGTTCTGGAAGGAGCAGGGGAAATACTGGTCGAAGAGCGTTGACCACTTTGCCCAGCCGTCAGGGAAATTGCAGGCAGCGGTGCAACAGATTGTGGCTCCGACAGACACGCAGGAGCAGAAGCTCAGGAAAATTTATGCCGCGGTGATGCAGCTCGAAAACACGAGCTTTACCCGACAGCACTCGGCGGAGGAGAACAAGGCTGAAGGCCTGAAAGTTAAGACTGCGGAGGACATCTGGGAGCAGAAGCGCGGCAACGACGATGAGCTGACGAGGCTCTTTATTGCCATGGCACGGGCCGCGGGCATGAAGGCTTACGCGATGATCGTGACCAATCGCAACCAGGGTCTTCTGGTTACCAGCTACATGACGTGGAGCCAGCTGGATGATGAGATTGCAATTGTCCCGGTAAACGGCAAGGATATGTTTTTCGATCCGGGCGAGCGCTACTGCGAGTTCGGAAAGCTGCACTGGAAGCACACGCTGACCCAAGGCGTGCGCCAGATAGACGGTGGCACGGAGATCGCCCAAACAGCAGAGCTCAGCTACAAAGACACGCAGGTGAATCGCTTCGCACAGCTCAAGCTGGCGAATGACGGCAAGCTGGAGGGGCAGATACGCATCACCTTTACCGGCAGCGACGCGCTCCGCTGGCGCCAGGTTGCGTTGCGGACCGATGTGGAGCAGACAAAGAAAGACTTTGAAGAAGAGTTGCAACGAAGCATGCCTGCCGGAGTCGTGGTCAAGACGAACCACTTCATCGGATTGACCGACTCTGACCACGTACTGATGGCACTCGTCGATGCGAGCGGCTCCCTGGGTACCTCAACCGGCAAGCGTGTTTTTTTGCCGGGAGACTTCTTCGATGCGAATGCGAAGCCGTTATTTGTTCACGCGAAGCGGGAAGCCCCGGTAGATTTGCACTTCCCTTATCAGGTGCAGGATCAAGTCATACTCACATTGCCAGTCGAATTCAAGGTGGAAAGCGTTCCGAAAGACGCCGAGATTCCGCTGCCGCACTTCGCGGATTATGTGGCGAAGTACAAAGGATCGGATACGAGCTACAGCTACGGACGGCTGATGGTCGTGGCGAATATTCTGTATCACCCGGATGAATATCCGCAATTGAAGGATTTTTACGCGAAGACGAATGCACAGGATCAGCAGCAAGCGGTTCTTCATGTTGCGGATGCCACGGTGAAAGGCCAGTAATGCGCAGATTGACGATGCGTAGACTGGGGTGTTCGTGGCTGACTCGCGGGATTCTCGCCTTGCTGCTTCTCGCAGCGTCGAGTGCGCGTGCTTCTACACTGCCGTTTCCGGATTGGGTGCAGCAGGCGGCTTCCGCGAAGATGGAAAATCCGGCGGGCGCGAAGGCTGTCGTCTTGCTTAGAGACGAGCTGCTGACAGTGCAGCCGGATGGTCAGACACGATTGCGCCAGCGGGAAGTGATCAAGATCCTGCGTCCGCAAGGACGCGACTATGCAACGCTGGTGGCGTGGTCCGGCATGGGCAGAAAGGTGCTGTCGTTCCATGCCTGGAGTATTGGGCCGGATGGGCACCAGTACACGGTGAAAGACGACCAGGTGCGCGAGATGGGGGACAATGAGCGAGGAATGCTCTACGTCGACGTTCGCGCCAAGGTTGCGACGCCGCCGGGCGCAGATCCGGGAGGTGTGGTTGCCTATGAGTCTGAGAGTCAATTGCCCAGCTACATGACAGAAGGCTCATGGGATTTCCAGACATCGATTCCGGTGCACCGGGCTGTCTTCGAAGTCGATCTTCCTGCCGGCTGGAAGCAGAGGGCGTTGTGGCACAGTCACGATCCGGTGCAACCGCAGGAGATTGCACCGAACCACTGGCACTGGGAGCTCGGGGATATTTCCGCGGTCGATCTTGAGGATGTGCCGTTAGCGCCGGCTGAGGTTGCGATTGCGGGTCGCATGGTGGTGCACTACTCGGCGAACGATATCGCGCAGGGCGACCAGTTGTGGGCAAGCATTGGTAACTGGTACGACGGACTGGGCGCTCCGCAGACGTTGGTTACGAGTGAAATTTCGACCAAGGCGCAGGAAGTGGTCGGCAAAGACAGCGACTTTACGGCTCGCACGGAAAAAATCGCAGAGTTCGTGCAGCGGGAAATTCGCTATGTGGGCATTGAGATCGGTATTGGCGGATACCAGCCGCATGCGGCCGCCGCCGTCTTCCATAACCGCTATGGCGACTGCAAAGACAAGGCAACGCTGCTGATTGCGATGTTGAATTCGATCGGCGTGCATGCGACGTATGTTCTGGTCGACACCCGCCGTGGGTTTGTGGATGCGGCGGTGCCATCGATTGATGGAAACCATGCGATTGCGGCCATAGAGATCCCCGCCGGGTACAACGATGCGCGCCTGAAGACGATCGTGAAGACGCGCAATGGCCAGCGATTTCTTATCTTCGATCCGACGAATCAATATGTGCCTCTTGGGCTGCTGCCAACCTACTTGCAGGGCAGCTATGGAACGCTCGTGAATGGGACAAACAGCCAGGTGATCGAGCTGCCGATTGTTTCGCCGGATGCGGATGTGACGAAGCGCATCGCGACATTTGAGCTGAACGCAGATGGCACGCTGCAAGGCTCCGTGACCGAGGAGCGCGTTGGTGCTTCGTCTGGTCGAGAGCGGGGCTACTTTGCGGTGAATGCGGACAAAGAAAGACGCGAGTATATGGAGCGGCGGCTGCGGGAGGACTTTTCCGCATTTCAGCTGACGACCGAGAGTGCAGAGAATGTGCAGAACCTGGAAGAAAAGTTTGTGGTGAAGTACCAGATCTCGGCTCCGGCATACGCAAAGACGGCGGGAAATCTTCTGCTGGTGCGGCCTCGTGTGCTGGGGTCGGATGCAGAGGCGCTAAACGACAGGCCGCGGAAGTATCCCATCGACCTTGAAGCAGAAGGCACGTGGCGCGACTCATTCGCTGTAACGGTGCCTGCTGGATTCACAGTTGACGAGCTTCCGGACCCAACCAAAATCGATGTGGGGTTTGCCACGTATCGAAGCGAAGTGAAAGTGGACCAGAACGTTCTGCGATATTCACGCGAGCTGGTGGTGAAAGAGCTGGCGTTGAAGCCCGATCAGTATGACGCGCTCAAGAAACTGGAATCGGCTATTACTGCGGACGAAAACAGCAGTGCGGTGTTGAAGAAGCAGTAGCCGCCAATGTGGTGTTCTCTAAAATTTTCGACATAAACTGACATGAAAACGATATTGCCTAGTTGAAGAAAAAGTAGATCCCTTCGACTCCGCTGCCCTCCGCTCAGGATGACAAAGTTATGTCATGTATTTCAGGGACACCACACCAGCAGAAGCAAAAACCCCAAAATCAGACGCTCCCTGAGAGACTGTGGCGCCGACGGCGCGTGTGCCTGGACGGCTAGTCCCTAGCGCTTTTCTTTGCTCATGGGCACTACCTGAACCGTGGTGTCGCGGACTTCCGCCAGGAAACGGTTGATGACTGAGCCGCGCAGCAGGATATCGAAGCGCGACCGTGCCGACTGTCCGAAGACCACGTGCGAGATATTTTCCCGCTTGGTAAATGCGATCAGCGCGTCGGAGACGTTCTTGTCTTTGAGGACGACGACCTTAGCCCCCAGGTCGCGGGCCAGGCGCTCGTACTCTTCCATGCGCTGGAATGCTTCGGGGTCGCCGTGGCGGTTGTCCTTGTCCGGTGTTTCTACATAGACGGCATACCAATTTGTGGCGAGGCGGCCTGCGATGCGCGCGCCTGAGCGGATCAGCCGCTCCGTGCCGGGGCGCGAGGAGAGGCAGACCATAACTTTTTCAGGCATCGGCGCCTGCTCTAACCCCTGCGTGCGGCGGTACTCCGATGCGGCGGTGCTGACCTGTTCCGCTGTCGTGCGCAGCGCCAGCTCGCGCAGCATATTGAGGTTGCCCTTGCGGAAAAAGTTCGCCAGCGCCTGCTCTATTTTTTCCGGGGCATAGATCTTTCCTTCGCGCAGACGTGAACGAAGCTCATCGATGGTGACGTCGACGTTCACCACCTCGTCGGCGCGCTTGAGAAAGCTGTCAGGAACAGTTTCGCGAATCTGTGTGCTGGCAGAGCGGGAGACCGCGTCGTTGAGCGTTTCAAGGTGCTGGATGTTGATCGCTGTCATCACGTTGATGCCTGCGTCGAGCAGCTCCAGAACATCTTCGTAACGCTTGCGGTTGCGCGAGCCGGGCACATTGCTGTGCGCCAGTTCATCGACCACGCAGGTATCCGGATGGCGCGCGATGATGGCGTCGATATCCATTTCCCGCAGCGTGACGGAGCGGTAGACGATCTCCTTCTGCGGAATGATTTCAAGGTCGCGGATGAGAGCGGCGGTTTCAGCGCGGCCATGTGTTTCGACCAGCCCGATGACGACGTCCACGCCCTGCTGGCGCAGCATGTGCGCGTGCTCCAGCATGCGATATGTCTTACCGACTCCGGGCGCTGCTCCAAGGTAGACGCGGAGTTTTGCGCGTTCCTGAGGTTCGAGGATTGGCGGCACGCCGGCCGCATCCATCTGCGCGTCCATCAGCCGATCTCCACTTGATGGCGCGACGACGTAACCGTTGCGATAGGCAGCATAAAGCTGAACGTGGTTCCATGGCCGAGACGGCTTTCGACGGAGACCTGGCCGCCGTGCGATTCGACAAGACGGCGCACGAGCGCGAGGCCGAGCCCAGTGCCCTGACTGGAATTGGCGCTGAATCGTCCAAAGACCTTCGAGAGGCGTTCCGCTTCGATGCCGCGGCCATTGTCTTTGACTAGAAACTGAATGCCTTCTTTCATCTCGGATGCTTCCAGGCTGATATGGCCGCCGGATGGCGTGTAGCGCATTGCGTTGCTTAGGAGATTATCCATGATGCTGCGCAGGGCGCGGCGGTCTGCGTTGACATGGGAAATATCGGCGAAGGCGCTGACTTCGATCTCGATATTTTTTTCACGCGCCTGCTCGCGGAAGCGATGATGCGCGTCCTCAAGAATGTCGATGGGTCGCAGACGTTCCAGCTTCATTTCGCGGCGGCCTGTATCGAGCTCGGCTACTTCGATGAGGTCGGTCATCAGGTCATCGAGAGACTCGGCTTCCTTGCTTGCGCCTTCCAGAATCTCCGCCTGCAAAGGCCGGAGTTCGCCGGCATGCCCGCGCGTGAGCGCGTAGATCGCCAGACGAAGGCGCTGCAAGGGGTCGCGCAGCTTTTCCGAAGCCACGGTAAGGAAGCGCGTCTTAAAGCGGTCGATGTCCTGAAGCTCGGTAACATCTTCCAGCACAGTGACTGCGCCGAGCAGCTTTCCGTCCAGGTCGCGCATAGGCGAGGTACGCAGGCGATAGCTGCGCTGGGCGCTGCCGATGCGCATGGGCAACAGGGTGGCGTCGCCTTCGCCGGTCATCGCCCGCTGCATGGAAACGGCATCGCGCACGGCGCTCAGAATCTTTTCGCCGCCGGGTGTGTTGGTGAGCGCCATCCGGTCATTCGCGGATTTGCCGAGCAGTTCGGTCGATGCCTGATTGAGCTTGAGCACATGGCCCTTGGCGTCGGTGACGATGACGGGCTCGAAGATGGATTGCACGACGGCATCACTGAGCTGCTGCTCCATCTGGCGGCGTCCCGATTCGGTTTCGCGCAAATCGCGCAGACGAATGGCCATGCGGTTGATTTCCGTCGCGATGGTTCCGAGGTCGTCGCGTGTGCGCCACTCAATGCGCTGATGCAGATCGCCTTGACCGATGAGCCGCGCGACTTTTGCGGTCCGGCGAATGGGCGGGATGACAAAGAACAGGGAGACTATCGAGATTGCAATCGCGACAAAGAGGCTTGCGCCGGAAACCGCGATGAGCCGGGCGCGCAACAGGAAGCGCTCATGCTCGAGAGTCGCCAGGAGGCTGGTTCTGCGGCTGAAGAGCGTGCGCAGGTTATCGGAGATGGCCTCGTCAATCTCGTCGAGCCGCGGGCGCAGTGTGTCTGCCGCCAGATGCTGCCAGGTCTCCGGCGCATGCTCGCTGGAGCGAAGCTTCTCAATGATTGCCGTGTGCTTTTGCTGTAAAGGCTGTATCGAGGCGAACTTCCCGCTGGGCGAAAGCACCTCGGCGGCTACGGTCATTCGCTGATCGGTGACCTGTGCCTCTGCCTGGAGCTGTTCATAGAGGCTTTTCTCTGGGGCAGAAGCAAGATGGCCGGCGAGCACCTGCTCACGCGCGATGGATGCCTGCACCTGTGAGAGCGATCCCACGGCAGCATCGGCTGCCTGCTGCTGCGCGTCCAGTGCCGAGAGGTGCACGAACGAGTGGCGGACGAGCATTCCCAGTCCGCCGACCAGCGCAACCAACAGTAAAAATCCGAGGATGAGTCTCTGGTACAGGCTCAGCATGAAATAACGAGGTATCCTGCCCTGAGACTAGTGGCAGCGATGCCATGATGCAAGCGCAGATATCTGCATTCGCAGTCAGGGAAGCTTACAGACAGTGACAGCGCTGTTCCGATACGGGCAATCCATCTGGGTTGTGGCGTTGGAGCTTAATAGGAGCCACGTCACTCCCGCAGGCCGGAGGCGCGCGATTCTTTCCTGGTCGCTGATGCGGTCGAGGCCGGTCTCAAGATCCCGCTGACTCTTCCATCGAGGGGCAAGCTGGGGGAAGATGGCCACGACTCCGCCATCTTTCAACTCATCGACCAATGCGCTTCTTGCGGCGGTAGCGCGGAAGCCTTGCGTGTCCTCGGAGCCGAGCTTTGTGTAGTTCGAATCGAGCGCGAAGACGGCGTTTTGCGGGGTAGTGTGGCGTATCCAGAGAAAAGCCTGCTGCCATGGGTTGGGAGGCGCTGTAAAGGGCCACTCTACATGCGCTGAAGTGGTGTAGACCTGTTTCTGGACGAGCAGCATGAGGCTCGAAAGAAGGATCAGCAGGGCCGCTCCAATGGCTGCCCGTTTGCCGCGAAGATACTGGGCAAGAAGGCCGCCGAGCAGAACCAGCCCAACAATATAAATGAGCAAGAAGGTACGCAGAGGCTGGATACGAGCCAGGAAGAAGCTTCCGCTGGTGTGAACAAAGCAGGCCGCGACCACGCAGGCCGTGAAACCTGTGGCAATGCAGGAGATGCAAAGATTGCGGATGAGACGATTCCGCGTGCGGAGAGCTGTGATTAGCATCAACAGCAACGGTGCGATGAGTCCTAGCACTTCATACCAGTGCCAGCATGAAAGAAAGAAGTAGGTGCGAGTTAATACGGCTTCTCGATAACCGTCGGGGAGATCGGCATGACGCGTTGCAAAATAAACAGCCGCGCAACCGGCGAACGATACAAGAGCGCTCGCAACCAGCCAGCGCCAGCGATCTTTACTAACGAGAACATATGCCAATAGAAAGGCGCCAAGGTAAGCCGCCATCAGCGGGTGCATGATTGCGGTTAACAGGAACCACAGGACCGTGCGCTTCCAGTTGCGGTCCATGCAAGCTGCCAGCGCAAAAAGAGAGAATGGAGTCGAAAAAGATCGCGCTGTTACATACGGGTCCATGATCCACAGCGCGGTTGCAGCTACGGGAAGCGTAAAGAGCGTGCTGGCAAAGAGTGTCGCTCCCCACTGGAGTTGCACATCATGGAAGACGCGCTGCGATAGCTGAAAACATCCAAGCAGAAATGCAAAGATCGAGAGCAGATAGCCCGCGATGAGACCCAGTTCCAACGGAATATGAAAGAGCCGGAGGCCACCGGCAAAGAGGTGCGAAAAGATCGACAGGCGCGTGTGCGCCAGAACAAAGCTGGAATCGACGGTGAAAAGAGCCGGGTTCATCATCTTCCGGATGCCGGCTACGTAAATGCCAGCGTCGTCGGCAAAGGGATGATAGCCGTGGACGAGGAAAACAAAAGGAGTCAGCAGCGTAAGGCCAGTCACGTCACTGACAGCCACGGTAAGCGGCCGATGGGATACCTGCTCTTCCAGGCTCAGCGCGTGCGAATCTACTTCCAGAACAGGAGAACTCAAATAAAAACCCTCGCCAAACTGGCAGGAATGACTGCAGACATACAAACCCTGGGATGGTAGACGTAAAGAGCGGTCAGCGCGTTTCGGTCAGGGGCCTGTTTTTACACTCTATTTTGATAGATGCAAAACTCACAACCGTTGGGCTGGAATGGTTCAAAAATTCTGACAGAATCGTCTGCCTAACGCCCCTGATAGCGCCGGAGCACGTCTTCCAGGGCGACAATGCCCTCCAATGTTCCCCGGCTGGCACGATTCATGATCGGAAGCAATGGCCAGCGCGGGAAGTAAGGGAGCGCACTGTCGAGCGGTAAATCAGGGAAGAGAATTGGAGTCCGTTCGGCTGGAAGGGCGCGCTCGATGGGTGTTTCTTGGGTAAGGGTGGCGCTCACCGCCGTCAGCTCGTCCTTTGTCATGGCATACCACGTGCCGTCCCAGAGATGGACGAGGAAAGCTGGAGACTTTGTTGTGGAGATGGCCTGCGCCGCTTCGGCGATGGATTCGTTCCCCTTGACGATAGGAATGTCAACGGGCCGCAGCGCATCTTCAAGGTGCAGCTCCGATTCCTCGCGCTCTTCCTCCATCGAAGGCAGGTTGAGACCATCCTGATGTGTGAAGACCTCAAAGATCGGGACCGGCTGCAGTCCGCGGGAAATTAGATAGGCGATCATGTTGGCGAGAATGACCGGAAGAATGATCGAGTAATTGCCGCTGACCTCGAGCACCATGAAAACGGAGGTAAGCGGAGCGCGGAGAAATGCGGCAAAGAGGACGCCCATGCCGACCAGAGCATACGCGCCGACCGTGCCGGCCAGATGCGGGAAGAAGAGCTTTTCAAAAGAGCCGACGGAGGCCCCCAGCATGGCTCCGATGAACAAGGTCGGCGCGAACATGCCGCCCGGCGTGCCGCTTGAGAAAGACAGTGTTGTCGCAAGAATCTTGAGAAGCGCGAGCGCGAGCAGCAGCTTCCACGCAAACTGACCATGCATCGCCTGATCGATGACTTCATAGCCCGGCCCCATGACCTGGGGAAGTCCGAGAAATCCGATGAGTCCCACCAAGAGACCGGCGATGCCGGACTGGCAATAGTGCGTCCAATGAGGCAGAGCGCGCAGACGGGGCCGCAGAGAGGCAAGCGCCTTCGAAAAGACGAGTGCTGAGAATCCGCCCACAACGCCCAATACCGCATAGGCGATCAGCTCGCGCGGGTCGCGCAGAGTGACTGAGGGGATGCGGAACATTGGCTCCGATCCCCAGAACCAGCGGGCGACAACGACGCTTGAAGTCGCTGAGAGGACGATGGAGCCGAGGACGGCGGCGCTCCAGTTGCCGATGACCTCTTCAATGACGAAAAGAATGGCCGAGATGGGCGCGTTAAAGGCGGCGGCGAGACCGGCTGCAGCTCCGATGGGTGCGAACAATCGCAGACGCTGTTTCGAGAGATTTAACCGCCGCGCGACCATGGACGCGACGCCGGCCCCGATTTGCAGCGATGGGTCTTCCGGCCCAAGTGAGTGGCCACAGCCGATGGCGAGTGCCGAGGTGATGAATTTTCCAATAACGGTCTTGAACGAAATGTAACCGTTATAGATGTATAAAGCAGCCTTGGTCTGGTTGACTCCGCTGCCGCGCGCTCCGGGAAAGAAAAGCTGTACCAGCGCTGCGACAAACAGGCCGGCGAGCGCGGGAACCAGCAGCAGGCGAAACTGCCCGGCATGCGGGGCCGATCCCAGAGTGAGAATCTTGATCCATTCAATCGC
>JABDHA010000085.1 GCA_013285705.1 Acidobacteriota bacterium
TTGCGCTTCGAGCCCAACAGCCTGATCGGGCTGCGGGATACGAAGCGTCGTTCGCTGTATATCAGGCTCTTATCGGCTATCCGCGGGAAGCGATAGACCGCGCATCCGCCGCACTCAAGTTCTCGAGAGGTAGGGACATTGAGTACGCGGCTGGGATGGCACTTGGAATGGCAGGCGATCTCTCTCAGGCCGAGGAGCTATCAAGAGATTTGCAATTCCGTTTTCCTGAGGACACGGTGGTCAATCGATTTTATCTACCCGTGCTCCGAGCCGTGATCGCCATGAAAAATCGGGCCCACAAACAGCTATCGATCTCTTGCAAGTCGCCCTTCCGGGTGAAATGGCGCTGGTGGGGGATTGGTCTGCAATATTGGGTAGCGTGCATTCAGCTTACGTGCGGGCGAAGCCTTTCTCAGTGCAGGTCATGCATCGGAAGCATTATCGGAGTTTCAGAAGCTTCTCGATCACTCTGGATTGCGAATCAACGATCCATTGGGCTCTCTCGCGCAACTCCAGATCGGACGCGCATATGCTTTGACCGGGGACAGGATCAAAACCCGATCTGCCTACGAGGCTTTCTTCAGTAGATGGGCGTCAGCTGATCCAGACGTACCGATTTTGATTTCGGCCAAAGCGGAATACCACGCAATTGAATAGAATCGCGCCCCTTTTTGGGCAAAGGTTACTATTTTCGGTTGAGTCAACTCCTCAATTCAAGCGAACTCTCGGTCGGCGACAACTGCACAATGCGCTCTCGTCCAGCCGAGATGGAGGGCAAATTGCGAGTCCTTCCGAACGGTTCTGCCACCTCACGGAAATAACCATAACCGTAATCCCGATGACACCCGCGAAAGTGGCACCAAGCGCCAAATAATTAGATAAACGACAGAGTGTGCCAAGCAATTAGCAAAACGACACCGATGGTTGCGCTTACAGAGAGCGATGGGGGTCGGCTCACGACGAATGTTCACCTCGGAGAAATCGCCAACGACTTCACGTACCAGTTTGTCGCTAGTTCCGACGGTGAACCTGCCTGCGGGCGTGGGACAGGGCGCCGCCAGATCACACCTGCAAGACATCCCCGTCGCGCGCGACCATCTCGTATAGCACGGGGTTCACGAAGAATCCGAGAAAGAGCCGTGAGATCAAGCCCGCGACGATGACGATCGCAAACGGTTTTTGCGTGTCCGATCCAATGCCGGTGGAAAGCGCCGCTGGCAGAAGGCCCAGACAGGCGACGAGGGCGGTCATCATGATGGGCCGTAGCCGTAGGAGTGAAGCCTCGCGGGTGGCGGTGCGGATGTCTTTCTTTTCAAGACGCAGCTTATTGATATAGGAGACAAGGATGACGGCGGTTTCAACCGAAACGCCCATCAACGCAAGCAGGCCCAGCGCTGACGAAACGCTGAATGGAGTGTGCGTCAGCTTGAGTGCGATCAGGGCGCCCACCGGCTCGGTCAGTATGACGCCGAGAGCAATGGTCACCGGAAATTTAAAGTTGCCGTAGAGTGCAAACAGAATCATGAAAATGATGAGCACCGCGAGCGGCCCGATCAATTCCATCTGGTGCTTGGCTTCAAGAAATTCGCCGTATTCCCCGCCCCAGGCGATCCGATAGCCGACGGGCAGGGATTTTGTAAGATCCTTGACGGCCTCCTGGCCATCGAGCACCGCGCTTTGCAGATCGCGGCCCTCGATGCTGTACTGCACACCGATGTAGCGTGAGTTATTTTCGCGATAGATGAATGACGCGCCACCGGCCTCGTGAATATTCGAGAGCTCCCTCAGCGGGATCTGCTGGCCAGTCGGTGTTCCGACAAGCAGATTGCCGATCTGCTGCGCATTCTCCCGGAATTCCGGCCTCATGCGCACTACGAGATCGAATAATTTCTCGCCTTGAATCACCTGCGTAGCCGCCTGGCCGCCCACGGCCGCCTGCACCACCGCCTCTACGTCGGCAACGTTGATGCCATAGCGGGCAATCTTGTCGCGATCGACGTCGATCAGCAGGCTGGGCTGGCCGAGCTCGCGCACCACGGTCAACTCCGTGAATCCGGGCACCTGCGAGAGCCTGCGCTTGATCTCGAGCGCCTTGCTCTGGAGAACGTTCAGGTCAGGGCCATAAATCTTTACCGCAAGCGCGCTCTTGAGTCCGGTCAGTGCTTCGTCAACCGCGTCTTCAGCGGGCTGCGTGTAATTGAAGATGACTCCGGGAAAGGCTTTGAGCTGCCGCTGAATGTCCTCGGTCAATTCGGCCTTGTTGTGAATCGCACTCGTCTTCCACGAAGCATCGTTGTAAGGCCTCAAGCCCACGTAGAACTCGTCATTGAAGAATCCCGTGGGATCTGTGCCATCGTCCGGACGGCCAAGCTCGGAGCCAACATCGGTGACCATCGGATACTTCATCAGGATGGCGCGAACCTGCGGTGAGAACTTGCTCGCTTCCTCGAACGAAACTGTGTATGGCATGGTCGCCCGCACCCATAGCGCGCCTTCGTCGAGATGAGGCATGAACTCTCCGCCGATGAACGGGATGAGCAGGAGTGTGGCAGCGAAGATCAGGGTAGCCACAAGCATGGTGACCTTCGGATGGTCGAGGCACCACTCAAGCTCTTCGGCATACTTCCTACGCACCCATTCGAAGGGCTTATTGACGCGCTCGTGCACGCCCTTTTTGAACCAGTACGCGCACATGACGGGAACGAAGGTGAGGGTCAGGATCAGGGCGCCGACGAGTGCGATGGCCACCGTGTCCGCCATCGGCCTGAATAATTTTCCTGAAGGCCCGCTGAGCGCGTAGATCGGTAGATAGCCGGCAATAATGACCGCGACGGAATAGAAGATTGGACGATCGACGTCCTTCGCTGCCGCGAGTATCACTTTTTGGAGATCGTAACTCTGGCCTTCGCGCGCGCCCAGTTCGCGGAAGATGTTCTCGACCATCACCAGCGTGCCGTCGATGAGAATTCCGAAGTCGATGGCGCCAATCGAAAGCAGGTTCGCAGCGACGCCTCGCGCATGCAGAAAGACGAAAGAGAAGAGCAGCGCCAGCGGAATGGTGAGCGCGACAATGACCGCGGCGCGAACGCTCACAAGGAAGCACATCAGAACGATGAAGACAAGAATCATCCCCAGCAGCATGTTATGTTCAACCGTGTCGATGGTGAGTTGCACCAGATCGCTGCGGTCGTAATAAGGCTGCACTTTGATGTCAGCTGGCAGAATATGTTCATTGAGCTGCCGGGTCTTTTCTTCCACGCCCTTCAGCACATTCTGTGTCTGCTCGCCACGTCGCATCATGATGACGCCTTCGACCGCGTCATCCGTTTTGTTGAAGCCAAACTCGCCCAGGCGTGGAGCGTTCCCAATAGTCACGTCGCCAATGTCGCGGACACGCACCGGCACCCCATTTTGCGCGCCGACGATGACGTCGCCAATGTCTGAGGTATCGCGAATCAGCCCGAGACCACGCACGTAGTAGAACTGGCCGCCTTGCGAATAAAATCCGCCTCCGGCATTGGAGTTATTGACAGACAGTTGCTGTAGCACGGTCGGCACCGTGATGTGGTACGCGTAGAGTCTTGCCGGGTCCAAAAGCACCTGGTACTGCATCACGGTGCCCCCGAAGCCGGAATCGTCCGCGACACCCGGCACCTGCTTATATTCGCGCTCGATAATCCAGTCTTCGTATACCTTCAACTCCTGCGGCGTGCGATCAGGGCTCTGTATGACGTATCGATAGACGAGCCCCGATGGACTCGCGAGCGGCGAGAGCGTGGGCGTCACGCCGGTTGGGTAAGTCACCTCGCTCAAGCGCTGGAAGACTACCTGGCGCGCAAAATAGTCATCGGTGCCTTCGTCAAATGTCATGATGACATCCGAAAGTCCATACAGAGAGATCGAGCGCATCACGGCCATCTTCGGGACGCCGTTCATTTCCACTTCCGTCGGGACAGTCACGAGGCGCTCGATTTCCTCGGCTGCATGCCCCGGCCATTGGGTGATGACTTCCACCATTGGCGGAGAAAGATCGGGGTAGGCATCCACAGGCATGTGCTGAAACGAGATCGCTCCACCGACGGCGATGAATACAACCAACAGCAGGATCAATAGCCGTTGCCGCAGCGCAAACTGGACGACGTGATGAATCATTCGAAGCCGCCTCCTCAGTGTTGTAGCGAATTGGCAAACTGAAGAAACAAGCTGCCATCGCCCACAACCCTCTCTCCAACGGAAATGCCCTTTACAATTTGCGTCTGCCCATTCTGGCTTTGACCGATCTCCACATCGCGCCTGCCAAACTGATTTGCGCCAATGGCGACATACACGAACGGCTGATTGTTGTCATCACGCAAAACCGATGCGTCGGGCACGGCGACGGCGTTCGAGATGGTGCCCGCGGTTACGGTGACCGTGCAATACATATCCCTTTTCAATTTCTCCTCTGCATTGTCCACGATGATGCGAGCCTGCAGAGTTCTCGTGTTTGGGTCGAGAGCTGGCGAGACATAAGAAATCCTCCCGTGAAAATTACCGGGATACGCATCCGTCTGCACGACAACATCATCTCCGCTGCGAATAGAGGCGAGGTCCGCTTGATACACGTTTGCAAGAACCCACACCGTGCTCAGATCTGAAATCGTAAAGGCCTGCGTTTGGCCGGCTTGCACCACCTGACCGGGCGAGACGAGACGCTCGACGACTTCGCCGCCGATGGGAGCTAGTACGGGAATTTGCGCCGAAGCAGGGGCCTTCGCCAGATCTGCCGGATTCTTGATCCCGAGAATTCTCATTCCCTGGTCGGCAGCGTTCAGGTCCGCCTGGGCCTGGTTGCGGTCCGATTCGGCCTGCTCCAGGTCGCGCTCGGCGATGGCGTGGTGCTGGTAGAGGTCCTGTGCGCGGACGTAGTTTTTGTCTGCAAGGCGGAATGAATCCGCCGCCTTCAAATAAGCATCCAGCAACTGCGAGTAATCGGGGCTGCTCACGTCCAGCATTGGCTGGCCTGCCTTCACCCGCTCTCCGGGCACCACCAGGATCCGGCTGACGGGTCCGCCGACTTGAGTGATCACCGGCGTGGTCTTGAAAGCGTTGTATGCCACGGCGCCCGTAAGCCGGAGCGTGCGCGTCAACACAGTGGGCCGAACGGTGACCACCTGCACGTGAGACATCTGGTCCTGCGGAATGGTGAAGAGCTGGGCCGTCGTAGACGTTGAGGCCTTCGCGGAATAGGACGTCATCTCGTTCGCTCGCCCGCCACTATTTGCATTGCAGCCCGCGAGTACAAATACGAAAGAGAGCGCCATGGCACTTTGAAGTCCGTAGCTGCGGCGCGTAGTCGGCGTAGTTGTCATGGCAAGCTCCTGGTTCCTACAGCTTCGCGAAGCTGTTCAAGTCCGAGCAGGTACGAAGCGAGCGCCTGGCGATAGGCAAGCTGCGTGGCCCGATAGCTGCGCTCGGCGTCAAGAAAATCAAGCAGGCTCGCTGCACCGCGCCGGTAGGCGTACTCGCTGATGTCGCGGGACTGCTGCGCCTCATCGAGATAACCCGAGCGATAGAGGCCCACGATCTGATCGTTGGTGCGCAAGTTTTCAAACGCGTCTCTCACATCCGTCAGCACCTGCCCATTCGCGAATTTCTCCTGCTCCTGGGCCTGCGTGATGGCGAAGCCGGCACGCGCAATTTCCCCCTGGTTGCGATCGAAAACCGGCAGCTGGATTTGCCCGAACAGGGAAATGCTATTCGAATAACTGACGTGCGAGTAGCTGGCTTGAGCAGTCACGTCTCGCTTGCCGATGGCCTTTTGTAGTTCGTGTTGGCTGTTCGCGGCAGTCACCCCCTGCTCTGCCGCCCGCAAGTCCGGCCTTGTCTGCAGGGCTCTTGCCTGAAAGTCTTCCAGATTGCCCTTGACGGGCTGATAATCGAACGCCCCGGCTACGTCGTAGTCCGGGGTGATCGATTCATAACCAAGCAGCTGCCGCAGATCCGAGAGCCCTTGAACCTGGGCCAGGCGCGCTGCGGACACGTCCGTCTGAAACTGAAGCATCTGCAGCTTGATCTTCAGGAGATCGCCCTCGCCGATATCGCCCGCCTTGTAACGCGCTTCGCCGATGTCCACCGTGTTCTGGAAGCTCTTCAGATCCTGGGTAGCCAGCTCAAGCGTCGATTCGGCAAGTTCGACGTTAATGAACTGCGAGGCAACGCTGAAGGTCAGACTGCGCTCATTGTCGTCGACCTGCGACCGCGTCACGGCCGTCTGGTCTTTGGCCGCCTGCAGTCGGTGTTGTCGCTTCTTACCTCGCTCAAATAGATAGCTGACACCCAGGTCGAACTGTGCCGTGTTGTCGATGTAATCCGCGCTGAACTCACTTGGCGAGAAAATCGGCAGGAACTGCGCATCGCCTAAAATCACGGGGTTTGGACGCAGATTCGCCGTGGTTTCTTCCGCCTCACTCTGCTGTATCGTGGTGCGCGCAGCCAGCAGGTTGTGGTTGTGCCGGAGTGCCATCTGAATGGCGTCGTCGAGCGAAATGGTCACCGCTCCCGGTTTCTGGGCAAGTGTCTGTGCTTGTGGGGGCGACGGGCTCTGTGCAGGCGGGGATTGCGCACCTGCGACACCGGCGATAAACACTGCGATTAGCACAATTGGAAAATGCAAACGTTGTAAACGCATGGGCAGTCAGCCTTCTTAAGGAGGGCGGTAAAAAAAATGGCGTGCCTCGAGCGGCACGGTAACGACGCAGCGGCTATGCGGGAGGAGCGCGTGCAGGAATGTGCCGCGCGGCGGGACTCGGGGTGAAGCTATAGTGTTGAGGTTCCGGCCCAGGGCCGGTAGGAAACAGGATGTGCGCACCAGCGCTCGCCACCGGCGGTTCGATGGCCTGATGACTCAGATGGCAGATCGGGCATGTCTCTGCGGAAGAATTGATGTGACGGTGCCAGACTTCTCCGAACGTCGTCCCGATCACCAGCGCGAGAAGCGCGATCGGGAGCACGAGGCGCCAGATTTGTTTTTGATCGGACACCTTTGCGCGACACCTCAAAGACCCTGCATACACGCTGATTTAGTCTCGTCTAGAATTGTCACTTCCGGACATCTGGCTCTTGATACTACACTTCTGGGCAGTTCCTTGCGTTCTGAAACATTGCCGCAGACGCACTCGATGCGGCAGTATGCTTTCACATTTCAACGCTCTCAACGCGGCTGCCTACGATTCATAAGGGTTGAGTAGAGACGTCGCCTTACTCAGCTTTTACCCCGGTCATGGTACGGGGGATCTATTCCATTTTTCCAGCAGCCGGACCCACGGCGGTGGCCTGCTTGGTCTTGGGGTCAATGCCGATCAGCGCCACTCCGCCGACTCCGCCGCGGTTGACGGTAACTAAGTGGCCGCGAGCCCTCAAGTTGGCCTGCACCGCTTCGGGGAGGGTGTTGGGCACGGAGAGGCTGCCCAATCTGGCACGGTCCTGACCGAAGGAGCTGATGAAATGCTCGGTGGAGAAGCGCGGCGCCTTAAACGCCTCCTCGGGACTCATGCCGAACTCAACGTAGTTGAGGATGATCTGGATGGCTGCCTGATCCTGCTGGTCGCCGCCCGCTACCGAGATCGCCATCACGGGTTGGTTATCATTGTCACGGAAAAGCAGCGTGGGACTCAGCGTGATTCGCGGCCGCTTGCCGGGCTGGATGACGTCGGGAGTTCCCGCAAATGTGTTCAGGCTGCTGAGCCGGCTTCCGTGGATAATGCCCGTGCGTCCGGCCACGCCCGCTGTGCTCGACAGGCCGCTGGGAGTGGCCGCGATGACGTTCCCAAACTTATCCGTCACGCACATGACAGTGGTTCCGCCATGCCAGGGGCCAGTGATGGTGGGCGGCTTGGTCGGTTTCATATTGTATGGGTCGCCTGGCCGGAGCTCGAGAGATGCCGTTTTCGGATCAATCAGCTTGCGCCGCATTTCAGTGTACTGATCGGAAAGCAACTGCTGCATGGGCACCTTCACAAAATTCGGATCGCCGTAATACTCATCGCGATCCGCCAGCGCCAGTTTCTCCGCTTCAATCACCGTGTGGATATAGTCCGCCGAATTGAAGCCTAGCTTCTTCAGGTCGAAGCCTTCCAACAGGCGCAGCGTCTCTGAAAGATAAGGTCCCTGCGTCAGCGGACCGGCCTTATAGACCGTGTAACCGCGGTAGGTGGTTTTAAGCGGATCCACCACGGGAGTTTTGTGCGCGGACAGATCCGACTTGCGAAGGAAACCGCCCTTCTCGATGTACCACGCTTCGAGAGCCGCAGCGATGTCGCCACGATAGAAGCGGTCCGACACGGCTTGCAGTTTCTGCTCTCGTGTACCTTTCGCAGCCTTTTCGGATTCCACCAGCTTGCGAAAGGTCACCGCCATATCCGCCTGCCAGTTCACGCCGGTTTCGATTCTTTTCCCGCTGCCGGTATCGATATACCAAGTGGGGCCGCCGGCGTCCAGAATGGCCAGCGTCGGCTGCACGACCTCCTCGAAGCTTTTGGTTCCATAAAGTTTCAGGAGGGTGACGATCGCATCTATGGTGCCAGGCACGGCGGCTGCCTTGACGTCACCGTCCGGGATTCCGTGTTCCATGTACCAGGCGATGGCTTTGGGGTCGCGCGGGGCTTCCCCTTGTCCCTCCAGCAGCTTCACGTTTTTCTGGTCGGCGCTGTAAACCAGAATGGGAACTTCTCCTCCTACGCAGAAGGCGCCTACATAGGTTACGGACAGTGCCAGAAGAGTGGCGGCGCCTGCATCGGCGGCGTTTCCGCCCTGTTGCAGAATCTTGATGCCGGCCGCAGTTGCGGCAGGCCTACCGGAAACAACCACGCCCTGGCTGCCTGTGGCGACACTCGGTCCCCGCGTACTGAGCGGCGTTTTGGTGGCTTGAGGCAAAGCGAAGGGGGAGAGTAAAACGAGGGAAACGGATATCGAAATGATCTTGCGCATAAGAGGTCAACTCCGTTGAAGTGGGGCGGCAATTCCTGGTCCGGCCGTGCTGCGCGTCAAGAAGGACTGCTAGTGCCAGAAGGGCGCAGCCCTGAGTGTACCGGAACCTTCGTTACACTTTGGTACTTGTACACCAAGCACTCCTCATCGCTGCGACTTATACATCCAAACATGTGACACTCAACGCCATTGGATCAATGGACACCAGGGCGTTTCCGAGGACCTATCCTGTATTGGCAACCAACCTACAGCCATTGAGCGTTAGGTAACCCTTCGAGCATTCAGCGAGCTCCCGCACTCAGAGTCTAGTCAGGTAAAATCCTGCCCGTTTCAAAAGGTGTGGATTTAAAAACCAGCCATGTACTCCCGAAATTTCCAGTGGAGGTGTCAGGCTCGTCGCGCAGGGAGCATGGACTTGAACACCCTCTGGCGAGCACGCCCCCAACCAACAACCTCATACAGAAATAGAAAATCACCTTAGCGCAGGTTTTCTTATGAAACGTCGGCATGCAAAACCGCCCGGAAAGAAAGGCATGGGTTCGCTGCGTTGTTTTGAGCCCACACTGTGCAATGTGCGGCGGGCAAAGGGTCAGTGTCGCCGTCTGCGCCAACTCAACGAGATGCCCAGAAAGATTCCCGCCAAGACAGCGCCGAGCAGTCTCTTTCGGTTAGTGATCGGTATGAAGCGGGTCTGCTGATCGCTGACCTCGATCACTCCCACAGGAATAGCGCACACGCCGCCGCCACCGCCGCCGCCTTCACCCCGCGTGCTCGAATCCATTACGCCGCCGCTACCCGCTCCCGCCCCGTATCCATATATAAGTTTTGCCACCGGGATAACCGTCTTTCCCTGTGCTGAGATGGGGTCGCCATAGATAGCCTTAACGTTAGCCTGGCCAGAAATGCTTTCTTTTAGCGATTGCAAAAGAGCGACACTACCCATTGGAGGACTCCCTTCGAGAAATTCCCTCCCACATGGGATGCAGGCGGGGAAAAAGAAGGGGCTCCGGGCGAGACTGATTACAGCAGATTGGACGGTCTCCTGAAGGTCGAGCGCAGCGCTGATCTTAGTCACTTCCCGACGTAGTAGTAATAGACTTGTTCAACGCCCTGACTGACCACTGGGCCTAGCGGTTGTCCAGATGGAAGACCTAACAGCGCTTCGCGGTTTCTCTGAAGAGCTTGCCCGTAATCTCGCTGCTGGAGAGAGTGAAAACGTCCAGGGACCAATTCGGCCTGCAACGTTGACAGACTCTTGCCTGCAGATAGGCCTTCCTTTACAAGCTGATTCAGTTCCGTCAGGTAGTCCCTGAAGAGATTCAACGTCGTTCGTCCGTGCTGTACCGGGCCATGGCCCGGCACAATGATGTCGAACTCCAGTTCTGACACTCTGTCCAGCGTAGCCGGCCATTCGTCCGGATATGCCTCAAACAACAGCGGCTCAAGTCCGTGCACCAGGTCGCCAGTATCAACAACCCGGTCCTCTGGGACAAATACGACCGCGTCACCGGCCGTATGCCCGCGACCGAGATAACGCACCTCTACCGTGACATCGCCGCAGTACAACGTAACCTCGCGATCGCAGGTGATGTTTGGGAGAGTCGGAGCGAATCTGGACATTTCCACAAAATAGGAGCGAAGGCTCTCTACGCGGCTCTCCGCAGCTGCCCTCCTGGTACCGTCTAGGTGAGCAGCTTGAGATTCGAGTGTGGGCAGCTGGTCCTTCAAACCGCCGATGTACCCCTGGACGAACTGATAGTACCGCTCCTGATTCGGAACCTGAAGTTGTGCGGAGGGCACAGGTCTGCCCTGCAGAAAACCGTTAAACCAGCGCGTTGCCTGCTCCAGGGCAGCACGACTGAAGTCAGTTGAAACGACGTCCATTCGCGAACCGAACATTTCGGTATAAGCCGCGTTGCCATGTGCGTGATCGAGATGATGATGGGTATTGATCAAGTAACGCACGGGAAGCGCCGCGACCTCTTGTTTGAACTGACCGTAGAGAGAATGCGCGGCACCTGGCCATGATTGCGAATCAACGACGACTAGGCCTTCCTGCGTCACAATGATTGCGGAATTTCCATTGACCACCGGCGTGGTTTGAGCAATGGCCGCGTACACGTGTTTCGATATGCGTTCGATGCTGAATAGTCTCTCCGGCGGCAATGCGTCGCCGGCGAATGCAAGGTGTCCAGCGCCACCGAGCAGGAGCAACGCTCCTCCCTCAAGAAATGATCTTCGACTAGGCTGATTAAAAGTGGTTGGCTGGGAATCCTTTGATGTCTGCGCCATTCTGGACCTCCCTTCATGCAATCATTCCTGATCAGCATTCCAGACTAGCTCAACAGAGGGGCGAACGTGGACCTGGGCGTTTTCTTGAGTGGCACCCTTGACTGGCGGGGGCACGCGAAGGGCACCAGCGCTAGTGCCTTCGCGGGCAAATCCCGGTTTTTCAGCAACACGAAGGGAGAGAGCGTTTATTGGACCGAGCGGAAGAAGTAGTAATCGGCGGAGTAGGGTACGAGCGCTTGCTTACCCACATCGCTGAAGGTCGAGCAACCGGTAGCTGGAGCAGATCCGCCCTGAGTATTCAGGCGCTGGATGAAGGAAGTCTGGGTCATGAAGTTACCGCCTGTCGGGCCGTTTTTCGTCCCGACCGTCTGCAATAAGAGGCAGGCGATCGCGCCGGAATGCGGGCAACTCGGGTCAGAGCCGGCTGGAATCGCATTCACCTTTTGTGCCCACACCTTGCTGCTATCGAGGGAATTCTGCCACGTCGCATCACCGAAGGCTACGGGTTTCGGGGCGTCGGGGTCTTCGTTGGGGCTCAGGAAGTGCGTAATAATCTCCACGTCCTGTCCGAAGAGTTTGGTAAAGAGGGTGGCTTCGGGGCGAGCGTTATTCACAGTCCAGGAAGTCGTAGAAGCTCCCGGGCTCGTGGGCAGGCAAACATAGCCCTGAGTCCCTACGCCTCGGCCCAACAAGAATGCAGCGCTGCCATCCGGTGGCGTGATCAAGTCCGGAGTGACAGGAGGCGTGACTCTCTGCGCCTGTGTGACCGTGGCAAATGCACATCCAAACGCGAGAGCGGCTACGAACATGTTTCGAACTCGCGCAGTCTTTTTTGTCTGTTGACCAAATTTGAAGCTCATTGATTCTCCAATGTTGTGTGATCGTTCCAGTTGAGGTTGTCCGAGACACACGTCCAGCAAGGCCGTTTGCCGCACTCCTGCATGCGGCCCAGCTGGCTATATGTGTCCGTTTGGTTTAACGGTTGCCTGGGAGAGGTAAGTTGCCCTACTGGACATCACGAGTTCCCGAGAGAGTTTGCTTTTTCGTCGAAGCAGATTTGTTCGCGGTGTCGAAAGTAATGCCTTCAGGATCGCTGCTGGAAGTGGTTGCCCCTGCTCAGAGCAGAAGATCAATCCATTGATGACATCGCAAATTTCTCCGAACTACCTCAACATCAGCGCTTCAAATGACTGTCGAGAAAATTTCGACGAGCACCCAGGTGGTGTCGACGGCCTCCGGGTTGTAATTCCTTCCTTTATTGAAAAGTGGTTGCGCGTAACCGTGGTCCGCGCCGGGATAAATGAGCATCTCGTACGGTCGTTGAGCCTCTTTCATGCTCGAGAGAAAATTGATTGCTGCCTGCATGGCGCCAGTATCTTCGTCCCCCGTGATCGCCAGAACAGGACTCCTGAGTCGCTCGAGCCTGTTCGTATCGATCTTGTCAAAGCCGGACCCGTAAATCATCGCCGTTGCGCTCACCGCTTCTGGGTCGTTCAAATTTGCATTGAGCGATTCCAGTCCGCCCATGCTAAATCCGATGGTCGCCACCTTCCTACCGGTTTGCTTCAGATAATCGAGTCCAGCCTGCAGAAGCTTATCCGTTGCCTTTCGGTCTAAGGCCTGCATCAGTTGCACGGCCTCCTCATGGCTGGTCGCGGATTTCCCTCCATAAAGGTCGACGGCGCCCGAGCGGTATCCAAGAGTCCCGAGGCGTTCCACGGATTGTTTCGCGGCATCTGAGATGCCGAAATAATCGTGAACGACTAAGACAGCGGCCTTGGCGTTTGCGGGTCCAGCGACAAAGGCACGGAATTCGGTTCCATCGCTCTGCTTTAAAGTGACGAACCTCGCCGGCTCCGCAGCAGAACGATTGTCTTCGCCTACGGCCATCGAGGCAAAAGACAATACGAATGGTAAAAGCACACAGGAACTTAGGATCTTCATTCATCTACTCCATTTCCAATTTGTTGGGCCCTGAATTCAGTGCGATTCCGAACTCTGGCTCAAAGCTCGGCATGCGGTTCTCTCTGCCGCTACCACGTGGGCTCGGGGATTGTCTATGCGTAGAAGCAGTTATTGCACGACGGGTTCAATCGCATTTCTCTGAGCCCGTAAAGGAGTGGGTGTTTGACTCAGATCACGGTCTCTCATAGCGGAATGGCAAACCATGCAGGATCGCTGCGTGCGATTTCCTTCCTCGGAAACTAGCGCGTAGGTCAGCCCGTGTGCCGACCAGGTAACAACCTTGTAGCCATCGACCATCGCATAGTGAAAACTCACCTTCGAGAAATTGGCCTCGACTCCTCCTGAAGCGACGGCCACCGAATCGGGTGTCACCATCAGGCTTGCGGCGCCCGGCCCTTGATAGGCGATATAGGCAGCGGTCTTGCTGCCCAGCTGCACCAGCCGCGCGCCCTCCGGACGGTAAGGTCGCTGCTCGCCAGGGACCTCGGGCGACGCCGGCAGTGCCAAGGAAAACTGCAGATTCGATTTGAACCATTCATTCAGCACCTGCTGCGAGCCCGAGAGCACATCCAGCGTCAGGCGTCCCTGTATGTGCTGCCTGTGGGTATTCACGGCGAATTCAGCAAACTTCGGCCCGGAGATGAGCGTCCGAGGTGACGGCCGAATCGTATATAGCACTCCGACGATCACTAGGAGGGCCATTGCCGGAGACAACCACCTCATGAGCTGCCAACGGCGCGAAGGCCGCGCGCGTGGAGCCAATCCCGTCTTATCGCCCCTAGACACAGCGGCTCGAAGCAGTGGCCCGCAGTGGCCGCAGAATGCGGCATGCATGATCAACTGCCTGGTCTTCAGCTCTGGCCACAGTCCGGCGGCCACTTGATGCCAGTCAACATCTTCATCCTTGGGACAGTTGGCTTTCCTCGGTTCTGCTTCCGGGACGACCGCATTCGGAAATCGATGCACCAGTTGCCGGTACTTCGACACTTTCAGGCTGCAGTCCGCGCAGGAAAGCACGTGACAATCGGCCTCACGAATGGCATCCGGAGAAAGGCGCTGCAGCCTCTTCTCGGAAGGCGAGGGAACGAGAGCATTGAGTTCTCTGCTATCGATATGCCTATTCAGTAGACGCTCCAAATCCCGACACCCCTATATAGCGAATACGATTTCCCGAGGGAATTTGCTTTTCGGCTTTATCCCTCTTCATCCACGGAATCCGTATGGATCCCGAGGATCTGGTTCCGAATCAGATGCTTCAGTCGTTCGATGACACTCCCGACTCCCTTGACGCCCAGCCCAATTGACGGCAGCGAGGCGATTTCTTTGGTGCTCATCCCTTGCCGGAAGTAAAGCCAAAAGATCGTGCGGTCGCGTTCCTGGTCGTCTCCGGTCAGGCAGCGTTTCAGGTGTTCATCGATCTCATTTAGTAAGATGCCCCAGGCGATTTTGTCCTGGCTCCCATGAGATTCTTCCCCTGCCTCGGGGTCTACATCACTGGTGGAAACATGGAGTCTATCGCCACCGGATAATTGACTGCGGTCATGCTTGAAATAGTCGTGCGTGGCATTGGCGGCAGTTCTCTTTAAATATCCAAGAATTGCTTCGGGACGCTCGACGGCAAAGTCTCGCAGGAGGTGACGGCCTCCTGCCCAGAGTTTGAGGTAGGTCATCTGGATCAGGTCCTCCACCACGGACCTGGAACGCTCGCCCCACAGAGAAGCTGTGTGCATAACGATGAGACGGATCGGCTTTCCGACCCGGGAAAGGAACTCCTCCCACGCCTCATCATGGTCAGGTCCGGCACACAGACAGACGACGTCTTTCAGAGACAAAGACGAATATCGAGTCGTGCGTTGGGTGTTCGACATCGCGCTCACTCATCTTTCGTCAGAGCAGGCGCTGGCCAATACTCTGGGTTTCATTGCCGGGGATGCCTCCTGCTTGAGATATCGGAACTGGCAGGCAAAAGACGACAAGGGTGTTCGACATCCTCTATCGCTCGCTCTCACAGTCTTCCTTTCCTCCTTTGTGAAAAGAGGCGATCGCAACGCCCGAACGTCCGTCCTGCAAGTCGTAATAGAAGGTCAACTGATCATGGTCGTTCAGCGCGAACCTTCCGAGCTCAGACCGGTCTCGATCGAACCGAACAGGGCATCGCCAGCCTCGGACAATGGTGAAGTCCGTCTTGACAATCTCCCTATACTTGTTTCGTCTATGCCTTTAGTGAACAAGCTATGACAGAAACCAATTCACGCGATGATTAAGGTAGTCCACATCGAGCAGTGATATGCCAATTTGTGCTGAGCCTTCCATCCAAACGAGACTCTGAAGACGGTGGAAGGAGCCGCCTCCTATGGTCTTCCCAAAAACAGCAACGCAAGCCTGCCAGTCATTCTGCGAGCCTCATGGTTCCTGAACTTGAACAGTCGAAGGCGGCGGCTCTCAGCACGCTACGTCCGCTCATTCTCGTCGCAGCTACAAGCATGCCTTTGAAGGGTTCATTGCTTGGTATTACTCCGAACCTCGACTGGGGTTTAACCGGTCCGTCGTGTTGTGGTATCGCTCGTTCCTTGAGGGACTTTCCCTATCAGCTGCTACGATCAACCTTCATCTCTCGGCGATCCGGCGTTTGGCCGATGAGGCTGCTGAGAGCGGTTGGTTGAGCCCAGAACTGGCAATCGGAGTCCGACGAGTTAAAGGAGTCAAGCGGCTTGGCCGGAGGATTGGAAATTGGCTGACTGGCGATCAGGCGCAAGAGCTATTGAGCGCAATCCATCAAAGCACCTTACGCGACAGGAGAGACGGTGCTGTGCTTGGACTGCTGATCGGATGTGGTCTGCGACGCTCGGAAGCTGTGAACCTGAGAGTAGATCAACTGCAATCGAGAGAAAACCACTGGGTAATCGTCGATATGGTGGGAAAGGGCGGGCGACTGCGAACGGTGCCTGTGCCGGTCTGGTGTAGAGCTCTGATTGACGCTTGGCTCTGGGGCTTGGGAGTGGCTGGCGGTAAAGTATTCAGGCGAGTTTCGAAAAGTGGTGCTTGGCAGGATGTTGGAGTGACAACCGACGCGGTCTGGTGTGCCGTGAAACGTTATGCCACGCGAATCGGGTTTGAACATCTGGCACCTCACGAGCTTCGATGCACTTGCGCTCGTCTCGCCATTCAGCGGGAGGTGAACTTGAGCAGATTCAATTTTGCTTGGTCACGCGTCGGTGCAGACGACGGAACGGTATATCGGATGCCGACAGAACTTCAGAGAGCAGTCAATCCGACTTTTCATCCGGCGTTATCAGGTTACCTGGACGCCGCTCGGCAGATGGCTGGGCGAGACGGCGTTCTTTCGCCTCCACGCATTTGAGCCGAGCGATATGATCAATGCCCATACCATGCCTTGACCACAGGCTCTAGACTTGGTCCGTACGAGATGCTCACACCGGTCGGTGCTGGTGGAATGATGGGCAGGACAATTCGTCTGCTGCTATCGGATGGGCAAAGATGGGCCAGCAAAAGCAGTCCGTTGAGAAGTTGTTCGGCGACGCCCTGGATATGGCGCCCGAGGCGAGGCGTGCGTTTCTCGATGCCGCGTGCAAGGATGAGCCGGAATTGAAGCACCAGGTCGAACAGCTATTGATGGAAGATGAGCGCGCCGGCAGCTTCCTCAAAAAGCCCCCTTTTGATTTTCCTACAAAGGCCGGAATCCACACCAATACCATGCCGCTGACCTCAGGCACTAGACTTGGCCCGTACGAGGTCCTCGCAGCGGTCGGTGCGGGTGGAATGGGGGAGGTGTATCGCGCACGGGACACGCGCCTCGGCCGCGACGTCGCGGTCAAAATTCTTTCAACTCATCTTTCGTTCGATCCTGATCTGAAACGGCGGTTTGAGCGCGAAGCGCGAGCCATCTCT
>JABDHA010000086.1 GCA_013285705.1 Acidobacteriota bacterium
GTTTTCGAGATGTTGAAATGCCGACGACGCTTGGTGACCTCTTTGCGCGCCTTACCATGCGAAACAGGCACCCATTCCGTGACCACATGAAAGTTTGCGGGAATCTTGAGTAGCGCATCCAGAACCAACGGCCGTGTCTCAGCGATGGCTTCCTTCATCGTCAGAACACGGACAACATGGTCGCCAACCCGAAGATGGTCGCGCTCTGCCTCGATGTCAGAGTTCGCCACCTGATAATCGAGAAACCGCGTCGACTTGGGCTTCCCGGCGATGCGCCAATCGTCAAAGTTTAAGAGCCTACGGAAGAACTGCAGTTGACCAGTCTGATCCAGCAGCTCAATTGTGAGAAAATCACCCAGCTGACGCATGAAGGCTTGCACGCGCTGATGAAGCATGGCGCAATCTCGTTCAAGTTGCGAACGCAACAAAGCTTTCATTCTCTTGTTCGAGAACTGAGAACACAGTTCTGAAAATCCGCCGGCAGGATCTGTGAAGAGACGCGCGATTCCTGCGCCAATGCCTGTCTTTGACCGTACGCCTTCGAGCAGAATCGAATAGTAGATCTCGACGGTGTAAAGATGATCGCGCTTCGCCTCGAAGAATTGCCGGCGCTGGTCTGCAGCTGTTTGCACGACCGGATCGTCATATTCTGCGAAGGGAATGTCGGGTCGGTTGTGCTTGAAAAGATATTGATAGACGTGGAAAGCTGGGCCGAAGGTTTTGAGTGCTGACTCCAGCCGCTTCACGGCGTACTCCTGTTCTCCGCTGTCCAAGGACTCGTAGTCGACACCGCCGACACGAAGAACTATACCCAGGTCGCCGCTCTTGGTCAGAAACGTCGTCGCGTCCCAGAATCCATACAGATTGATCTGGGAATTGAGCGAGGCAGCCTCTTTCCAGGGTTTCAGGACTCGGGCGATATTCAGCATCAGCGCACCTCAACCATGGGAATGCTCTGTTTGGCTGCATCGTAGCGAGTCTTGTAACGCTCGGCTTTCGCCAGGATGCGAAGAAATGCCGGGTCGCTCGTAGTCACCCAATGCCCGAAGGCAAATCCACCGATGAATACAGCGATCCCGGCCAGGATGGAATTGAAGAGATTGAAGGCGCCGACTGCACTCACGCAGACCAGGTAAAAGAGAGTGCGCTCGACACCCAGGTAGGTGAGAGGCTTGTGCAGGCTTTTGAATACGCGATTGGTTCGCTTGCGGTTTGTTTTTACGTCTGCCATGTTCGCCCTCATCAGGTGAGCGGGTTGAACGAACTGGAAAGCTCTCTCTTAAACTCCCCAGAGCCACGAAAGGACATTGACGGCAAGCACCGCGATCCCGGTTCCTGCTGCCACGCCTGCGAGCGCTTTCTTCGCTCCCGGCTCACCGTGCGCAAAGCCGTAACCACCGATGACGATAGCGATCAGACTTGCGACTTTCGCTATCGTTCCGGTGAACAGGTTCTGCATCGCCGTGAAGCCAGTATCGAACGGTGAGCCAGCCGCCTGGGCGTGCGCGGCGATCGGCAAGAGAAGACAAGCAATGACAGCCATTGAAGCCGGTGAGGCTCGAAACCACCTCGGCCGTCGGGTCGAGACTTTCATGGGTTCCTCCTGATCTCGACCTGAAAACATCAGGTCATGTCCGAGAGCATGCCCCCGTTTTTATTTCCTGTCCAAGACCTTTTACGTCAATGTTGATGCCTCCAGGGCATCAACAAGGCAGTCATGGTAATCCGGTGGAGTTCTCAGTAATCCTCTGGCACTCAAGGGAACAATAGTTAACTCGCATACTCCAAACGTTTTTCTCGCAGCAGGTCAGCGAGCTCACTCAGGATCTCTGCACGATGGAGATCCTCGCGCCGATACATGAAAATTAGCGGCAAGGGCTCCAATCCATTGATGGGGAAGTATTGAAGCTCGGAAGGTGCTTCCGCGCAGGCACCGAAAGGGAGGATGGCGACTCCTACGCCATCTAAAACCAGGTCAAAAGCCTCTTGCGGGGAGGTTACCTCCTCAGCGATGATCGGCTTGAAACCGGCCGTCGCACACTCTTCGATCAGTTGTTGATAAAGGATCGGATGCCTGCGTTCGGAACTGGCGACGATCAGAGGATGCAACCGCAGATCCGTGAGTACGCCGGCAGGATTACCTGTCAATAAGCTATTTTGCGGTGTGACCGCGCATAGTCGATCCGAACCGATTGATATCTGTTCAAGGCTGGTGCTTTCGAACGGTGCGAAGGTTATACCCGCATGGAACGTCCCGCTACTTATCGAATCAACCAGCTCAGAAGCAAACACAGTGCGGAACTGAAGCTTCAGGTACGCAAATTTTCGCCTCTGGACAGATCGTATCTCCCGGCGAAAGGCGGCCGGTACAAACGGGGAGTGGCCAATGATGAACGAAGCAGAGCTGCGTCGGGCAATGTTGCGAGCAGTATCTCTTGCCAGCTGGAAGTCGGCATTCAATCGCGTGATCATCTCGTCGATGCCGGCAATGAAGGAATGACCGGCCTCGGTGGGTTTTACAAAGTGGTGATCTCGATGAAAGATCTCAAATCCGATCTCTTCTTCAAACTCTCGAATTTGCCGGCTCATCGAGGGTTGAGAGATGTGGAGGCGCTCAGCAGCTTTGCGGAAATGCAGCTCACGCGCGACAGCCAGGACGAATTGCAATTTCCGGAGCGGAGGAGAGACGCTCATAAAATCTGGCCACCTTCGACAAGAGGGCTGATCTGGCCAGCCAACGGTCGGTCATCATAACCGCAGCTTGCTCACTATGCTGAGCGCGATTTCTTCTTTTGTCAAACCGTAAATAGCATAAACATGTTTGCCATACAATCATGCTTTTTAGCCGTTGACCGCATTGAAATTCCGGTTTAGCTTCCTCTCAATGGCAGATTTCGATGACTTGTATGGCGAGGTGGGACGAAAGCTGCGTCAAGCGAGAGTAATTCAAGGACTTAGCCAGGAGAGGCTTGCGCAGCAACTTGGCATCAGCCGGGCCTCCGTCGTGAATATTGAGGCAGGCCGGCAGAGAGCTCCACTCCATCTCTTGTGGCAGTTTTCGGAGACACTCGCAACCGATTTAAGCCTGCTGATCCCTCGGCGAGAGGAACTTTCGGATGCAGCGAAGGAGGCCACATTGGATCCGGCGATGGTCAAGCAGATTAGAGAAACGGCAAATAACGATTCGGACGCTGTCAGAGCACTGACCAGGCTCGCGAGTAGGCTCAAAGCGGCGATCGAAATCGATTCCCCAGACAGGAAAGCCCATGATCAGAGAAAAGCTCGAAGAAAAGGCTGAAAGAACTCTGCGTGAAACCGACACGTATCGCATCCCGATCGCGATCGAAGTTCTCGCACACCGTCTCAACCTCGCGATTCAATCCGAGGCTCTCGGTGATAATGTAGCCGGAATGCTCGTGGTCGAAGGGGATCGGGGAGCTATAGGTTATAACTCAACCCACGCTCTTGTCCGGCAACGATTCACGATCGCTCACGAAATCAGTCATTACCTGCTTCACACGAAAAAAAATCAAAAGTCACAGCTCTTTATCGATCGTCATATGACATTCCGGCGAGACGGATACTCTTCCGGAGGAGTTGACCATGAAGAAGTCGAGGCCAATCAGTTCGGTGCCGCCCTCTTAATGCCCCGAAGCCTCCTGCAACAGGAGGTTAAAAAGAACGATCTCGATCTGGATGACGAAGAGGCGATCACCTTCCTGGCCAAACGGTTTCATGTAAGCACTGCCGCCATGAGCAATAGACTGTCCAATCTCGGGTTGCTGCGCTAGCAACGCGAATTCTGCGCGCCAACAGTAGGACCGGCCTGAGAAGCCGGTTACTTGATAAAGCAGGGTCCTTGCTTGCTGATCGCGCTGGGCATCGACATCGGTCCGACTCTGGGTCTGTCAATGTACCCTTTAGTTGAAATGATTGTATGTATCATCACGAATAATTGCGTTGAACTAGTTCCAATAACTCGCAGCTACTTGCAGGGTTCCTCGTTTGCGTTTCAGAAACTCCTTTTGGATGGCTACCTGCGGATCATCGGGGTGCTCTTTTTCCCATCTCTCAAGCCAAGAATTTCGATCGCGCAATTGACCTAGCATATCTAGGCAGACCACAATGCTGTAGTACATAGAAGCATTCAGGCTGCGTGCACCGGCGGGAAGGCTCTCTGGTGGCTTAATTCTTCGCTTTACTTCTTCGACAGCTTCAGTCCACATCCTTATCGCCTTTTCGTTGTGCAGTCCTCGATACAGATCAAACCCCGCTTGTCGTAGCGAATAAATTCTTCTCTCGATGATTTCGTAAGCGTCGGGAAGTATCTTTAAGGCACGATCGGAAACCGCAAGAGCCTTTGCCCATTCCTTTTCCGCGATCTCCAGCCTTTGCCACTGTAGATACATTTCTGAGCTGTTGGATTTGAGCTTAAAGGCCGCCTCGAATTGCACACGGGCATCCGCAATTCGACGGATCCGTTTGTAGACGTAACCCAATACACCGCGCAAGTCCGGAGCATTAGGGTACTTTTCGATGGCGCCAAGCAGAATTGTCTCAGCTTCTGCATGTTGGTCCGCATTGAGGCGGAGGAGTGCCTGTCTAATCAATGAGCTCACAATACCGGTCCCGACAACAGGAAGTTTGCCAGCTAGTGCTTTGCTCCGATTATCGATGCGGGCATAAAATTCGCTTGAACCTTCGACGAGCCGAACTAGCTTCTTTGTGTTGAGATTGATTTGATATCGTTGCTCACCTTCAACGGCGGGCGCTTTAGGAAAGAGGAAGAGGGTTTGAAGCTCAGTTAGCGCAGAAAGAATTCGATCTTCAGACAATTCCAGGATGCTCTCTAATTCTGCAAAAGAAATAGGCCCATCCGTCACTGCGGCAGCGATAAGAACCTTTCGTGCGTCATTAGAAAGCTTTTCAATTTCTCGCTGAAGTGCATATTTTCGAGCCTCGTCTCCACCTTTCTCGGTCCACATTTTGATAGCTTTCCCAATGTCCACGATCTTCGCAAGGCGCAAGAGATCGTCCATATAAAGAGGCGATCCATCGGTGGTTCTCGCAATTTCCTTAATGACCGTCGGCGTAAAATCTGCCGTTCCTAGCCCATATAACCGAATGCGGGATTTAACGAACTCCTCGGCTTCGAGCGCATCGAATCCTCGGACGATCAAACTGCGAATTCCGGGAATCGCCCGCCGCGATGTGACTAGGACGGAGGATTGGGTGTACGGAATCTCGTGTGTAAAGAGGCTCACAACTTCATCGTCTTCAAGAACTGTATCTATATCGTCCGCAATAATAAAAGCAGGAAACTCGTTTAGGTATTCGAAAAGAATACGTTTCTTTTCTGCACCGCCCTTATCCATGTCCTGCGCGGTTGCGCCATACTCGCTCAAGAGTCGATCGATCGCTTCGTCCGCCGTGGTGAAATCAGGCGACTGGATAGCGGTGGATGCTCCCTCACGAAACCTGCGTTGCTTCGCACTAAGCCAAATAATTAGCTGAAAGCGCCCAGATGAGGATGACAAGCTCTGCACGAACCGATAGGCAGCGGCCGATTTGCCCTTCCCGCCGTCCCCAGCTAGGAGGCACCGTTTATTATCAGGATTGGCAAAGCAGTTGGTGAGATCATTCAGCAGCGTGTTGCGGCCGACAAACTCGAGATAGATGCTATCTTCGCTAGGAAGATGTCGAAGCAGGGTCCCACTCTCCGGTTCACCGCCGGCCACTCGTGCTACGAGCGTAGAGAGTTCCAATGCCTGTGCATCACGTCCCAGCCACTTAAGGATTTCTTGAGCTGCATAAAGCAAATGATGCGCTTCATCAAACGATATCTCCTCTTCTACCGGATGGGAGAGTGGGTCTCTGCCATCTTTAATGGCTTTCAGGTTTCCCAAGAATCGTGTCTTCACTGGTTTAGGTAAATCTGGAAGCTGACCAGCGTCTAGGGCAAAGATTTTGTCGTAAAAACGGTCGAAGATATTGTAAAAGTGATTTGTGCCGAGGAGATCATATTCGTCACGCACGATTGTCGTAGTGCCCAATATCTCTCTCGACTTATTTGCGTTCTGTGCCGCCTTTTCCCAATCCTCACCGAACAGTTTTTTGATTCGCTGGAGGTGGTCCCCGGGGAACACACGAGTCAAGCGATCACGCAGAAACGCCACCACCGCATTTCGAAATGTCCTTTGAATCCCTTGATAGCAGATGGCGTTATTTCCCAGGATATGCAACGTGTCCTTCTTTGGCTCCGAAGTATCGGGCAGGGGCATTTTCTCCGTGTCTGTGAATAGTTGAGATTCTGTACCCGTCGATATCGAGGCTACAGGGATGTGCTGGCCTTGTTCGGCCAAAATCTGTTCCTCGACGTTTTCCAATGCTGCGCTGAGTTCAGTCACACGACTCGACTGTTGATCGCGGTCTTGTATCACTTCCTTGAGTCGTTCCTCGAGGGTGATCTTTATCTTCGACAATTCCTCGCGTTGCCGCGTGATGAGTTTAGACAGTTTCTTTTTTTCTTTTTCTGCGATATCTCGTGCTCGTTGGCGCTCGAGAAGCGTCGTTCTGATTCCTTCGAGTTGATTCTTCAGCCTCTGTATCAATGCTTCGTCTTGTGCGAGACAGTTTGCAAGTCCGTCATGCTTCTGCAGCGTCGTTTCTAACACTCCGCCAGCCTCAGCCAATTCGCCTTGTATCTGAAGCTCGAGTTCGTGGCCTAACTGTTCAAATTCTTTAACCTTCGTTTCCGCTGTTTGTAGGCTGTGTTTAATGTGTTCTTTTAATATCTGTGGGTCGTTCGCCAAGTTCACTAGTTCTTCCTCGACGAGCTTCTGCAAGGTCTGCAGATTGGTACCGTAGGAGATAATCGAGACGAAGATGTGAGTGTCGTCGCGGGAAAACTGACTGGATAGCGCCTTGACAAGTCGTCGGAAGGTATCTTCCTGGGGCTCTAAGTCGAGCTTCGAGTGAACATCTTCGATCCACGAGTTTGCATCAGCAGGATTCTCCGATTGGATGCCGAGCGATTTCAACGCCATAGTTACGAGTGCTGGCTGTTGCCGAAGCCAATGGGCACACAGCGAAGATGCGAGCTTGCCATTTTTGCGATCAACAATCTCCCTCTTGTACGCTGATGCAATCTGTCGGTGAGTGGGACTGACGGTGGAAATTCGAAAGCCCGGAAAATATCGGTTTCGAAATGACTCGTTTGCACGCAAGTAATCAAGGAGTTGAGAACGAGGAATCTTCGCGATGAACATTTCGAGCAGACGGTCGTCGAGGAAATGATAGACAGCACCATAAGGTGCTGTTGCGTCTTGCATGGGCAAAGTTCTAGTCACTAATTTTGGAGGATTCTAACACTGGGAGCCCACCAATGGCGAGTATTGATTCAATTGGCGTCCCTGACGGGATTTGAACCCGTGTTATCGCCCGTGAAAGCGATCCATTGGCATACCGCCGAAGATGATCTGCCCACCCGTGCTCGGGCCGTTTGAAACAGCGATCGGTCGACGCCGCCATTTGAACCACTGACTGATAGTCTTTAATCTGCTTGCTGGTTTCCGTTCGAAATGATCACTAGGGCTTCTCTAATCTCGCTCCGCAACCTCGACCTGGCATGGTCTCGCATCCTCACAGCTAAAAACCATCAGCATAAGCGGATGTTTCGGCATCTCTACTATGCCTACGAGCCGGGCAGCCGGGCGAACCTGGTCTTACTGCACGAAAAGCTGAAGGGGGGATGGAAAGCCACTCACCCAATACGTGTCTTCATGCCTAAGAAGTCGGGCCTGCTTCGGCCGCTGACGCTTCTGCCTCTCGATGATCAGATCGTATTTCAGGCCATTGCCAACCAGATTGCGAAGCAGATGTTTGATCGTCGCCGAGAGGTAGAGGGCCGCGTGGTGTTCAGCAATTGTATGAACGCAGATCGCGATTCGATCTTCTTCCTCCAGGACTGGCGATCGACGTATCACCAATTCAAGGTCCGGTTGGAACGACACTTGAGCGCCGGCAACCAATGGATAGCCCATTTCGATCTCGCCGCGTTCTACGAGACGATTTCACACCGTGCGCTCCAGAGGATCGTCGCCCCGGCCGGTGGCGGAAATGAGCTGTGGAACCAGATTCGCGAATGGTTTTGCGTGTGGACCTCGGTGCAGGGTGGAATTCAGGTCGACCACGGAATACCTCAAGGCCCAATCGCATCGGACTTCATCGCAGAAATATTTCTGCTGCCGCTCGACGAGGCGATGAGGCGATCGGGGATTCCATATATCCGGTACGTCGACGACATCCGCGTGCTGGGGAGAACGGAGGCGGAGGCGCGTCGTGCCGCCATAATCTTGGAGATGGAGTGCCGGCGCTGGAGTCTCATTCCGCAAAGCTCGAAATTCGACGTGGTGCATGCGACGACTTTGAACGAGGCGCTCGGGACGTTGCCCAGCATCGCGGAATCGACCGGGCGTGAGGCTGACGAGGGCGAACTCGACGAGACGTCCGCGGTCGAGATACTGCGTGACGCGATCAAGGGTAGGCCGCCCAGAGTGGAAGATAAGAGCCGTCTCCGCTATGTCTTATACAGGGCAGGCCCCTCGAAAAGGGTGCTGAAAACCGCTCTCAATTTGCTACCGCGCCATCCCGAGCATATCGACGCGTTCGTGGCATACCTACAGAACTATTCGCGATCGCGACCGATCCAGCGGCTCGTCTGGGCCATGTTGAATTCCGAGCTCCTCTACGACTACGTTGAGGCCGAGTTATGGATAATCGCGGCGCGGATGGGTGCTCCGCAGGAGTTACGCCAGCTGCTCTCCCGAGCCCGATCCCAGGCGAGGCGCAGACCGTTTTCATTTTCCATGCGTCGCGGCTTGCTGACTTTTTTCATGAGTTGCCGGAACGCCGGGGTCTATTCGAACACGAGGACGTTTCAACGCCTGCGAAGTCAGACGCCCTACATTCAGTCGCTGGTTCTTCATCAGCTGATCGATGCGGATTTCAGGCGCCAAGGACTGGCCACACAATTAATTCAAAACCCGGCACCGAGCCCCGGCATGGTGCTGGCAGGTCAACTCGTGCAGCGGAACCTGTCTCTCAGCACGTTGGGGGTGCAAGCCGATGCCCTGGCTCCCGAAGTGCGAAATGTGTTTGAAGGCCTGGGCCTACTCCAGGGACAGAATAGAACGAAGTTCGATCAGATCGGCGATTTGCTCAGGAACTGCTACGGGATCACCTATTGGCGAGGATGGAAGGGGCTGCTCGGTGAGAATTATCAGCACGCTCTTCAGCTCCTACTCACGGCCGATAATAAATTCAAATCGGACCGCTCCGGCTGGCTCTCCTCTCAGAACTCCTTCAACGATGCGGTGTTCAGGGCCTTCCAGACATTCCTGCACGCCAAGAATCTTCCCGGAGCTGTGGCGATGCTCGATCCGAAGAACCGCCTACATCCATTCGGTCGATTGCTCGATCAGCAGAGCGCCTTCTCCAGAGTATTCCCGACACTGTCAGCTTGCCTCCGGGCTGGCAACGATCGGCGGAACAGCATTCCGGATAGCCACCCGTTCGAATTCAAGAGCCTGCAGCGGACCAAGCGGCTCAAGATGCGGGAGCGAGACGCTCTCAAAGGACGGTTCGCGACCGCCTATTCTGAGATCATCGCTTTCGTCACTGCGAACATTTAAGCCGGATGGCGCTTTCTCACGGGGAGCGTGGCTCGGAAGTTAAGTCGGATTGAGTAGGCCAAAGTAAGCGAAGAGATGTCATGTTGGCGCCCGATAGAAATGTCTCTATGCGCGCCGGATAGAAATGTCAGTGTAAACCCAGTAGCAGCCGTGCGGTGGAAATGTGTGAAATCGCCGTTGGGTGGCGATTTCCAAGGGCTGTGGGAAGGGTGGGAGACAGGACAGTTTCATCGTCCTGGCTTCCATGCTTTCCATCAGTTCGTCATTTCCACCGCTGCAGCCAACCTTGTTTTCGGCTCGAAGCCTGGTCCATAAACTCGTCGCGGTGTTTTCTTATAGCCAGACTTCTCGCTGTTGGTCATCACTTTCGTCTCGTGCTTGCGATCCTGCTGCGCTTTGACAAACGCCAGTGCATGGCCAAGACGTTTATTCTCGACGATAGCGGTGTGGGTGACGCGCTGGTCCTTACTGAAGACGCGATAGGGAAGGGAGCAGCCCTTCCATCGCACCTCCAGACGGCCATCTGGAAAATCGTATAGGTCGACGTACTTACCGCCGAGACCTTCAGAGACCTCGTTCCGTTCGAGGATGATCTGCTTGCGGTCATAGGACATAGTCAGCTGCTCACTGACGTGACGTTGTTCGCGGTGGCACAGGATATCGTTCAATCGGCTTGCCTTGACGTTGAGAGGACGGTGCAAGTTCTCTGGCTTGGCAGCAACCAGCGCGAAGCGTTCGTTGAAGCGTTGCAGGAACTTGGGCAGGAAAGCGTTACCGGCCTCTATATCGCATACGTTCTCAAGACGAAGCTCCTTTACCAGCCGATCCTGTAGAGTGCGATTGGCTCGCTCGACGCGACCCTTGGCCTGGCTGGAGTTCGCGCATAGGATCTCGATGTTCAACTCAGCGAGGGCACGGCCGAACTGGGTCATACCCGAGCCTCCCTTAGCGTCCGGCCTGTTGACACGAAAGACCGTGTGCTTGTCGGAGTAAAAGGCAACCGGGCAGCCATGGGCTTCCAGATAACCTAGCAATGCCTCGAAGTAGGAGTCCGTGCTCTCACTCAGCACGAAGCGCAGCTGCTTGAGCTTGCTGGTTGCATCGTCGATGAACACCAGCAGCGTACACGGATCGCCTCGGTCCTCAAACCATCGATGATCGCTGCCATCGATCTGAACCAGGTCGCCATAGGACTCGCGCCGAAGCCGAGGCTGATGAAAGCTCTTGCGCTGCTTGCGCGAGAGCCACAAGCCATCCTCGACCATCCACGTCCGCAACGTCTCACGACCCACCCGGATGGCATGCTTGTCGAGCAGGACTTCGATCGCCAGTGTCGGACCGAAGTCAGGGTACTTGGTCCTGACCAGCTCGAGGGCGTACTCGCGGATCCCAGGAGCCAGGCTATGGTTCGAGGGCCGGCTCCGGCTCTTGTGAATCAGGGCTCCGCCGCCGTCTTCACGGAACCGGATCAGGAGCCGGTGGATCTGCCGTACACCGATCGCCAGCACCATGGCCGCCGAGGCAACTGTCCGTCGCCCGAAAGAACTTCTGTCAAAACCTCAATGCGTCGTACCTCTCGTTCGCTCATCAGCACCCAACCCATAGTCGTCCGTCTCCCAAGCCATAACCTTGAGAGGGTAATCGGACATTTCTATCGGGCAAAGGTGGGACATTTCTATCCGGCGCTAATATGTCATGTCACTGTCGCGGAATTTGTATTATCCGACATACCCAAGTTTCTCGTCGGCGAATCGGCGCTGGGCCACGCCTTGACACTGTTGTTCATCGATCTCCCGTGAGAAGGCCTACTTCGGCGCTAAGATGCTCGACAACGCCGACAGATCATAACTGAAACCGAACTGCCCCTTCCAGTCACTGCCGGAGAGCAGGTCTGTTTTATTGGACCACTTGACAGCAACAGGAATGGTTGCACCCTTGCCGATGTTGAAGGATAACTTCGTCTGCGCGACACCTAGCCAGCCCGGTGTGCTTGTAAAAACCTGTGAGTTGGATGGAACCGTGATGTCAGTACCTGGTACCACATTCGCCACGGTTATGTTGAGTATATTGGCGGTGTACTGGTACTGGCCATAACCGGCAACGCTAAAAATAGCACGCGGAGAAGTCTTGTCTTTGCCGAATGGGTGATCATACTCCCCGGTGACCTGGTAATCCCTAACCCTACCGTACTTTGCGCCGGGCGGGATTGTTGCATACCACGAACCCGCTCCATTGAAGGTGAGCTGGTCACCCGTTTTCCACACGTATCCAAAGATAGCGGTTAAATCGTGCGTGGCTGGTTTACCGGTAGGCGTAGCGTAGGAGTAGGTAAACGTGGCTAGCGATCCGCGCGCACTGTCAAGCACGGTGTTACGCACAGTCTGCAGATTGCTGATGTTAGTGGCCACTGTAAGGATATATTGATCGAAGTCAGTACCAATTTGGGACCTCAGAGCTGTGGCGAGCGCATTCATGAAGGTAATATAGTCGTCCACAAATTTACTAAAATCCCCATTTTTCTCATCTTCTCCGGCAGCAGTTTTCCATAAATGCAGAGCCGCCATAAAGGCCGGCCCTGCATAAATTGTTTTCCTGCTCTCATCTGGGACGAGTTGATTGTAATCCTTGAATAACTGCCCAGATGCAGTCAAGATGGCAGTCGAGTTTTGCTTAATCGCGGTATTCCATTTAGTTATGAACCCTGGTGATGTCGGAGTATATGGCCGATACACCGATGCGCTGACAGTGAGGCCGCTAAAAGACAGGTTATTTGAGGGAACAATAATACTCTGAATGTTAGTGGGTGTACTGGAAGTAGCTTGACCTGTGCTGGTCGCGGCGGTTGAGCCAGTCTGCGCAATGTCGAACGTAGCGGCAAGAGTAACATGCTGGAGAAGATCCTTTGCCTTCGTGGGGTTCAACTCGGCAAAATTCTCGTCCGAAAGATACCGGCGCAGGCCGTTCACGTTCGCTTTCGCAGTCAACGTATTACCATTGACCGTATCGGTAAAGGCACCCGATTCAGCTGCGAGGGATATCAGATCGGTAGTCGTGGGTTTTGCGACGAGGCTGGTCGATCCACTTGCACTCGCGTTTGCTCCTGGTTGCGGAACAGTAGCCTTGGTGGAGAGAACCTGCGCAGCCGCGTTAGCGGCGGCTTGGTACGCATCTGATTTAAGTTTTGCCGTGAGAACATAGTCATAGGCAACATCGAAGAAAGCCTCTGTGAATTCAATTGGGCTATCAAGAGGTTTCACTAGGGTATCGCCTAGCGGGTAGTCATCTGGAAACCTCTTTCGGAGAAACTCATCGCCGAGCAGCCTGCAGTATGCGGTCGCTATGTGTGAGTTCTTACTCTTACATGTAGCTGCTTGGTCGGCTGTCTGACCTAGCGTACCAGTAGTTTGCAATGATATGAGTAACAATGTTATCTGCAACAGCTTACTAGATGGCTTCACGGCAGTTTACCTCGAAAATAACATTATGAGTTGGAGAACAAACATCGAATGGTACAAGTCTTGTGTTTAAGCACCTAGAATCTCTGGACTCCAAACGGCCACACCTCCAACAAATTCGATATCATCTTTGAGTATCGTAACTACCCCACCTAGCAACTCTTGGGCAGTTGCAAGACCATCAACGGGGTTAGGAGAAAAGAGTGTAACCTGCAAAAGATTGTTGCCAGGCAGTATGGCTAGATCAAAGCTTTTGCCATCCGCATTGACGGGGACTGCGACGGGCCCCGCTGCATTAGTTCCATACAGAATACTGACGATCTTTAAAACGGTTGCGACATCATTAGGAACAATCTGAATCGTCTCCACGGTGCCTTTTGTGCCAGAGAGATCACCTGGAATTTCTTTTAGTGCCATACTTTCCTCCTGAAGGCGAGCCTTCACTCTGTTATGCGGAGATAGAGAAACCATTTCACAAAAAATTCTCTCAATTGACGGGCGGAACCGATCGAGAGGTCAAAGACCGGAAAAGGTCACGATTCAAACTGTCGAAGATAGTCGGGTAGGAGTGAAGTAAGTTGCTCGCTTAAGGTAGCTACTCGAGTGCAAAGTCAGGAACCAATAGACGCGCCAAGATGGTGAGCGTAGGGCGCACACTGTTGCCATGCCCGTCGCACTTCAGCAGGAGCGATTCAGCCTTCAGGCTGGATCAGATAGTGGTCAGTGTTTGCGAATGCGGAAAAGATAAGTGGCCGTGTCTCCTGGCTCCTCGGGGCTGAGGCCAGTCTCAGTGCGTAACCGGTATTCGCCTGTGGCGAGTAATCCCGCAGGGAGCACAATCGTGATACTTCCGTGATTCGAGATACCGCTCGTGCGCGAGAACCGCTGGCTCCAAATGATCTCCCCCTCGGAGTTCAGCAATTCTTCGCGCAATGTACCCCTCAGATCGAAAGGCAGTTCAAGCAAGATGGATACCGTGGTCGCCAGCGGATCGAGATGCAGCACGGAAACCTTAGCCAGCCCGCGGTTAACTGGAGACAATCGTATGCTTGGCTGGGCGGCAGTCCGATCTAGAGAGGAAACCGGTCCTGGCTTGGACTCAGTCGTCGGGATGGACGCTGGAGGTTGACTCGTGCGTCGCGCCTGCTCTTCGAGCATGGATGAAATCACCCGCTGATGCTCGTCGTTCAGTTGTGTAGCCTGAGCCAATTCGTGGCGCAGACTCAGGTTTCGTTCGCCAAGCCAGGTTGCGACCAGTACGGCACAGCCCAGTGCCCCAGCAAGCGGCAAGGCCCAAGTTATTGTCCCGAATCTGCGCAGTTTTAGAAAGGCACCGCGGAGCCCGGCTTCTCGCGCGGGCCGAATCGCATAGTGTTGCAGCGCACGCGCAAACTCCAGCTTACGAATTCGCTCAGGAGTGGATAGAAATTCAGTCAAAAAGATGCGTTCTTCCGGCGTGGAGAGGCGCCCGAAGACAAGATCGTCGATCAGTTCGTCTTCGATCTGTCGCAGATAACCGGGATCAATGCGACCGTCGAGGATTCCTTCCTCAACACCTGCCTCGGTTTCCGCATCTGCCATCCCCAGCAGAAATGCGCGGTATTTTTCGTCTGGGTACATTCACTTCGCCCTCTAGAAATAATTGTTCAAAATCGCACTTCCATTTCTTTAGCTTTAGTGCAGCTTTCAACGCACCGACGGACAACCTTTCGCAAGCGGAAAAGCTGAATCCGCAAGGTGTTCAATCCAATCCCCTCTTGTTGTGCCATTTGTGACCTTCTGTCGATCTTGGCCGATTTTTCGCCGTGGTAGTAGCGTAGCAGCAGAGCGCGTTTGTCGCTGGGCAACTGTGCCAGACATCGATCAAGGCAGGCATAGAGCGGCTCGACCCCGGGATCGTTAGATGGTGTTTGGGAAATGGTATCCGCAAGCTCAGGTAACGCCTCCTGACTTATGGTGCGATTCCGGCGAAGCGACTCGAGATAGACATTGCGCGCTACGCCACGTAAGTAAACTATCGGATTGCCTTCAAACGCGAACGCCGGCTTGAGAATGGCGCGTGCCGTACGGTCCAGCGTCTCGTCGGCCAAATCCTCGGGAGCTTCACACTTCCGGAACTGAAAGATGGCCACGAGCTTCTGCCGCATTTCCACGTACTGACGAGCGCCCGTGGCCGTGTCTTGTCCTAGCCAAAGCAAAAGATTGTTGAGGTCGGAGTGGGTCTTCATTACGATCTTCAGTCCCTGGATCAACTCCTGTGGATTGCTAGGCGGGCCGCACACAAGCCGTGAGGCAGAAATGAAATGCATTAAAAGTTGAAAGCATTGTGACACCTGTATTGACCGCTGTCCATGACTGAGCGGCCCTTTGCCTCTGAAAGCTTAGATCGCTAAGCGCGAGCAAAGATCGTATTTGCACCCACCGAATAACTACAAAGTTCACACGTTTCGGACCTGGGGCGTGATACGATGCCGCTACGCCTTCCCCCTGACGCCTGTTTCACAGGATTACTATGCCTCAAACGCCAGAGAGGTTGAAGGAATGGGCTCTGCTTGTCTATATGTGCGCCGACGTGCCAGAGCCGGGAATTCATCGAGCATCGAATGTAAACCTGTTGCAGATGGCGAACAGCGGATCGAGCAGCGACGTTTGGGTCGTGGCGCAGCTTGCTTGCCCTGGTCCCTGGACCTACCGGTATATTTTCCCGGAGCGGCCGCTGGGGTCGGACGCGGCAATTATCAGGCCAGTCCACGCGATTGCCAGCGTCGATTCTGGCGTGCCGGGCTCCATTGAGGATTTCTTCGCTTGGGCTTCGACGGCCTGCCCGGCAAAGAACATCATGCTCGTCCTGTGGGGGCATGGATTCGGGATCGACTATTACACTCCACAGACGCTTTCTAATCTAGGATTGGTGGGTCAACTATTGCCCCTACAGTCCGCCGGTGCGGCGAGTGCGCCCATCGGCGCAGCGATCCGTACTGGCGCCGTCGACGCAGCCAACACGCCGGATTGGTTCCGATTCGGCTGGGATGCAAGTACGAACGACGTTCTCGATAATAACCAGATCGGCGATGCCCTGCGCGCGTGTGTGAGCAAGCTACCCGAAGGACAGAAACTCGCGATTGTGGGATTCGACGCCTGCGTGATGGCAATGGCGGAAGTCTGGTGTGAGATGCAGGGCACCGCGGACATTGGAATCGCTTCCCAAGCCGGACTTCCGTATTCGAGTTGGCCGTATGACGGGTTCCTGGAACGGCTGCTCCAGCAACCAGCCGCACAGCCCGCAGATGTCGCAAAAATGCTGACGCAGGCTTTCGTAGAGTTCTATGTGACCCATCCCACCGAATATGTAACGCTTTCAACATGTGACTTAACACGGATCGAGGCGTTCGAGCAAGCTGTCAAGCCACTCGCCCAGGCGCT
>JABDHA010000087.1 GCA_013285705.1 Acidobacteriota bacterium
GTTCACAGATGTAGCGTAGCAGCTTTTGCATCTTGGGAATTTTGACGACGCCCGCGCCGCCGAAGGTTTCGAGGGGATCGTTGGTGAATTCGCCTTCGCCGACGTAGCCGCGGATTTTTCCGGTGAAGTCATCGGTAGAAAAGCGAAGGTAGCTCATGGCTCCAGCTTTGACACGGCCGACGCAGGTGCCGAAGGTGTTTTCTTTGCCGACGGTTCCGGCGATGATCTCCTGGAAGTCCATCCTTACATCGGCGAAGAAATGTTTGGGCAGATTCGAGCAATGGAAGCAGACGGCCTTGTCAGGATCTTCGCCGTAGTTGTTGTTCCAGTCGAGCAGCGCGCTTGGCGTTTCGGACGCGAGAGCGAGCCCGTACATGCTGAGTACGCCGACGACGTCGACTTCGCAGGCGCTCGAGAAGAGGTTCTCGCTCATCATGCTCATAACGGTGCAGGGCACGACACCGAAGTATTCTTCGAGCGAGGTCCAGCACTGAATGGCGCTGATGGTGCAGTAGGTTTCCTTCATCCAGCCGTCGATGATGGCGCCGAGCTTGGCCATCTTCAACAGCGCCGCATCCGGAATGCCGCTGGTGGCCACGTAGGATTTGATGGCCACGAGCTTTGCTTGGGCTGCGTCATCCGTATCTTTCAGCTTGGCGATGCGGCCCAGGACTTCTGAGAGATCGAGCGTGTCGACGGAGATGCCATTGCGTTCTAACAGTTTCTCGCTATAACGGACGGTATTGAACGCCGCAGGCCGAGCGCCGATAGCACCGATACGGAGATTCTTGAAGCCGTTAACGACGCGGCAGACAGCGGCGAACCAGGCGAGGTCTTTCTTGAAGGCATCGGAGCTTGGCGAGACCGTGTGCAGCGCAGTCAGCGAATAGGGAATGCCGTACTGCATGAGGTTGTTGCAAGCCGACATCTTGCCACAGAAGCTGTCGCGGCGGTTGGCGATCTTCATGGTGTCGGCACGGTCGGGCGTGGCCTGCACGAGCACAGGCACCTTGAGCGTGGAAAGGCGGATGGCATCGACGATGGCGCGCTCTTCGCCGAAGTTCGGCAGCGTGACGATAATGCCGTCGATCTCTTCGCGATGCTTCTTAAAGAGTTCGGCGCAGTGGCGCGCGTCGTCGGGCGTCTGGACGGCCCCGTGCTGTGTTTGTTCCGGGGAGAGCACGACAATCTTGTATCCAGCTGTACCAAGGACCTTGATGATCTCGTCGCGGCCTTCTTTGGCGAGATGATGCGGGAAGAATCCGCGACTGCCGACAATCACTCCAAATGTAAGTTGCTTTTTCATTTCGTGGATTCCTTTGAGGCTAAGCCCTTTTCATGTTGTTTGTTCGTCTGGTTGAGAGAGGGTTGTTTATTTTGAAGGCCCCTGCTTCAACTAACTCTGCGTTCATGCTTGTTGTCTGTGCGAGGCTAAAGCCCTCGCCTGCTTTTTATCTTCTGACGCGCGGCCAGAATCGGATCGTGTACGCGAGCCCTGCCACGGCCATCATTGCACCCCACCAGATAGCTGGATGCAGATTGAACAGGACTGGAGGATGTGCCGGAGGGTGAGCCAGTTCCCAGAGACCCTCGGCAGTGATGATGATGCCATAGGCGAGGAAGAGGACACCGGCGAAAAACCAGATGGACATTGATTCGCGCATTGTTGTGATCTCTCCTTACCAGAAAATAATGTTGAGGATGACGAAGAGGACCGCGATGACGCCGGCCCATACGATAGGACGCTGATACCAATGTTCATCGCGCTCTTCAGGAATTCGTGAAGCTCCGTACACGAGGCCTTCGAGTTCCGCGACAGGCTTGGGCTGCGTCATGTAGCTGACAACCACTGTGACGATGACGCAGACCATCCAGGACCAGAGCGCGCGATACATATCTTCTGCCATCGCTTTCGCGTCGGCGGAAAGCGCAACGTAGCGCAGCGCTGAAGGATCATAGTGAACCCAGGCCCAGAGGCCGACGGCGGTTCCGGTTCCGGCGAGCAAGCCCCAAAATCCACCGGCCTTGGTTGCGCGCTTCCACAGCATGCCCAGGATGACCGTGCCAAAGAGCGGCGCGATGAAGAAGCTGAAGAGCGCCTGGACATAGTCCATGATGCTGGCCGCATGCTGCACAAGGTACGCCGTGCCAACAGAGATCAACACGCCGACAAAGGTGCACCAACGGCCCATGGCGACGTAGTGCTTGTCAGTGGCCTTCTTGTTGAAGAATGCGCCGTAGATATCGTATGTCCAGACAGTGGAGAACGCGCTGACGTTGCCGGCCATTCCGGACATGAAGCCGGCGATAAGCGCCGTTACTCCGAGACCAAGCAGACCCGGACTGCAATAGCGGACGAGCATGAGCGGCAGCACTTCGTTATAGCTGTGCTGGCCGGTGGCGACTGCCTGTGTTTCGCCGACAAGGTGAAAGGGAAGCACCGACAGGGCGAGAAGACCTGGCAGAATGACGATAAAAGGCACCGCCATCTTGAATCCCGCACCGATGATGGGAGCCATACGTGCGGCACGCAGGTTGTGCGCGGAGAGCACGCGCTGGACGACGAGAAAATCGGTCGTCCAGTAGCCGAAGCTGATGACGAGCCCAAGTCCGAAGACAATCCCGGTCCAGTGCACGCCCATGGGGTTGTCATGGAAGTGGCCTAGTGTGCTCCACATATGGACATAGTCGCTGCGGCCAAGATTGGTGAGAATCTGCTGGCGGAGATTGGTCCAGCCGCCGACTTCGATCAAGCCGAGAATGGGCACGAGCAGCGCACCGAGCCAGATGAGCAGGAACTGCAGGACCTCGTTGAAGATGGCTGAGCGCAGCCCGCCAAGTGCGACGTAAAGAGCGACAGTAATCGACGAGACCCAGATACTGAAGTTGAGATTCCAGCCGAGGACGACCTTCATCACGATGGCCATCGAATACATATTGATGCCGCTCATGAGCACAGTCATGAAGGCGAAGCTTACGGCTGAGAGCGCGCGCGCGCCGTCGCCATAGCGCAAATGCAGATAGCCGGGTACGGAGTGCGTCTTCGAGATGTAGTAGAAGGGCATCATGACGATGCCGAGGAAGAGCATCGCGGGGATGGCGCCGATCCAGTACCAGTGGGTCGCGAGAATGCCGTATTGATACGCCGAACCCGCCCAGCCCATCAGTTCAAGCGACCCGAGGTTGGCGGAGACGAAGCTGAGACCGGCGATCCACGCGGTCATCTCGCGTCCGGCCATGAAGAACTCTTCACTCGTATTGGTTGAGCCCTTGAGATAAAAGCCGATGAAGATGACGATGGCGAAATAAACGGCGATGACAAGGATGTCGACGCCGTTTAGATGGGCAAGCGATTTGCCTTCCAGGAAGAGTGAGAGTGCCGGGGGATGGCAGATCAATTTATTGGCGAATTCAAATGGCATCTTCTGTTTTGCCTCGGCTCATGTGACAACGAATCATACGCGTGTGACCTGTACGGTTTCTTTTTGTGTTGCGTTTTGACCTTCAACGTTTTTGTCCATAAGTTGCATTGAGGCCATGTTTGCGGAAGTAGTGGCGATCGAGGAGTGCCTGTGAGACGCCTTTGCATTCCGGATTGAGCGTTGCGGTGTAAAAGGCCATGCGTGCTATGGACTCGAGTACAACAGCATTGTGAGCCGCGTGCTCTGCGTCCTTTCCCCAGCAAAAGGGAGCGTGTCCGGCGACGAGCACCCCGGGCACGGCATCCGGATCGAGATCGCGGAATCGGCGGACGATGGCCAGGCCAGTGTTGTGCACATAATCTCCATGGATGTCGTCGGCGGTAAGCTCTTCCGTTACGGGCACCGGGCCGTAGAAGTAGTCCGCATGCGTGGTCCCATAAGCGGGAATGCTGCGCCCAGCCTGCGCCCATGCGGTCGCGTACTCGGAGTGGGTATGGACGACTGCTCCGATCGATGGGAATTCACGATAGAGAAGCAGATGCGTCGCGAGATCGGATGAGGGTTGCAGATCGCCTTCGACGATCTTGCCGTCGAGGTCGGTGATGACCATGTGCGAAGCCTGCATGGACTCGTAGGGAACACCACTGGGCTTGATCGCGACCAGGCCGGTCTTGCGGTCGATGCCGCTGACATTGCCGAAGGTGTAGAGAACGAGGCCGCGGCGAACCAATTCGAGATTGGCCTCAAGGACCTGAGCGCGGAGATCGTCAAGCATGGTGTTTGTCCTCATAGCGGAGGGTGCGGAAAAATATCTGACGTGGCCATCTTACTAAAGCGATTTAGGAAATGGTTCTTTTTAGAAAAATTTAGGTAAAGGGATTTTGCTGGCAAACGTTTACTGGCGCTTTGACCTTATGCAATTTACACTTGGCAAGTCAAGTGAGAAAGCCCCATTTTGTCCATAATGAAGAAAAGACCCAGGCAGAAGAAGGGCGAGAAAAAGCGGCTGGATATTCGCGATGTCGCTAAACACGCGCGCGTATCGATCGCTACCGTCTCGCGCACCATCAACAGCGTACCCACGGTGGATAAGGATCTGGCCAACCGGGTATGGAAGTCCATCGAGGAACTGAATTATTTTCCGAACACGCAGGCGCGCGCCCTGGTCTCCGGCCGCAGCCGTCTCTTCGGGCTGCTGATTTCAGAAATTACGAACCCTTTTTTCCCGGAGCTGATCCAGGGGTTCGAGGATTTCGCCATCGAGAATAATTACGAAATCCTGATCGGTTCGACGAACTACGATCCGCAGCGCATGGAGATTTGCATCCGGCGCATGATCGAGCGGAACGTAGAGGGCGTTGCCGTAATGACATTCGGCATTGAAGAGCCGCTGCTTGACGAATTGGTATCGCGCAATATCCCTATGGTGTTTGTGGATGCCACGCCGCCGAACGAGAACGTGAGCACCCTTGTGGTGAACTATCACGAAGGCATTCGGCAGGGCGTACAGCATCTGGCAGCGCTTGGACATCGCAAGCTGAGCTTTATCAGCGGCCCCATGCGACAGCGGACCTGCCAGCTCCGCAAAGGCGCATTTCTCCGATCAGCCGAAGAGATCGGCGTGCATCCTGCAGAAGAGTGGCTGGTGGAGGGCGATCACACGCTCGAAGGCGGGATGCGTGCGATGGAGCGGATTCTGCAGTGTAAAGAATTACCCACGGCAGTGATGTGCTCGAACGACATGACAGCGATTGGCGCGCTGCGTGTTTTGGCAAAGACTGGACTGCGTGTCCCAGATGACATATCCGTGATCGGCTTCGACGATATTCATCTTGCCGAGTTTGTGTATCCGCCGCTGACAACGGTGCGCATGTCGCGAAATGACCTGGCGCGGGCGGCCTTTTCGGCACTACGCTCCCATGTAGAGCCGACACATGCGCATGCGAAAAAGGCGTGGCCGATTTCGACAAAGCTTACCGTACGGCAGTCGACTGGCTATCCTCCGGGGATGACGGTAGGAAAGGCGAAAAAGCCGCGGAAGAGTGTTAAGACAGGGAAGTCTTCCTCGGACAGCTAAAGCGTCTCCTGTGGGGTCAATGTGCACACTCATAAAAGGGAACCATATTTTGAAAAACTTCCTGCTGTTTTTACTCGCTTTTGGTTTCTTAACTGCAGTTCACGGGCAGAAGACACGTTTCGGGCAGGCCCCTCAGAAGCCAGTCGCCGGTCCCTTCAAAGTTCACGTTCGCGCGAGCCACAACCGAGAGGACTGTTCCACAAATGGTTGCGTCGAGTAGCTCTACGTTGACGTCATTCTTAATGGAAAGAACCTCGAACTGCTGGGCTCGTCGGCAATTGGCAAGCGTCACTTAGCACTCATCGCTCCGGGCGACTATCAAGTGGAGTTGACGAATGAGAATCATGATCAAAGCAATTCAATCATCTATGAGGAATATCGAATGATCTTGCCGGACGGAACATACTGGCAATGCAGGGTCTCAGGGATATCCGAGCAAGACGTGCGCTGATTTGCATCTTGACCGCGAGTTAGAGAAACAAAGAAATACAGCACCCAGGCATTCCTGTAGTAGACTTGCGCCACTATCGGCCGCTCATGGAGGGTGTGTGTGTTTCGACGTTTGCGTCAGCTCTCTTTTTTTGCATTTCTGATTTCGGCTTCCGCGTTGGCTTCGCCACTCCTCCTGCACAACCCCTCGCTCAGCAAGGACAAGATCGCATTTCGCTATGCCGATGATGTGTGGATCGTCTCGCGCGACGGCGGTGAGGCGCAGCGGCTTACGTCAACGGCTTCGCTCACAGCCGGACCATTCTTTTCTCCTGATGGGAGCCGGATCGCATACTCGGCAAACGTCCATGGCAACGACGATGTGTATGTGATCTCTGCCGAAGGCGGCGTGCCGAAACGCATTACCTATCATCCGGAGCCGGATGGAGTAGTGGGATGGACGCCGGATGGTTCGCAGCTGCTCTTTCTGAGCGGGCGCACGGCATTCAACGATTTCGCCAAGCTCTTCAAAATTTCTGCCGACGGGTCAGGGCTGCCAGTGGAGATGCCGTTGCCGTCTGCAGACAGCGGTTCGCTCTCAGCAGATGGCAAGTGGATCGCATATACGCCTTTTAACCAGTGGCAGGTGGCGTGGAAGCGATATCGTGGTGGCCAGACGGAGCCGGTGTGGCTGGTGAATCTGTCGACGCTCGATCTGGTGAAGGTGCCTCGGGATAATTCGAACGACAAAAATCCCATGTGGGTTGGCGATAAGGTCTATTTCCTTTCCGACAGGAATGGCCCGGTAACGCTGTTTGTCTATGACACGAATAGCAAGACGGTAGAGCAGGCGGTCGAGAATCGCAGCTTTGATCTGAAGTCGGCTAACGCGGGACCAGGCGGAATTGTCTATGAGCAATTCGGCAGCATTCGTCTCTATGATCTCGCCAGTAAATCAGAACATGCAGTAAACATCACTCTGCGCGGCGATTTGCCCGCATTAGAGCCGCACGTTGAAACGATCGATGCGAAGGAAATCCGGAACGCGGAGATTTCGCCGGCTGGAGCACGTGCCGTGTTCGAAGCCCATGGCGACATCTTTACCGTCCCGCAGGAAAAAGGCGATGCGCGCAATTTAACGAATACATCCTCGGCCGCCGAACGCGATCCAGCCTGGTCGCCGGATGGAAAGTCGATTGCCTATTTTAGTGATGCATCGGGAGAGTACAAGCTGGTCATCTCACCGCAGAATGGCATCGAGGCGAAGAAGACGATTGATCTGGGACCGTCGCCGTCATTTTTCTATGCACCGAAGTGGTCGCCGGACTCAAAGCGCATTTTGTATGGAGATAAGAAGCTCAATATCTGGTATGTGGATGTGGATGGCGGTCATCCAGTCAAAATCGATACGGATAACTATGAAGCATTCAATGCATCGCAGAGCGCAAGCTGGTCACCGGATGGCAAATGGGTTGTCTATCTAAAGACGCTGCATAATTTTCTGCACGCAGTATATCTGTATTCCGTCGACACGCATAAGACCACGCAGATTACCGACGGCATGAGCGATGTCGAGAACACGGTCTTTGATCGCAACGGCAAATATTTATATTTCACAGCGAGCACGGACATTGGCCCGTCCGCGGCTGGTTTTGACCTGTCGAGTCTCGATCGCGCCACGACAAACAATGCATACGTGGTAGTGCTGGCGAAGGATTTGCCATCGCCATTGCCGCCGGAAAGCGATGACGAAAAATCTCCCGATCAAGATAAGGACAAAGACAAGGACAAGGATAAAGATAAGAAGGACGCAGCGGCGGACAGCGACAAGTCCAAGAAAGACGACAAGAGCAGCGACAAGGACAAGAAAGAAGAAGCAAAGCTTCCTGCTGTGAAGATTGATCTCGACGGCATCGACCGCCGCACGCTCCCGCTGCCGATTCCTGCGCGGAACTACGTTGCATTGCAGGCGGGCAAAGAAGGCGTGCTGTATCTGGGTGAGGGGCTGCCGGTTGCGCAATCCTCCCATGAGGATGACGGGCCATACGTGCGCTCATTATGGCGCTTCACGCTGGAAAAGCGGGCGACCGATCAGGTACTGCAAAATATCGGGACGTTCATCACTTCTTTCAATGGCGATAGGATGCTTTATCAGAAAGGCGATGGATGGTTTATCGCCGATGCCGACGACCTGAAGCCAGCGGCAAGCGATGCCCCTGTAGGCAAGGGGCTGAATTTAGGAAGCCTGCAGGCCACGGTCGATCCACACGCAGAGTGGCGGCAGATGTACTTTGAAACGTGGCGCATCGAGCGCGATTTTCTCTATGATCCCAACCATCATGGCCTGGACATTGATAAGGTGCAGGCAAAGTATGAGCCGTATCTTGACGGACTAGGATCGCGCAGCGACCTCGATTATCTATTCGAAGAGATGCTGGGCGAGATCACCATAGGGCACATGTTTGTTCGCGGTCCTCATCCTCCTGACCACTCACCGAAACCTGGACTGCTGGGTGCGGATTATGCGATTGAGAATGGGCGTTATCGCTTCGTAAAAATCTTTAACGGGGAGAACTGGAATCCCGCACTGCAGGCGCCGCTCACGCAGCCGGGCGTGAACGTGAAGGAAGGCGAATATCTGCTGGCGGTAAATGGGCGGGAACTGCACGCATCCGACAACGTCTACAGCTTCTTTGATGGAATGACCGGCAAGCAGGTGGTGCTGCGCGTTGGCTCTAAGCCGGACGGGAGCGATGCTCGCGATGTGACGGTGATTACGATTCCCTCAGAGCACAATCTGCGCAATATTGCATGGATTGAAGCAAATCGCCGCAAGGTAGAGCAGCTATCCAGCGGACGCGCTGCTTACGTCTACATGCCGAACACTGCCGGAGCAGGATTCACCAGCTTCAACCGTTATTTCTTTTCGCAGGTGGACAAGCAGGCAGCGGTTATCGATGAGCGCTACAACGAAGGCGGACAGCTGGCCGATTATGTGATCGATACGCTGCGGCGCATGCCGATGAGCCGCTATGAAACGCGCGAGGGCGAAGACGTAACCGATCCGGCTGGCGCGATCTTCGGGCCGAAGGTGATGATCATCAATCAGTCCGCCGGTTCGGGCGGCGATGCGATGCCGTGGTACTTCCGCAAGGCAGGACTTGGCAAGCTGGTAGGCGTGCGCACATGGGGCGGATTGGTTGGCATTGGCGGCTATCCGACATTGCTGGATGGTGGCTCAATCACTGCTCCGCGAACGGCCCTGTATGGATTGAGCGGCGAATTTGAAGTCGAGAACCACGGCATCCAACCGGACATTGAAGTGGAATATGATCCGAAGTCGGTTGCAGCGGGGCACGATCCTCAGCTGGAGCGTGCAGTGCAGGAAGTGGTGGACGATCTGCGCGAGCATCCAGTGCCGACGTATCGCAAGCCGCCCTATCCGAACTATCACAAGCAGGATGGACTGGGTGTGCAGTAGCGGAATGCCTATTGTTCTTTCGTTCATACTGATACTGTAAAAATTTGTCATGCGGCTTTTGCAGGAGGGCGAATGGTAATTGAAGACTATGAAATTCTTGTGTTAGGCAGTGGTGAAGCTGGGAAGTATCTAGGCTGGACGATGGCAAAAGCCGGGCGTAAGACCGCCGTGATCGAACGAAAGATGATCGGCGGCTCGTGTCCGAATATCGCCTGCCTGCCGAGCAAGAACATTATCCATTCCGCAAAGGTTGCTTCGGACTTCCAACGTGGTGAAGAGCTCGGCATGATGACGGAAAGCTGGCATGTCGATATGGAGCGTGTCCGCCAGCGCAAGCGCAAGATGGTCGACGAGTTGGTCCAGATGCACCTGGGTCGCTTTAAAGACAGCGGTGCGGAGCTGATTCTTGGCAATGGCGTCTTTATCGGGCCGAAGACCATGGAGGTAACGCTACGCGATGGAGGAACGCGCACCCTTCGCGGTGAAAAAGTGTTTCTCAATACAGGCACTCGCGCAGCGATGCCGGAGATTCCAGGTCTGGCGGAGAGCAAGCCCATGACGCATATAGAGGCGCTGGAGCTTGCCGCAGTCCCGGAGCATCTGGTGATCTTGGGCGCAGGATATGTTGGGCTGGAACTGGCGCAGGCGATACGACGCTTTGGCAGCCGTGTGACGCTCCTTGAACGTGGGCCACGTCTGGCGGAGCGTGAGGATGAAGATATTTCGAGCGCCCTGCTTGAGCTGATGCGCGATGATGGGATCGAAGTTTTGCTCAACGCAAAGCTGATGCAAGTGAAAGGCATCTCCGGTGACGCGGTTCAGCTGCAGGTGGGGATTGCGGGAGCAGAACGAAGCATCGCGGCGTCCCACATTCTGGTGGCGACCGGCCGCGTGCCGAACACGCAAAACATTGGGCTTGAAAATACAGGCATTGAAACAGATGAGCGCGGATATTTCCGCGTGAATGAATCCCTTAAAACCACAGCGCCTGACGTGTGGGCGATGGGAGACTGCGCAGGCAGTCCGCATTTTACGCATGTTGCCTTCGATGACTTCCGCGTCGTGCGCGACAATCTGTTGGGCGTAGCGCGTACGACACGCGATCGGGTCGTGCCCTATTGTGTCTTCACCGATCCTGAATTGGCGCGGGTTGGCTTGAACGAGCAAGAAGCACAGGCCAGAGGCATTTCCTACAGAGTGGCGAGGCTGCCGATGGCTGCCGTGCTGCGCACGCGAACGCTTTCCGAAGAAAGAGGTTTTATGAAAGCGCTCGTCGGAGACGATGACAGGATTCTGGGGTTTATGGCTTTCGGAGTGAGTGCGGGAGAGATTATGGCCATGGTGCAGATTGCGATGGCGGGCAATCTGCCATACACGTCATTGCGCGACATGGTCCTGACACATCCTACGCTGGCAGAAGGCCTGGTGTTTCTCTTCATGCATCTGCCAGCGAAGGCGTGAAGCGCTTCTATCTATCCGCGAGTCTTGGCTATGGTGGCCACGGGCATAGGACGCGCGCGGCCTGTGGCGATTTCAAGAAACGCATGAGCGGCGCGCGTAAGCGTCTTGTCCTTCCTGAAGACAACGGCTAGTTCACGGTTCAGGCGCACGCCATCCACCTTAATCGTTTTCAGCAGACCGGCGCGTTCGTCATCGCGAACATTCGAGCGCGGCAGAAAGCCCATTCCGAGGCCCGCGCCGATGAGACGTTTGAGCAATTCGCTCGAATCGACTTCCATGGCAATGCGCGGCTGCACCTCATGGTTGCGGAAGATGTCGTCGATCTGCTCGCGCTGGCGTCCATGCTTGGGCAGCAGCAGTGGATACTGCAGGATCTCGGCAAACTTGATCTGATCGCGAACGGCGAGCGGGTGCGTCTTTGGCACGACGAGCGCAAGCTCGTCTTTGTGGATCACGTCGACAAGCAGTCGCGCATCTTTTACCGGCAGTGAGACGACTCCGAAATCCACTTCACGATTCAGAACGGCTTCGAGCGAACGTGCGCGGTCGGCGCGCACGATGGAAAGGTTTACGCGGGTGTACTGCTTCTTGAACTGTGCGAAGACGGTGGGCAATACATAAAGACTGGTCGCCTCATTGGCGCTGACCGAGATTTCTCCGCGAGGCGATCGATGCAATTCGCCAATGGCCACCATGATATGGCTGTGCACCTGCAGACAATGTTCCGCAAAAGGCTCGAAGACGCGTCCTGCCGCGGTGAAGGTGACTTTGCCGCCGTCGCGGTCGAAGAGGCGGGCGCCGGCTTCATTCTCGAGTGAGCGGATTTGCGCGGAGATAGCGGGCTGGGTGACGCCCAGCTTTTCCGCTGCGCGAGAAAAGCTTTTCAATCGGCTTACTTCCAGGAAAGTTCTCAATTGCTCGAAATCCATGCGATAAACAGTCCCCATGTTGTGGTTGGGAGTTGGGGTTGCGAAGATGTTGTTTATAGAGCTTATAACCTGAAGGTGCTGGAAATGCCAGCATAAAACAGGTTGATGCGGAGGATAAGAACAACATCAAACAGTGATGTGCTTTTTAATCCTGAGCTTAGACAGCATTGGCGCTGAGCGCTATTTGCCGACTTTCGCACGTGCAAGCGCCAGACGGGCAGCATGATATCCGCACATGCCGTGGACTCCGCCCATACCGGGCGTCGAAGAAGAGCACAGGAAAATATTCGAATCAGTGGTGGCATAGCTGCGCCAGCTTGGGCGAAGAAGCGTCTGACGCAGCGTCATCGCCCCGCCGCTGATGTCGCCGCCGATGAGATTTGCGTCCATCGATTCAAGAATGGCGGGCGACGAGACATGGCGCGCGAGGACGCAATCGCGAAAGCCGGGAGCAAAGCGTTCAATCTGCGCCTCGATGCGATCTGTCATGTCGACGGTAGAGCCGTTGGGTACATGACAGTATGCCCACGCAATATGCTTGCCTTCCGGCGCGCGTGTTGCATCGAAGAGTGTGGGCTGAGTAATCAGAACAAAGGGCCGCTCAGGGTTTTGCCCTTGCGCGACAGCTCGTTCGGATGTTGCAATCTCCTCCAGCGTACCGCCAAGGTGAACCGTCCCGGCGCGGCTGCATGCAGAGGCCCTCCATGGAGTCGGAGCAGAGAGCGCGTAGTCGATTTTGAAAGCTCCTGGTCCTGGTTTAAATTTGCGCAAGTTCTGTTGAAAGCCTTGCGTCAGCCGGTGTCCCGTCAGCGACAGCAACTGATGCGGGCTCACGTCGCAAAGGAAAAGTGAGTCGCACGAAAATCCATTGAGATTGGTAACCGGCGAATTTGGATAAATCACTCCGCCTAGTTCGCTCAGCAGTGCGGCAAGTGCACGTGTGATGGACTGCGCCCCGCCGCGTGGAATAGGCCAGCCGACTGCATGGGCTGCGGCTCCTAACAGCAGCCCGGCAGACGAGCTTAGCGGCGCATCGAGTGCAAGAAAGGAATGTCCTGCGATGCCAGCGAAGAGCGCGCGTGTCCTCGCGTCTTTGAAGAAGATATTGGAAAAGAAGCGTGCCGGCATCAGCGCAGGGATCCCGAACCGTGCTAACAAAAATGGACGACGTGGAAGATGCACAATCGGCTGAAGGACTTCTTCCGCGAGCTGCATCCAATGATCTGCGAGCGGTTCAAAGAGGCTGCGCCAGCGTTTGCCATCGGCACCCAGAGCGTGCTCCGCATCCTTCAGATCGCGCTCCAGCATGACGGCGGTGCCATCGTCCAGCGGATGCGCGAGCGGAGCAGGAGGGTGAATCCATTCCAGACCATGTTGATCGAGTGGGAGAGATGAAAAAAATGGCGAGCCAATGCCCATAGGGTAAATCGCGGAACCAAAATCATGCTGAAACCCGGGAAGCGTGAGCGGAAGTGTGCGCGCCCCACCGCCGATTTCAGCTTGTGCTTCGTGTACTTCGACGCCGTAGCCGGCCTGCGCGAGGACGATAGCGGCAGCGAGGCCGTTGGGACCCGATCCGATGACGACGGCGTGCTGTCCGTGCGGCTGGTGATGCCTGGTGCCAATGAGCAGACTCGTAGCGTTATTCATGGGGCGGCAAGGGCTCCGGCCATTGGACAGCGTCAAAACCGCCGTTGGGTTTTAGGGTAAGAACAGGCGCGTAAAGGCCCAGGAGCTGTCGTCTCCACCACAGGCCGGTTGTGCGTTTTTCCGCCATCGAGGTAAACCAGTATTGCCAGAGTACTGCGCGCACATATTTTGGTGGCGACTGCGAGAAGGGATTTCCGGCAAAGAGCGACAGCGTGTCGATGCTGTTTGTGAGCAGACGCTCCTCCGTGAGCGGCACCATGGAGTTCTGCTGCCAGTCTCCGAGTGAGGCGAACCACAGGTTCCAGTCAAAGCGCGGTTGATATGGCGCATAGATACGCGGCGGCTCGTTGAGCGCCTGCGGTTTGTAGCGGAAGGGATACGCCGTCCACGTCTGGCCGTCGTTTGAGCCCTGGAATTCAATTTCGTAACGACCGCGAGTCATCACAGCGAAGAGCCCGTATTGGTTGGCGATGCGAAAGGACTCAAGCGCGGCGACCGGCGCAGATGGCAATGGTGCTTCGCGCCACAGCATGTGAATGAGTGCGAATGTGGTGACGTAGAAGATCCATGTGAGGAAAACAGCGCTGACGGCTAGTCGTATAGCGGCTAAATGCAGCCCGCGTTTCGTTGAGACCAGGGAGGAGTCAGCCGGTTCGTCGGAGTCGATGACAGAGGGTTCTTCTTCTGCGGGTTTTTCATCTTGCTCCGGCTCGTTTCGCTGTAGCCCCGGGAGCTGTTGCGGAAGGAAGCGCACGAGAAGCTGGTCATCGAGCAACAGGAACCCGAGTGCCAGCACAAGGTAATTCAGGAAAGTGTAGTTTGCCGTGAGAATCACGACAGCTTGCCACGGCGTGACGACTAGGAAGCAGAGAATGCGAAAGCGGCGCGGGAAGAACAGCAAGAAGACGATGACAAGTTCGAGCGTGAGGGTGGCAACAACGGTTGAAGCGTGGAACCAATGCGGAAGATGCTGCATGTACCAGCCAATCCAGGTTGGCAGCGGGCCATTCTGGTAGTACTCATCCATGGCGGTGAAGTGGCGCCACTGCTGGTCGCCGCTTAGAAGCTTTACTAGGCCCGATTCGAAGTAGATGCGGAACCACTCCCATTGCAACAGGAAAAGACTGGCGCGAGAGGGCGCGCTGGCAGCCCCAAGGCCGGGCCAGAGGCCGCGCGGGGCAAAAAAAAGTGAGATGAATCCAGCCTCAAGCAGCATGCCGTCCGATTGGTAATTGGAGAAATCGCCCGACGCGCTGACGAATGAAAGAAAGCAAAGAAGGCAGAGGAAGAGAGACAGCCGCGGCCAAAGATTCGCGACAACCAGAAGGGAAGCAATGAGCCCGATGATCGTGACGCTCATCAGCGCGTGGTTGCTGGTCGAAAACCAAAATAGCGTAGGAGCGAACCAGAAACGTGTCAGGCCCGGAAGCGAGCGGTCAACGGCCTCCAGATAGCGTTGGGCCGGCAGGACGCCTGCAGGGCCGATGAGCCCGCGAATTTGAAAGAGCAGCGAATAAAAAGCCGAAAAATAGATGAGCCCCAGGGCACGAAGGAATATCCAGCGCGAAATGAGGTGACTGGCATGCAGGGGGTTTTTCTCGCGCACCGGTTCCGGTCCGAAGAGTCTTTGCAGGATGGATAGACCGCTCGTCATAGGATGTTCGACATGATAGTCGTTCCAGCAAGTTGCTTGCATTCAAGTAGACTGGTCGTCGAGCAAAGCGATGGAGAAAAAGCAGACAAAAGCGCACCTAGAGCGGGAACTGAAAGCGGCAGCCAATGCTGCGCGCGCGGTGCAGGTGGCTCGTTACTTCAAGTCTGGCAAAGGCGAATATGGCGAAGGGGATGTTTTTCTCGGCATCCCGGTTCCGGCCATGCGGCGGATTGCGCTGAAATACCGCACTCTGGCTCTCGCGGACCTGCAAAAGCTTCTCAATTCCAGAATTCATGATCACCGTGCAGCCGCGCTCGAAATTCTAGTGGTCCAGTATGCGCGCGGAGACAAGAAGCAGCGCCAGGAAATCATCGACTTTTATCTGCGGAATACGAGCCATATCAATAACTGGGACCTAGTAGATGCATCGTCGCGTCCTATCCTCGGTGAGCATCTGAAGACCTACCCTCGCAGGATTCTCCGAACGCTGGCAAAGTCGGAAAGCCTGTGGGAGAGGCGGATCGCGATCGTTTCCACCATGACGCTGGTCTGGGCGGGAGAACTGGACGACGCGATGCAAATCGCAGAGATGCTGCTCGACGACAAGCACGATCTGATTCACAAAGCCGTGGGATGGGTCCTGCGCGAAGCCGGGATCAAAGACCGCGCGCGGCTGGTTGCTTTCCTCGAAAAACACTATGCGCGAATGCCACGCACGGCCCTGCGCTATGCGATCGAGCATTTTCCTTTAGAGCAGCGGAAAAAGATGCTGAAGGGTAACTTCCCATTGTCTAAGTAAGTAAGAACATCTAAGTACCCATTACTTTGGTTTGCCTACTTATTAAGTCTTCTCTATCTCTTCGTGAGATCTATTTGTATGCTTTGAGCAATTCTAATCGTTACAAAAGGGAAGCCAGATTGTACAGGTGCGAACGAGTAAGCGTGGTCATACCCACGCGAGGCCGGCCGCAGTGGGTGGTGTGCGCCGTGGAGAGTGCGCTCAGGCAGAGCTTCGCTCCATTTGAGGTCATCGTGGTGGTCGATGGGCCGGATGCTGAGACGGTGCGAGCCTTGGAAGCCTTTGAGGACGAACGCTTGCAGGTGATTGCGCTGGAC
>JABDHA010000088.1 GCA_013285705.1 Acidobacteriota bacterium
GTCAACCCCTCTCCGCAGGCTTACTTCCGTTGTCGTTACTCAGAGCGTAACCACAATGCGTCCTGGACGCACTGGATGCTCAGCAAGTTCATGAGCCCGGGCAATCTCTGCGAGAGGAATTCGTTCGGCGATTTCGAAACCCGGCCATCCCGCCTCAAGCGCGGCGTTCAAATCCCGCGCGGCCGCAATCTTCGCGTCCGCCGGAAAGTCATCGCTGCCTAGAAAATATAGTCGGATGTTCTTGAACACCATCTGCCAGAACGGAATCTTCGGTGTGGCATTATCGGTCGCATACGTCGTGATTGATCCGCCCATCTTTAACAATTCGACATCGCTTTCAATATTCGCTCCAAATGCCACTTCGACAACGTGATCGATCCCATCTGGAGCGAGCGCTGCCATTCGCTCTCGAAATTCCGGATCATTGCGAAGCACTTCATGAGCTCCGGCATTCTTCGCTGCCTCCTCGTCGGAGGACGAACGGACAGTCCCGATTACATGTGCTCCACCGCGGCGCGCGAGTTGCACCGCGCAAAGCCCCACAGACCCCGCTGCTCCTTGTACCAATACAATGCGTCGGCTCACGGGTCCGGCCACAAATACCGCGCGGTGGGCCGTTAAGCCGGGAATGCCGAGACAAGCACCCTGATCCGGCGTGACACCATCAGGCAACGGAAAAGTTTTCTCGACCGGAACCACCGTAAACTCAGCTGCAGTGCCAAAGGGGCGATAGGACTGAGCCCCGAAGCACCATACAGCCTTGCCAAGCCATTCAGCGGAGACACCGTCACCGACTTGATCCACCCGTCCAGCGCCATCGCTGTGCGGAATGATCCGTGGATACGACATGCCTAATCCGAATGTGTCCTGACGCTTCTTGATATCGCCCGGGTTGATGCCCGAGGCGGCAATGCGAATGCGAAGTTCACCTGGAGCCGGAATCGGATCAGGCATTTTACCAACGGTGAAAACCTCTCTAGCTGCCCCCGGTTTCTCATACCACGCTGCCCTCATCAGATCGCCTCACTTTTCTGGAATCGCGATTAAACGATAATTCATGCAGTCTTAACAGACGACTCTACAAATTGGCTGCTTCTCTATTCGCCGCGATGTCCTGATATCTGCGCCCATGTTCGACATAAATATAGGCTTCTGCCATTTATTCAACTAGGCATATAAATGAAAATGCATTTCCTGAATATGGGATAATCCGCGCACATAACTAGATCGGCAGCTTTGGAAAGAGCTGGGGGGCCATCTTGGCGGCAAACTCTTTGACCACGCGCACCACTTGTGGCATGTGGCGATTGCCTGCACGCACCAATGAAAGATCGAAGTTTCGAAACTTCCACTTTGGCATGATCTCGACCAGTCGTCCCTCGCGCAGGAGGCCCGGTTCCACCACTGGTGGAAGATCACCAATGCCAACGCCCGCAAGGAGTGCGGTCGCGAGTCCAGCATAATCATTCATGGAAAAATACGGTTGAAACGTTAAAGCCTCTTTGTCTTTTCCGCTGATATGAACGAAGTTCCAAGTGCATTTAGGCTTCCAGAATGAAAACGCCAACAGTCGATGATTGAGGAGATCCTTTGGATTTCTCGGCTGTTTGTGCTTCTTCATGTATGCCGGGCTCGCGACAAGCTGATGCCGATACTTCAGAATCCTGCGCGCGACAAGTGATGAATCTTCAAGATCTCCGACTCTAAAGGTCAGGTCAACACCTTCAGAAACGTGGTCGACGATTCGATCGGTGATGAAAATTTGAACGCGAACGTCCGGATAGGCTTCCTGAAATGCCCCTACGATCGGTGCCAGCAGAGTGCCGGAAATACTGGGTGGAGACGCAAGCCGCAGCGTACCTGAGACATGCGATACAAGATTTGAGGCGACATTGTTGACGGCATCGCTGAGTTCAACCGTCCGCCGTGCATGCTCCAAGACTTCTGATCCAGCGTCCGTCAACCGCAGCCTTCGCGTCGAACGTTCGATCAGACGCAGTCCGAGTTGATCTTCTAACTCAGCTATGCGACGGCTCACTGTCGAGGTCGGCATTTTCAGAATGTGAGCTGCTCCCGAAAAGCTATTTGCCTCTACAACGTGAGCAAACACGACGAGTGAATTCAGGTCCGGCATTATCTTTCCAAATATTGGAATGTGACTTGCAATTTCACCGGGGCCGCCAATTGAATTTAATGCCCTACGGGGAGCTCTGGGCGAGCCGAAAGCCAGGCCTCGCGTTCCTACGCCAAAATGACTTAGCGCTATATCCGCAAATTTGCCCATCGGGGTCACGGATAGGAGAAATTGAGGGTGCTCCGAATCCCTTAGAGACATTCACTTGCCCGAGAAACGGGACTATACGGACAAGTGGAACTGCCGTGGCTGTAAACCCAATTCACAGCACCCATTGTCGACCGTCTCCAGTTGTTTTACTGAACGACCTCGATCTCTCCGGGCCTCCATATCTTGTCGAAAACGGTTCCAACGGGCCGTAAAGCCGCAGGATCGTGAACCAGCCCTTGCCCGGCACAGTCTGGCTCCAGTTCGCCTCTTTGCCCTCGGGCACCTTAGGACCGAAGTAGAGATCGACCGAACCATCGGCGTTCGCGACGAGACTGTTTCGCTTGTTGTTCTTGCTGGGGAATGGAGCTGAAGTCTGAAGTTCGGAACGCGTTTGCGGATCATACACAACCACGGACCAGAAGTCTTTCGCAGGTACATTGGCTGGAATGTGTAATCGGTAGTTTTTCGCTCCATCCAGGTAGTTTCCATCCGCGTCCTGCGCGGTTGCGACGTACTGCGAACCGATGCCAGGAATCTTCAATACCATCGCTGGCGTGTTCACCGTAGCCTGATAGAAGAACAGGGTGCGCGCATCCAGATTGCGTCCGCCGACACCATCGTCAATCAGCCATCTGTAATCGCCGCCAACAAATGCCGTCTTCCATTGGCTGTGTTCATAGTAGTACGCCTCAGGATCACGGGTTTGGAAACAGATCGCGCGTGCGGTTGCATTGCCCACGGCAACAGCGTCGGTCAGGATGCCTTTCATGCGCGCATCGGGCGCGAACGGTTTGTCTTTGCGGATGCCGATACTGGCGAGGAGACCGCGCAACTCCGGATCGAGGAAGTCGACCGGCTCCCTGGCAATGACCGTCGATATTTCTTCAAAGAACACGTAGTTGTTCGCATGCACTGTGTTGTAGAGTTTCGCTGATCCGTCAATGAACTGCATCGTTGGCGGATTCTTCGCCATCGACAGTGGATAGACTTTCAAACCATCGCGGAATTGCTTGGCTGCTGCATCTGGTTTTCCATTTACCAGAAATCCGCGCAGGATTAACCAGTTGACGTATGAGGGAGACCGGGCCACAAAATAACCCTTTGGCACGTCGCCCTTGTAGTCATTCGGCAGGATCAGGTATTTGCCTCCTTTGCCCTTGTCAGGTCCGGGCGCACCTATGTCCACCACGAAACGGAAGTAGGCATCATTTACCGTACCGGGACCGCACCCCGAGGGAACCTCTACAACAGTAGGTCCCTCTTTTTGAAGGTCGATAATGGTCAACGCATAGACAGTGTCGGTATTGCACGTGAGAAACAGAGGAGTCGAGTCGAGAAGCTGCTCCATGAGAATGATCTGGTTCGACTTGGTTGCGCCGAGCTCGACCGTGCCCCGCCGCAATGCTTCGATCGACGCCGCTGGAATAAAGTTCAGGAATGCCTCAACCCCGCGGATGAAATCAAGATTGTCGTAAGCCTTTTGCGTCGTTTCTTTGTCAGGAAGCCCATCGAAGAACTTAAGTGTGCCGATGCGTGTCTCCACGCTGTCCGGCGTCATGATCTCCGGTGGAATCGGGTGGTTGTAGCCGGGAGTATTCTGAGCCCACGTCGACGTGATGCAAAGAGCGAGCGTGAGACCTAGGTTCGCAATTGTGCTTCTCTTCTTAACTGCCATCATCCGGACCTCCCATTTTCAGGTGAATTTGCGACTGCCTTACGAAGGGCCCGACCAGCGCAACAAGCATACGCGCCGACCTTGAAAATGTATCCACATTCAGTGCAGGAAAGCGTCAAACCCAGCCGCAAAGATTAAGGCCGGCTCCTCAGTCTCGCCTTCATCGTGCTTTGTCATGGCCCGCGCGGCACGGTGCCCTGCCGACGACTCAGGATGAGCAATATTGAACATGTTTATTTTGGTTTCTGAGTTCGAATGTAGACTTCCACGTAAGTGTGGAGCGAAGCCCATGACCAAGCAACGCACTCTTTTTGATCCACAAGCCTTCCTCTCTACTGTCGGGGCCGGAAGAGGGATGATGTCCTTTCGGAAAGGACAGAGCATCTTCGCTCAGGACGATGTAAGTGATGCAGTGTTCGTCATTCAGACAGGAAGTGTAAGACTCAGCGCAAGATCCCAGAGCGGGAAGGAAGCGACGCTTGAGATATTAGGCAAACAGGACCTCGCCGGCCACGATTCGCTTGCGGGCCAGCCACTCCGCACGGCGTCTGCCGGCGCACTGACGGACTGCCAACTCCTGCGGATTGAAAAGAAGATCATGATGTGCGCACTTGCACAAGAAGTAACCTTGGCAACCGCAGTTTACACGTATGTATTGAAGAGGAATATTCGATATCAGCAGGACTTAGTGGACCAACGTTGCAATCCCAGTGAGAAAAGACTAGCGCGCATTCTCTTGCGGCTCACCCATTTTGACGGCCGATCCTCATTCGGAACCGCGATTCCGAAGATCAATCAAGAAACGCTGGCAGAAATGGTTGGGACGACACGGTCGCGCGTTTCTTTTTTCATGAACAAGTTCAGGAATTCGGGCTTCATTGACTACAACAACACAAGCAACCTGATTCGAGTTCATCGCAAGCTTCGTGCCTTCTGCGGGGAATAGGCTTCGCTCATTCTCCAACAACTTCGACAATGAGCCTTCGGGACTGCGCCTAGGTCACGGTCTGTCGGAGGTGATCTTGCGTAGCGCCTGATAAGTCCGGTACGCGGTAACTTCGAGACGAAGTTGCTCAAAAGTGAGATGAGAAGTCATCCGGGCGGCGATTGGTTCGGCCAAAATGTTGCGGTATAGTCTTTAGACGGTTAGCGAGTCGTAAAATGGGCCCGACGAACGCTCAGGAAAGAGCTTCCACGTCTCAAACGCGGGTGATAGCGGTTGATGATCACGCTGCCATATTGAGCGCAATCGCCAAACTTTTGCGAAAATCGTTCAATGTCGTAGCTCTGGCCTCGAATGGCGTAGCCGCTCTCGATGCGATCCTGAGGCTCGAACCCGATTTGGTCGTCTTGGACATCTCGATGCCCGGCCTGAGTGGGATCGAAGTCGCACTCGAGCTAAGGAAGCGATCCAACAAGGTCAAGATCGTGTTTCTCTCAACGCATGAGGACTCGGGCTTTGTGAGGGCTTGTCTCGCCGCGGGAGGTCAGGGCTATGTCACCAAGAAGTTCCTGAGTTCGGATCTGATTCCGACAATTGATGCGGTGCTTGCTGGACATGTATTCGTCTCCCGTTTCCCTTCGCAGCAGGACGTGCCTTAAGGGGGTCAACCCCGTTTTCCGGTAACAATGGCGGACCGTGTCTCAAGACTAGACACGCTATTGCCGGTTGAGAATTGCGTGGAGCATCGCCACCTCCACCTTTTTCTGGTCTGCCTGGGAAAGATTCGCCGGAGTAATGTCGATCTCCACTTTGTTCACAACTCCTGGAAATCTAAAGGGCGATTGGTAGTCAGCACTCACTGGTGACGCTGAGTCCATGCCGGTGTCGAAGGTTTCGTCGGCGGAAAACACCGCCCATTCTGTCTTGTCGACCCGGCCTTCAGCGTACGCACACTGTTCCGTGTTCCGACCAGTTCTCAGTTGCGAAAATCCTCTCAAAAAGAGGCAATGTGGTTCACGTGAGGATCTATAAAAGAAGTTCGCAATTAGGCCTGAATCAATCGAGATGCCAGCCTCGTCTCTCGGAAGCATTAGCGATCCCGATGGTTTCGGCGTCAGCCATATTCCGCTATTGTGCGCCACTTTTGGTTCTTGGCTTCCGGCTAAGTTTCGAAGCGATCCGGTCACGGATGAGGAGCTTATATGGGTGACCGAGTGGGAAAGATCAGGCGGAAGCGTTTGGAGCTAAGGAAGTCGCTTAATGCCCGCCAAGTCTGCTTTTGAGTTACTTCAATTCTCAAATATTGTTTACAGGGTCAAGCACTCATCCAAGATGGGCTCAAGTTCAAATCGCGGGTTCGGGCGGCTGGGGTTTCTCAGTCTGGATTGGTCAATCAGCGCATCGGCGATTTGTCGCCGGTTGAGAAACGCGTAAGCAATTTTATTGCGACGTTCGCATTTGGCTAGCAGCCGCCGGCACATAAACCACTGCGAGGGCTACGACGAGAACCTGCGCTTCTCGCTGTGGTTTATCGACCTATCGTAAGTTCCATTTGCACCAAAGAAAAATACCGAAGCCGGGCAACTGCAGAAAGGGCCCGCCATTCCCGCACACGGTACCACTGCCAATTTGAAGAGCTCATCAGATGCATGTTACAAGTTCTCTTTATGTTGCAGAGCAAAGCGGAGGAGGGCATTGGTGCCCTCGATTCCCAGCTTTCGGCACGCGTTAACACGATGGTTCTCGACCGTTCTGTAATGAATGGAGAGTTCGTCGGCGATCTCCTTGCTCGCCTTACCTTCCGCTATCATTTTCAGAATCTTGCGCTCAGTTGGCGTGAGACGGCCAAGCATGGAGTCAGCGGAAGAGGATACTTTATGCCGCCTCGCCATAACCTGTGCTGCAATCGCAGAGCTGATATAGGTGCGTTCGCTGACGACGCTCTCGATTGCGGCAGCGATTTCCTGCATCGCGCTCTCTTTCAGAAGGTAACCCTTTACCCCCAACTTCATCGCTGCATCGAATACCTTTTCGTCGTTATGCAATGTCAGGAAGATGATCTTGGTTGGAAGCTTCAGCCTGCCCGTTTCTCTGGCGACAGCAAAGCCATCGAGCTTCGGCATATCGATATCGAGAATGGCTAGGTCAGGCTGCAGGTTCTGGATGTAAGCCAGCGCCTTCTCCCCGTTTGGTGCCTCACCAACAACGATGTTCCGCCGGTCTTCCTCAACCGACATCTTGAGACCCTTGAGAACTACGGGATGATCATCGGCCAGGACAATGCGAATTTGTTCAGCCATGCCGGTTTCATCTTACGGGTATTTCCATATGGACGATAGTGCCATGCCCTGATTCGGAATGTACCTTAAGAACCCCCCTGAGAAGGGCTGCTCGTTCCGCCATTCCGGTTAAACCGAATCCGCCCCGGGCAGAATCATTGATACGACTGCCGGACGGCAAGCCCTGGCCATTGTCCTGTATCGTTAATACGACCCGATCACGGCGGTGCTCAACCCTCACCGTTGCTTCCGTTGCGTGCGCGTGCTTGACTATATTTTGAAGCCCCTCCTGCACGATTCTGTAGAAGTTAATGCGCAACTCCTCGGTGAAAACCTCGTCCACGTCATCAACTATGGCCAAGATTTCAATTCCTGATGCACGGGCAACCGCTTCAGCAAGGCCCTCAATGGCCTTGGCGAGACCCAGACGATCGAGGTGGTAAGGGCGCAAGTTGTAAGAGACACTACGCATCTCGGCAATTGCATTGACGGCTTCAGTGCTGATTTCTGAGGCTGTTTCCTTCCAGGCCCCCGACATGGTCGCCCTGTCGTCTGTTTTTAGAGAAAACAACGCGAGATTGTTGATGACGACGAGACGTTGGCCCAGACTGTCGTGCAGGTCCGCTGCAATACGCTTACGTTCACCTTCCTGAGAGGCGATGAGCTGCTGAGAAAATGCGTGCTGAGCCTCTCGTGCACGCCGATGCTGCACGACCCGATAGTGAGAGAAACCAATGATAGTGACTGCAAAAACCGTCGCTATCATTGTTAAGAACCACCACCGTCTATAGAGCGGTGCTAGCACGGTGACGATAAACTCTTGCCCCTGATGATTCCACACTCCATCGGCATTCGCTGCAATCACTTTGAATACGTATTTGCCAGGCGGCACATCCGAATAGTAGGCAGTTCGCCTCGCGCCGGCATCTATCCACGATGTGTCCAAGCCTTCCATCTGGTATCGAAAGTGCAATTGTTCCGGAGCCTTGAAGCTAAGAGCGGTGTATTCGATTTGCAGACTTCGCTTTCCTGGAGGAATCGTAAGGGACGGTGTGAACGCCATCGGAGAGCGGTCCAGCGTAACTGACTCGATGAGTACAGGAGGCGGCTGATTGTCGACCGAAACGCTACCAGGGTCGACCGTTGCTACACCATCTTGCGTTGGAAACCACAGTTTGCCGTCGCTACTCCGAATGCCGGCCGGCTGCAGGCCGCCGTTGCACACCAGATCAAGTAAGCCATCAGTCTTTCCAAAGGCAATCGATGTGATTGTATGGCGTTTGCCGGATGCAACTTCATTCAACTCGTTTTTGCTCACCCGATAAATGCCACGACTGCAGCTCATCCACAAATAGCCGTGGTTGTCATCGAGTATTTGATAGACGCCATGACTGTAGAGGCCATTGGCTACATCGAAGCTTGTAATCTTGCCATCCTGAAAGCGGACAAGGCCGCCGTCATACGTACCAATCCATATCACACCGTCGGCATCCTGATAGAGTGACCAGATATTATTGCTGGGCAATCCGTTTTTCTCCGTCCACTGAGTAAAACGGCCGTCATGCAGGATTGCGATACCTCCGTATCCGCCAATCCAGAGATCGCCTGATTGACTCTGCATCAGCACATGGATGTCGTTTGTCGGGAGTCCGTCTCGTACCGTAAACAGCCGAGTTAACCCATCTTTATATGACACCAATCCATTCACAGTGCCGAACCACAACGTTCCCGCTCGATCCGCCAGAATGGCTTGTGCCACCCAGGGGAGCTTAGGGTTCTCGATCTTCCGAAATCGTCCATGATCAAAGATGCTTAGACCTCCATGGCTGCCAAACCATAAGCGACCGCTACGATCCTGTGCGATTGCAGTCACCAACTCGTTCGGCAGACCATCGCGCACCGTGTAATTTGCAATCTTCCCCTTATCAAACCGGCTCACGCCGATGTGCCATGCGCCAACCCAGACTGCTCCCGAGCGATCTTGGAAAACAGGATATACGTCGTCATCTACCAAACCTTCTTCTCTGGAGTAAGTCCGGATTATCTGTGGCTGTAGCTGATAGAGGCCTTTACCCTCTGTTGCCAGCCAGAGGGTTTGTTCACGATCCTCGAATACATGAGTGGGAGATATCTCTATGGCGTGGTTTGAGGAGATAAAGTCGAAGTGACGTGTGAGTCGAGGTCCCACTCGAACCTTCCAAACATGCCCATGCTGATCGATATAATGTGCCGTGGCATCGCGATCAACCTGAAGAAACTTAGGGGATGGTCCGGGAAGGAGGATTGCTTTTTGACCGCCCTCGGCCTCCAACCAGATGTCGCCTTTCTGGTCTGACGCCGCATAGAAGATGGCCCGTCCTCCTAGCCAATGCGGCAGGTCGTAGGAAGAAAAGTGCCCTCGGAGAAAGCAATACAGCTTCGTATGGCTGGACGCCCAAAATCCGGCATCATCCCAAATAAATGGATTAAATATGGAACCCGTGTGTGATGGAGTGACATCTGTAAATCGATTGTTCGTGTTGTCCCATCGTTCGATTCGGTCCGCCGACAGAATCCACAAGTGACCTGTAAGATCGACGGTAAGGCCGCGAACCGTACCGTTCTCAATCCCTTGCTCCTGGCCATATGTTTCAAACGACCCATCGTGATAGCGCGTTAATCCCGCGCCGTCGGTGGCGATCCACAGCTCACCATTCTTTCCTTGCACAATGCCACTAAATCGATTCGACTCGATGCCTTTCGTATTTGATCGATTGAACGATGCGAACCGCACGCCATCAAAACGAACCAGTCCGTCAAAGGTGGGAATCCAAATGTATCCATCCGGCGTTTGAGTGATTCCGCGGATGCTGTTTTGCGGCAAACCGTCATCCACTGTCCAATTGGTGTAGCCATACTGCGTTTGAGCAGATGCAACACTACTCAGGAGTCCGAAAACGCATGCGCAAAATAACAAAATACGCCGTGTTATGTCGGCCGTTAGTAACGCCCCTACACGATCAATTGCGATTCGCGGCATGCGCAGGAAACACCGGCCTCACTCATTCGAAGATCCAGATGAACTGTTCGTGATGATTCGCTCTAATTCTGTCAGGTCCTGCTTCAATGCGTAGCCAGACGCGCCAACCTGGGAACTGGCCCGCCTCAACTTGTCATCATCATAATCTGTCACCATGACGATGCAAGCGCTTGGGTAGGCGGATCGTATTTGCCGCGTAGCCGATAGACCGTCCATCCGAGGCATTCTGATATCCATCAGAACCAGATCCGGATCGTAGCGACGATACGCAGTCAGGGCATCCGCTCCATCTTCACACTCATACACTTCAGAAGCGACATGGCTGATGGCACGCCTGATCAGGCGGCGAACCGCGCTATTGTCTTCCACGATAAGAATGGTCATATTTTTGATGTTCTGCCTAGCGCTTCGGCCGGCGTAACTCGCCTGAGGGCCGGGCCGCTGTTCGCACTCTACTCAACACTAATCACTACGCAGAATGCGCGCAATGCGAGCGACCGCACAGGCCGTCTAAGAGGCAGCGCACAGATGGATGTGTAGCAACCGCTATATTTTATCCCGCCCATTCCCGTGTACTCTCGGCTCGATCATCCGGAGTTTGAGGTCAGCCTGTGCCGCAATGCCGTTGGTGAAACAGGCTCTTAGGCTCGCGGAATATCACATTACTCTTTAAGGATGCCACTATGCTGCCCGCTCTCGACGAAGCCAAGTTATATAGACAATCAGGCTCAGGCCTGCACCTCACTCTTTTCGCGCTCACCCGTGTCCTAGCAATAGGGATTCTCGTGATGGCCCACATCCGGCCTGCCCATGCCATGATGAGCATAATCTCTCCAATTCCCGGCACGGTGGTCCAGGAGGCGAGTGCCTCTACCACATATTTGCCTTCACAAGCAAATCGCGCGCAGATTCAGGTCGCATCGTCGAACTCTTCTACAGACGTCGGTAAAACAATAACGATTACCCTGCCGGTAGGAACGAGAACAGAAACCCTGAAAGCAGTTCTTAACGGTAAAACCGTGAGCGATCGCTTTTCAACGGTGTCCTGCAACGATGCGGTGTGCGAGACCGGTACCCTGACTACTACCGATGGACTTCTTGGCGAAAAGAATTTGTTGTACGTGATAGCGCGAAAAGCCGATGGATCCCTGGTGAGTTCCCGGCTGCGCTTTGCCGGAAGCCATGCAACGGCCACCGTGCGGGCTCCGAGCGCAAAGATAAGGTTATCTGCTAATGCGGTTATGGCGCCACTGCCAACCAATAGTAGCTTCCTTCCTCCATCTATTGCTTTCACTATCTCGCCTGGAGGCTGGCAGAGCGGACAAACTTGGATTACTGTCGGCACGGAGCAAAGTTACCCTGATTCAAACTACACTTGCTCCGGCAGATATACAGCAGTAGTGCTTGATCGCGTCAGCTTGACGGAGAAGACTGCGGCTCCCGAATCTTCTCCCCAGTGTATTGCTAATGGCGCTGCGCTGACGAAATACCTTAAGGCGCTTGCACCTAGCGATCTTGTGATCGTCGGCACGAACGCGGGCCAGAATACGGACGCTGGCACAGGAGCCGGATATTTAGACACAACTTCCGTCGGAGGAACCGAGTATCTCTGTAATGCAACGTGCACTGAGGCCTCTATTAGTCCCGAAACCCCGCTCAGTTACCTCATGGTTGGAGCTGGGCAAGCAGCTCCCGGGTCCGCTTACGAAAACTACGATACTGCTCCAGCATACGAGACATTTGGGAGCTTCGCTACGGGCATGCTGATAGAAGACTCGAATGGAAATTACAATTTCCATTCCTCCTCGCCCGTCGAATACGTAGTAACCCCTAACGACCCGAATAGTAACAATCAAAGTACTGTCACTCTGCAAGGAACCGCGTCGTTTTCTCGTTACAAGGGATATAACTATCCCAACAAGTTAGTCTTCTCTCCACCCTCGAATGAGAATGGATATTGGCTGCTATTTCTACGCCGCGACGATTTGGATTTTGTGGCCGGACAACCGGCTAACTATCAGACATGTTTTTCTGCCGGGAATGGCGCCAAACAGGAGACGGATATAACAAACTGTGGACAGTTCTTTGCGACCGGATCTACAGATCCCATCACTGCAAGGCAAGCCTATGCAAATCTTGTGGCAGCACTGCAGAACATCTCTTTCGATGACTTGGTATTTCTCGTTACCGTCGGGAATGCGGCAAATCCAGCCTACACGGATCCAACAAATCTGGCGGAAGATACAACTGTTGGGCCCGTAGCACATATTTTTGCCACGACTCTCGAATCCTGGGGAGGAACGACCGGACAGATTCTCTCGCTATATGCGCCGAACAGTGCATATACTCTTATCTCCTGTTTAGATTGCGGTAATTCGCTCACAGGTCACGCGGTGCTATCAACAACAGTTGCGAGTCAGCAGTGGCAAACAGGCACAGTTCATGGATTGCTCGCACGCAATCTGCATGGTCTTTACTGGCCCGGCAGAACCTCTCAAGAGACAAGCCAACAAGTGGCGAACAAACAGGGTGCGGATTTCACATTAAACATCGTCGCGTCCACGCCGCCCGTTGAATGGCCTGAATTGAGTGGAAATCTATTACCTAATGCATCCAGTGTTGACGGTCAAATCGCGGCATATCAATATCTCAGTTATCAACTGATTACCCAGCACTATATTCTCGGAGCTCAAGGAGACTATCTTGATGACATTCATTTTTATTTCACCGGCAGTAATAATACTTACATTGATTACCATACCTTCGATCCTCTAACCGTTCCATTTCCGGATCCTTCCGGTTCCTGTTACTCATGGCCAGATCCTGTTACTGGCACCACGTTGCCATGCTTCACTCCGGCCGATCTTGCCGCAATGGCAACTCAAGTGAAAACGGAAATTGTCAATTTGGACAATGTTCTCCAATTCATGGTGAATGGTTCAACCAATATGAAAGACGTGGTAGCTGCGGGAAATGGAAGTGCTGCCTTAGCACTTATTGGCGCAGCTTCAGCAGTAGAAGGCAGTAATTTGCAGCCGCCTCCCGATACACCTGTTACTCAGTCTGCGTCGGCTATGACGAGTCTCTTTAGTTCACTTATTAATCTGAGTTTGCAACTAGCTTCCGATGGACTTGTGGATGAAGACAAACTCAAAACTATCACCGCGTTTGGTTCTACAGTAGCTGATGGGCTCGACTTTGCGAATGCCGTCACCGGCGGGGTCACGACTGGCGGGGACGCACCGCTTCCAAGCCCCGATTATCCCGTCAAGATCGGCATTGCTAACCTCGCCAACAGCGGATTGCAAGAACAGCTCACTGCAGGATTTGATATTGAGCTCGATACAATCCTTGGAGATTGGGGCAAATTATCGGCCTTAGGGCCGCTCATTACGGACAGCAACAACGCTGCATTTTACGCTCCTAACCAGGCTGCGCAGAACCTGGCGGTAACGGCACTTGGGCAAGCTGCACAGCGCAACTTTTATATGTCCCTGCTACCGATCTCATATTCGGTTCAGTACTATCCCTCATGGTTTCGGGGAGACACCAATCCTCCCAATCCGCCAGATATGGGAACACAAACCGGGGACCTTGACTGTAACAGTTGGTATCCGTGGAACCAGACGACGGTGTGGCCTTTAATTTCTCTTTACTATCCCACCTACCTTGGAACAGCAAACCCATGGGGTAGCACCTACTCTAATACGTCTCCAATCGATTACTACGTCATTGCTTCACAGACAGTGAATAATCCCGGCTCCTCAGGGCAGCGAATCAACTTCCTGGATGGGCAAGTCGGTTCCACTCTCTTCTCGCCAGCCGGACTGAACATACCCCTCGAACCGTTTGTCATGCCTCACGGCCCCATGGCCCCTGTTTTCTGGGATACGACAGTAAAAGGTTTCGACAACTTTCCGGCTCACCAGACATTGGCCTGTGGTCAGACGTCCGGCGGAGTGGGGAGCGCGCCGAACAATCCTTATATGACGGCCACGTCCCTCTCCGCCCCCTCAAGCTCCGTTTTGGGAGAAGCCGTCGACTTGGTGGCATCACTCACCTCTGCGGCTGGTGTGCCAAAGGGCACAGTATCCTTCCAGACTGGAAATACCGTTCTGGGGACAGCGCCGCTAGACTCTACAGGCAAGGCGGAATTGTCTGCAAACGGATTGGTCCTCGGGACTAATTCAATCACGGCATATTACATTGTGAACGACCCTTACTATGCGTCTCAATCAGCTCCGAGTACGATCGAGGTCTATGCAAACGCACCCGGTATGTTGCTCTCTCTATCTGCAGCCAATCTAACGGTCACCTACGGAGCAATGTCCTCTCCGGTAACCGTGCAGGTGAACTCGGAGTCTGGACTGGTTGGGGCTATTAACTTTAGTTGCACCGGACTGCCGGTAGGCATGACCTGCAACTTTCACCCCGCACAGGTAACTATAGCTGCAGGAAGCAGCGCAACTACTTCCTTCACAATCAGTAGCAAAGCCACTCAGGCTGCTGGAACACTGTGGGGCAGGGGAATTGGCATCCTGCTTCTTCCCTTCTCTCTGTTGTGCCTCTGGCGGATTCGAAACGGACGGCGACACCTTCAAGGATTCGCTTGCCTTCTGCTGCTGTCGGTACTGTCTCTAGGATTGGTAATAGGGTGCGGTGGCGGAAGCAGCAAGGCGCAACAATTACAGGAAACCGGATCGAAGACCATTCTTGTGACGGCCACCAGCGGCTCGATTACAAGAACGATCCCTCTCGTCCTCAACATCCAATAACAGAACCAAGACCGATGCGGTAGAAATCGCCGCATCGGTCCACCCCATTAATGATGAAGGCGGTCGAGATGATGCCTACGATGTGGTTCTTATCCGCACTCGTGATCTTTTATTGCGCCGATGTCGACTCTCGAAACCTCGAAAAACAGTGTTGCCGACCATCTTGAAGTTATCCGTCCAGTATTGAGGCAGACTGTCCATCCTCCGTATCGTCGAGCATCCTTCCGCCATAGGGCTTAGCAATCAACTCGGAAGATTCGTCTTCTGTCCTTCTCCCATCACGTCGGGATATTCCTGGCTGCGCACTAGCCAGAACACAATACCGAGAGCAAGTGCGGCGCCCGCGAGCGCTGCAACAGTGGAAGGCGCGGTTTGATAAAGATCCAGAACAATAAATCTTCGGACGATGGCGAGCAAGGCAATCAGGATGACGGCCCGAGTTTGGACGACGTTGCGTCGATCATGAAGTACGACCATCAGCGAGTTTTTGAACTCAAGGGCAATCAGCAATGTCAGGATCATGCCGAACAGAGATTGGAACGCCTGCGCGTCCCCTGGATCGAGGGGGTGGTTCCGTATCATCGCCACCGTATGAAGAATCAATTGCCAGGTGGCGACGGCCACGATCACGGCGATGATCCAGGTCAGAATGGAGACGATCATTTGCTCGAACTTCTCATAGATCGAGAGGGTCTTCCAGCGGGAGTTCCTATCCAAGCCAAACAAACGAAATGACATTTCCTTTTCCTCCTCCTCCTCCTCCAAAGAAATTCAAAGCAAAAGCTTACGAAAATTCAGTCCTTGATGAGAGACGCAACACCGGCTTTCGTAAAGGAACGTGCGACCTCATGTTACATCTACCATTCACCTCAGTTTTGCGCTCCTGCGAGATGCCGAGGGCAATCCAAGCTGGTCTGGTCGGCTTTTCGGTC
>JABDHA010000089.1 GCA_013285705.1 Acidobacteriota bacterium
CCACTGGGCTTCTCGAAAGCGAGCTTTTCGGTCACGAAAGGGGCGCATTCACTGGCGCGATTATGCAGAGGCTCGGACGCTTTGAACTCGCCAATCGTGGGACGGCCTTTCTCGATGAGATCGGTGAGATTTCGCTGGAGCTTCAGCCTAAGCTGCTTCGCGTTCTGCAGGAGCGGGAGTTCGAGCGCCTGGGAAGCACTCGAACCATCAAGACGGATGCGCGCCTCATCGCCGCAACCAATCGAGACCTCGCTGCATGCATCGAGGAGCGGACATTTCGCGCAGACCTCTTTTACCGGTTGAATGTCTTTCCGATTCGTGTTCCTTCGCTTCGTGAGCGGCCTGAAGACATTCCGTTGCTGGTAAGGCACTTCGTGCAGTACTTCGCGCGCAAGATACACCGCGTGATCGACACGATTCCTTCAGAAACCATGGAAGCGCTTGTACGCCATTCATGGCCGGGAAATATCCGCGAACTACAGAACTTGATTGAGCATTCCGTCATCGTGTCCCCCGGTCCCGTGCTTCAGGTTCCGCTTGCGGCTTTGCAATTTCAAACCGCACCCGCTCCCGACGGAACGAAGCGCGGAACCCTGGAAGAGGCTGAGAGGGAGCATATCCTCGCTACCCTGAAGGAAACCAAATGGGTCATTTCCGGGCCGAAGGGCGCGGCGGGGCGGCTCGGGATTAACCGTTCCACGCTACAGTTCCGGATGAAGAAGCTGGGCATCCTTTCGGCCCGGGACGTAATGGGCCGTGCACCAGTCCCCTAGATTCGGACAGGCACGCTCATTAGCTGTCACCCGATTCTCGACGGTCGCCCTAACGCTCGCTAGCAGCACTTCAGGAGAGGCGTAATGCTCAAGATCACGGTGGAACAGGAGCCGGGCAACATAACTCTGATACTCGAAGGCAGCCTCAGCGGCGCCTGGGTGTCAGAGCTGGAAGATGTCTGGCGTGTCGCAGTCTCCAACAGAGCAGGACGCGCCGTCCGCGTAGACCTTGCCGACGTATACGGGATAGATGCCGCAGGCAGATATCTCTTGCTGCTGATTGATGAGCGCGGGGGCCAGATGATCGGATCCGGTGGCAGAATCCTCGACGATCTCGTCGAGAGTTGGCATCTCAAGATGGATTCGTGAAGGCTCGTGAATTCCGCGAATCGAGTCGGAAGGTATCTCAGCAGTGAAACACGATCTTGCAATTGTGGGAGGCGGATTGCTGGGCCGGCTGTTAGCCTGGCGCGGCGATGCCGGGCTGGGTCTGCCATCAGATGCCTGCCAGGTGATGGAGTGGGGCTTCGATGGAGTCCTGGTCAACACTGCGGTTTCACGAGCGATCGATCCGGTCACCATGGCGACAGCCTTTGCGAGCGCGACAAAAGCAGGGCGGGCGGGATATTTAGCAGGTCCGATACCGGTGCAGGATCTAGCGGTGGCCAGTACTCCCCAGATAGGCAAACCATTTTGGAACGAGGCTTCCCGATTTAACTTTGAGGAGACAGTGTGAGCGTTTCCGTTTATATCGACGGCCACAAAGCATTTACGCACCTCTATCCGAGGGCGTACCGTCTGCAATGCTCTAGATAAGCTGCCTCATGCAACGCGGATAGATCAAGCACTCCACCCCATAACCATCGAGGAGCATCGAGACCTTTCCGGTGACGACCCTTAAGCTCCTTTGCCCACGCCTGACGTTCGGGCGTTTTGAGCTGACGTCCATGCGCACGTCCGACAACGCCTGCCATGACACGGGCGATAGCAGTTGCTTCTGAACGCTGAAGTCCCAGCAATTCAAATTTCAGATCCTGAGGACGGAGCTCGCGGATGACAACCTGCCGGCCACTGATTTTGGCGGCAATCATCCGATCCCCGAGAAAAGGCGAAAGATTGCGAGCGCCAGTCACGACACGCTCAGCGTTATTTGCAGGCATTGTGGCAGAACTCGAACAGGGTGCTGCAGCAGTGACAGCTTCCTTGATGTCCAGCAACCTATACTCATGTAGCTTCTTGGCTCCGACACCAACCAGAGCCGCATAGCGAAGACGCCCCAGAGAACTACAGCCTTTCATCCAATAGGCAGCGTCGAGCAGCCTGACATTCTTGGGTCCTTCGCGGCCGGTAATTATTTGAATTAGCTGGTGAAGGCCGTGCTCGTCGAAGAGTCGCTGAAGCTCCTTGCTTTCTTTCGACGCAAGTTTCCAGAACTTTGGCCCCAGCGGAATCGTTGGCTTTACATCTTCGATTCGCTCTTCCGCAAGGTGCCTCCATTGACGATTTTTCGCCTGTCGCATCACTCTGCGAATAGGCTCGATATCTGCCGGATTGACTCTCGGGGAGTGACCTGTGAGGCCCGACAGATAACCTCCGATCATCGCTTCGAGCATCAGAGCGGTCGTCACTCCGGGAAGATCCGAGCTCCTCGCGGCCATTGCGAGCGAAAGTCCCAGCCGAAGCAAGTCATGCGCAGGATTGCCGATTACAGTCTGGTCGAGGTCGCGTATCTGGATGTCGATGTTGCCTTCGACATCGGCAACCGGCCCGAGGTTCCCAGTATGGCAATCGCCACATATCCATAAATCAGGTCCAGCAGGAATTGAGGCTTGCACAGATTTGCTGCGAAGCCATTCATAAAACTGCACTGTATTTCCCCGGACGTAGGCATGCGCCGACATCGCCATCTTTGCGCGTCTGCGCTGGTCAAGTACAGCTTTGCGATTTGCTGGAGTAATGGTGTCCTCCAATAGAACGATCCCCCTAACAGTACATTTGCGGTGGCCCGGAAATTCAGATTCCCTTCACCATCCCCTCTCTCGTTTGAATGTGCCCAATCTCTGCCATCCCAGGCAACCGGTTCGAACTTCCGGTTAGGCCACCTAGTGTTTTACCTCGGGTTCAGTCATAAGATGCATCTAAACGACCAAGCAGTCATGCATACCTGTGTCCCGCCCTGGAAAGGTTAATCTCGTGACTAAGTCCACCCTTGAAGTACAGACACGAACTACGAATGACTGGTTCGGCAAGTTCGCAGCCTCCGCCTCAGGCTGGCTCGGCTCGAAGTGGGCCTTTGCAGGCGCTGGCTTGGTGATCGTTCTTTGGGCTGCTGTCGGGCCAATCTTTCATTTCTCCGACACGTGGCAGCTGGTCATCAATACTGGCACCACGATTGTGACTTTCCTGATGGTATTTCTCATTCAGAACACGCAAAACCGCGACGCGAGAGCAATCAATCTGAAGCTTAATGAACTCATTCGCGCTATCGATAAAGCACGCGATCAAATGATTGATATCGAGAATCTCAGCGATCTGGAACTGGACGAGCTACAGGCCAAGTACGAGAAGATCAAAGCAGAATGCATCGACCGCCAGTCCCGAGGCAAGAAGGAACAGCCACTAGCAGTTACAAACCTCTAGTTAACAAGGGGCGGCCTTAGTGTAGAGACCGGGAACATGGTTTACAAAACAGACCGGAGACATGGCTTACACCATGTCGGAGATCGAGTGGCTCGCTAGCTTTGGGCCTAAGCACGATGATGCGTGCATGCCCTGGAGAGAGAGTCGAATCGTGGATCAGCGTCTACAGTTTTTATCGAGTTATCCGAAGGAGGAGATGTCCGTAACCGATCTCTGTCATGAATATGGAGTCTCTCGTCCGACTGCCTACAAGTGGATTAAGCGCTACAACGAACTCGGCCCAGAAGGTCTGCTTGATCAAGCCCGCAAGCCGCATGGCTGTGCACACGCAACTTCAGCGGAAATCGAAAACGAGATCCTTGCGCTGCGGAAGCGCTTCCCGACATGGGGAGCGCGGAAACTGAAGGCACGATTAGAACGAATGAACCCCAACGTATACTGGCCCGCTGCAAGTACCGTGGGAGAGATTCTCAACCGCGCTGGCCTAACCAACCCGAAGCGCAAGAAGCGCCGGACAACACCCTACTCTGAGCCATTCTCGGAGGTGACCGCTCCGAACCAATTGTGGTGCATGGACTTCAAAGGGTATTTCATGACGGGCGATGGCTACCGTTGTGATCCGTTCACGATCACTGATGCGCACAGTCGATATCTGATTCGCTGCCAGGCCGTGGCACGGATGGATCTGGCTCAGGTAAGCGCGATCTGCGACGCAGCGATGCGTGAGTACGGCGTTCCAGAGCGAATTCGGACTGACAATGGAGCGCCGTTCGCTGGTACAGGTCTTTTGGGCCTTTCGAAGCTATCGCTGGGATGGATGAAGCTGGGCATAGTACACGAACGTATCCAGCCGGGGTGTCCCCAACAGAACGGGAGACACGAGAGGATGCATCGCACCTTGAAAGAGGAACAACGAAAACCACCAGCCAGAACGTTGACCGAGCAGCAAAAGAAGTTTGATCGCTTCCGCTTGATATTTAATCATGAACGTCCTCATGAAGCCTTGCAAAACGAGACACCCGGTAGTGTCGATGTGCCAAGTGCGCGAATGCTACATGGAAATGCATGGAGTTTCACTTACCCGAAGACCTTCCACACTCGCCGGGTCAATAACAGCGGAGATATCAGCTGGCACAAGGGAAGGGTTTTTATTAGCGAGGTTTTTCGGAACGAGGAGATTGGCTTGGAGCAGATCGACGAAAACATGTATCGAGTTTGTTTCTGTAATACCGAGCTCGGCGAGTTCAATAGCTCGGAAATGCGATTCCGTCCGGCAATCCGTATTTGAGTCAGTAGCTGCCTATGGGACACTGCTCGCATAAGAGATCCAGACAGGACGGCACTTTCCCGATGGGGAGGTCCGTCCTGTGAATAGCCGCTCTTTGCAACGGGCAGCGGGGGCTACCCAGTACCGACTTCCGGTTTGAAGAGTATATCTCTCTGAACGCGCTAATCAAGAACGAGTTTCCTCTGGATAAAGGGTCGGGAAACACTGCGCCTTGCTACTCGTATCATCGAACAAAGATCGGATTAACGCGCCTGCGCGTGATTCTGCTCATTGATGTCGCACGGATTCTGCATTGATGGCATACTTAATCACTTTTCGGGGTACAGCACGTGATAAAGCTCCTCCGCCGGTGCGATCGGAAGAGGCCGCTTCAAGAGAATGAGTCTCATTGAGTTTAGGCGTGTGCATCATTTCTGGGCGATTTTTGAAATATGGAAGCGGGAGCGGCTCATTCAAGGAGCTCAAGTCAACAATCGCGATTCCAGTGCCGTTCTGTCCTGAAATGGCAATCAAGATGTTATCTTTGCCGTCACTGACCAGCGCATCGTAATTCTGAGACAGCGCCACTGGTAGGGCTATCCGTGCATCGTAAGTCCCGAGTCGACCGTCGTAGACATCGATCCCGTTGGTAGTTGGCTGGAACAATAGCGTGCCGTCTGCACTTAACTTGGCCCCGTCGACATACGAAACGTCGAGCGCTTCGCGGTCGTTTAATGCTAGATAGGACTGGGCATTCAAGTTTGCATCGTAGAGATAACTTGTCGCTTCCAAGGTGGCCTGGTTGCTGGATAGAGACAAATTGTAGTCTCCGTAACAGCAGCCCGGATCAGCCGATGCATACTGAATTGTATCGGTCTGAGTGTCGATGCTGAAAACTGAGCCGTCATTGTTAAAGTACGCCGTTGAATTGTCAGAACTTAATACGGCCCTCAGCTGCTGCGCCCCGGGAAATGTGTAGATCCCATAGCTCTTAATGCTACCGTTACTCGAATCGAGCTTGAAGATGCCCGGCGAGCCAGTGGTGTTGGGGTCATATGTAGCGTAATAGATCATGCCGGTGTCGCTGATTGCTATGGCCGATGGCTGAAGTGAATTTGAGAGAAGGAACGAATGGACAGTCGATTGCGTATCGGGATCAATAACATAGATCGCTCCCGCGCTTTGGTCTGACACAGCAAGCTTGCTGTCGTCCGGAGAGAGCGCGATTCCCCACAAGCGGTGTGCGGTGCCGTTCGGGGCAGCAGGTAACTGAATCGAAGTGAGCCACTGCCCTTGAGATCGCGAAAACACGCGAATTACGGACGCGTCGGTGAAATAGTAGATGTCGCGTTTCGGGTCATAGATACCCTGAGCCAACGCTGCGCCGCTCAAAGCGAATTGCTGCAACGGCGGCAGGTACTGCATGCCACCGCTCAGCATAGTAGTGCCCGACGATGTCGACAGTGTAATGTCCTGTGCGGCGCCGGCGACCCCGGATGGTACGGTGTAGGCGACCGACTGCAATGGATATGGGGGGCTTTCGACTCCATACGCATTTGGATTAAATGCCGCGATCTGTGCGGCTTTTCCCCCGACAAAAACCTGCAAGTGGGACGGGATCTGCGCCGGGTTCGTCACTGGACCAAACCCGTAGCCATAGATAATTCCGGTTCCTCCTCCCTCAGCCGTCGAAGAGTTCGGCGTGGTCTCAAGAATTGCAGGCCCATAGCTGAATGCATCCGGGAGGATCTGTAAAGACCCATTGGTATAGAGCAAGGAAACATCCACAGGCTCTGGGGGGCCAGCCGGGGTAACCGTAGTGAACAGGTCACCTGCCGAAGGTTCGGTTGACCCTGCCTTATTCGCTCCAAAATAGATCGTGTCAAGATTGCTATATGGAGAAAGTGTGACGGTTGTCCCTCCCGCGGTGGAACCCGTTGCGGGACTAAGGTAGCCGTTCAGAACATCCGATCCCACCGGACCTGTCTGTAACGCGCTGGTGTCGAGGAACCCAACTCCTTCCTCCATTGGACCAGCCAATAGCCCCGTGTTGTCGACTGCCTGATAAGCCGGGGTGTAAATCGGCCCAGAGGCGCCGCCTCCCACAATTGGCGAAAGAAACAGGTTGGAGAACCAGCCAAGCAATTGGCCACTCGCAATGTCGTATGCGTATACGATTCCAGTCCACGAGTCCTCTGAGACATAAACTGTCTTTGAATCCGCACTTGTAACCATCGCGGAAGTGCCGGTGGAATCCGCTGTGAGCGTGATGGTTGACCTCTGAGCTAGCGTCTTCGCGTCAAGAACAACGACTTGAGGTGGAGGATTACCGGTGCCAACAGTCCCCCACTGAAGAGCCAAAATTGATTGGCCATCGGGCGTAGCAACAACGGGATACCCCCCAAATCCGTTCTCTGAAACGAACGAATTCGTAGCTCCGGTGTGAGGATCGACGGTGCAAACCCTGCTTCCATTTCCTATGACAAGCAAAATCAATGAACGGTCGCCGGTCACCGAGAACTCGGAAATTCCTCCCGCTTGTTGTCCACACGGAATTGCTGCGCTTTCGCCGTAAATAGTGATCGAGTTACTAGCCGGATTCCACACAGCAAATGCCCCGTAGCCGTCAACGCCAACGATCCCCCCCTGTCCGCCGAGTAAAGCGAGACTCCCGTCAGCGAGCACCCGCACGGAGTAGGCCATAAAACCGTTAGAGCCAATCTGGGAGGCCATGTACCTCTTCTTGACTGTCATTGACACCGGGTCGATGGCATAGATGTCGCCAACTTGGGTTCCAACGTACAGAGTCGTATGATCCGGTGTCTCGTCGATTCCGTATGCGCCGGGTACGACGATGCTGCCGACTACTGTCCGCTGCGCCGCATCCAATGCGAACACCCGATTCGAGGCCGGGTCGGTCACGAAAAAGCGATTTGTACTTGAATTGAAGACGATCCAATTGCTATTCGGATATAGAAAATATTCGGTTGTAGCATCAGTACGTGTATATCGAGTACGCGGGAGGGAGATATTTCCGGCATACGCTGTAACTGCAAGGCTAATTGTCGCCTTATGGTTGAGGGAGCCTGACGAACCGGTTAACGTCAGAGAGGCCGTAGTCGCTGACACGTATGCAGCCGATGTGAAAGTCAGCTGTCCCGATTGCCCAGGAGTGACCTCTAGGCTAGTGGGAGAAACAGACGCACCCGACGGAAGCCCAGTTACCCCTATCGTGACGGGCGAGGTGAATCCATTGGAGCCCGTCACCGTAACTGAGGCGGTTGCTGAGGAACCAGAAGCAACCGTAACGCTTGAGTTGGAAACTGCAAGGCTAAAATCCGGACTAGGAGGGGGCGTTGTCGTAGTACTCCCGGTACTCCTGCCACCTCCGCAGCCTGCGACAATACAAAGGGCTGCGGTCACAAATGACAAAGTGGCAAAACTTGCTCCCCTGCGAAACGTGCACAGAATTCCAACCCACTCTGACCATCTGCCTTCCCCTTTGAGATCGTAGGATGCGACTTTCCGTAGGAGTGGTGATACTTCTCTTATCGTCCTATTTCTCCGTGCAAAGTCTCGGTGCAACTGGCATATGGAAATCAAAGAACGCAACTGATGAGCGCATACCAACGACAATAGAGCAGGGTGCACGTTTCGTCCTGGACTGAAGATGATCTTGTAGGGGGGTGTGCCTCGATTATAGCAGCGGTTCTGGACAAAGCCAGCCTCAAACAATGTCATGGTGGCAGACAGTATCGACAACTGGAACGCACTTGCAGCTAACGTCAAAGTAATCCGGAGCGGTGCACATGGTCGATTTCCAGTCCCACGCTCCCACTTCTCAACGAGTGGTAAATTGCCAACTCATTCAGCGAGAAATAATCACTGTCGTTGACACAAGCAAGCCGTGGAATTGACATAGGTGGGCGGTCACTCGCTTTCCCTGTCACACCACCGTGCGTACGGGTCCGTACACGGCGGTTCGGTAGGATTAAGCGCCGGGTGTGCAGCGCAAGGAAGGAAGCCCCAAACGATCGAAGTAAGCGGCTGGCATGGCATAGGAGAGAGCCTGTGTTCGGCTAAGCCGCCACGGTCCCCACTGATGTCCTGCCGTACGAGCGGCCAGATCATGACTGAGATCTAACTTTCGCAATCGGGCATATCGTGTCTTCCCTGTCCGCCATTGCTTGCAGGCGGCAGAGCGTATACGACGCCTGATCCATTTATTGAAACGGTCCAGCACGGTCGGGGTCTGGCAGAACCCAAAATAACTCTGCCATCCCTGAAGGTAGCGGCTCACGTCGCGAACCATTTTCTCGAGACTGATGCCTCTGGTTCTACGAGTAAGGACTCGGATTCTTGCCTGGAACCGGAGCACTGCTTTGGGCGCGATTCGGCGCTTTGGCATTGTTCCATTCGTAAAGCTGAACCCGAGGAACTTTCGCTCCCATGGTCGTGCCACAGCACTCTTATCCCGGTTCACCTTCAGCTTGAGTTTGCCTTCGAGGAGTCTTGTGAGTCCCTCCATCAGGCGTTGGCCCGCTCGTTGGCTGCGGACATAGATGTTGCAGTCGTCCGCGTACCGTACAAAACGATGCCCTCTTTGCTCCAGCTCCCGATCAAGTTGGTCAAGAACAAGATTCGACAGCAGAGGAGAGATAGGTCCGCCTTGAGGCGTACCTTCCTCCGTCAGTTCCACGAGTCCGTTTTCCAACACACCTGCCGTAAGCCAGCTCCGAATCAGTCGCAAAAGCCGTTGGCCTTTTACCCGCTTGGCAACCTGACTCATCAGTTTGTCGTGGTTGACTCGATCGAAGAACTTTTCCAGATCGAGATCGACCACCCAACGGTGCCCCGCACCGATGTGCTGCTGGGCACGCGCGACCGCCTGATGCGCCGAGCGTCCGGGACGAAACCCGTAGCTCGATTCAGAGAAGGTATGGTCCCAACTGCGTTGCAGAATCTGCATCACTGCCTGCTGAATCAGTCGATCCAGCACCGTAGGGATGCCAAGCTTTCGCACCCCTCCGTCCGGCTTCGGGATTTCCACCCTACGTACCGGCTGCGGTTGATAGGTTCCGCTCAACAGTTGTTCCCGGATGGTTATCCAGTGCTGCTTCAGGTACTCCGCAAAGTCATCGACCGTCATTCCATCGATGCCCGGACTGCCTCCGTTTCCTTTCACACGCTTGTATGCCTGCCAGAGGTTTTCTCTCTGGCAAACCTTCTCCATCCATTGCTCTTCCGGAACCAGGCTTTCTGCACTGCACTTCGCCACGGGTGCTTCGGTCCCTTCATGGGACAGACTCCGAGCTTCACTCGTCATCCGTTCCCCGAAGGCCAGCTCAAGCTGGTTCTTCTGCCGCTTTGCACCCTTGAGTCGTGCCACCTACTTGCCTCTCCTATCGTTCAGGCCTTCGTCCACCGTTCCCGGCTCTGCCTAGCTGTTGACTCCGCCTTTCGGCTTTGGAGTGCCTCATTAGCTTTGCCGACGACATGGCCTACTATGCCTTCTGCTGACTTCTGCTGCACGTTCAAGAAGAATCGCTCCCTCTTCAGTCGTGAATCCACGACATGCAACAGATCTCCCGTGGTAAGTTCGATTGCCTTCAGCGCACCACCGCCGGATTTACCCGCACTCGCCTTTGATGGATATGGGCTTTGCTGTTCATTGCCAACTCGCCCGCGAGTACTGGCCTTGTATCCGGTTCTTGTCCATCGGCGTACGCCTTTGCTCCACGCTTCCTTCAGACCCCACCTCGCGATGACGCCCTTGCGCTTCGCTAATCCTTCACCTCCATCAGGTTGGATAGGGGACTTACACCCCATCAACTATCGAACATGCACGGCACACAATGACAGAGTGTGGAAAGCATGGAAAGCCATAAAGCGAGCTTTCCACCCTTCCCACACTCCTTGGAAATCCTGTCAGGATTTCCACATTACCACGGCTTCTACGGCTACTATGTCTTTACAGACCGGCAAAGCCCGCCGCAAACCTACAACCAGAGCCACTTTTGCCGCAAGGGGCTTGTAAACCATGTCCCCGGTCTAAAACGTAAAGCATGTCCCGGTACACTCATTAGGACCACCCCTTATCCTGATTGTTCTAATTGGAAGGACTGCAAAGAGTGAGACCGTAGCGCTCCAAGGCAGATTTGATGACGATATACACGCTACTGCAGGCGCTTCCCTACCCTTTTCCCCGCGCACACGACCGCAGGACTTCTTCAGCTCTCATCTCCGCAATTCCATTACCCTAGACGGCGGCTATCTGAACTCAGAGGTAAACGCGCCACACGAACTCTCCACCGGTACAAACATCGGACAAGCTGACTAGTATATTGGTGGCGTTCTGCTTCTCACAATTGCGGTGGCAGATTCTTACACATGGCGCGCCTTCTATTGGAGGCGCTCCATGTAGTAATCCGGCTGCAATGCGAAGCGGAAATCGAGACGAAGATAGAACGTCTGGGCATCATGTGTGATAAGAGCAACTCGCTTGAGATCCTTTAAATCCGGGTGCTCGAGAATAGAACGGATCAGCCACGATCCCAATCCTCGTCTTCTGTGTTCTTCGACAATAAATACATCGCACAAATAGGCGTAGGTGCTGTAGTCGGTAATCACCCTGGCCACGCCGATTTGCCGCCCATTTTCCTTGAGCGAGAAGCATAGGGAATGGCGGAGAGCCCGTTCGAGCGACTCTCTTGTCAGTTCGGTCCACCATTTCGCTTCCAGCAGAAATTCAAAGACTGCGTCCTTATCGAGAGCAGCGGGATCAGTCGAGATAACAAAGCCGTCCTTCTTTCGTAGAAAATAATTCACATGACTCATTGCATCCTCAATCGGTCACGCGTGCCACTTCTATCTATAAGCTCACACATGTATTGCGACCAATAGCTCTTGTATAAAGGTAATTCGCGTGGAACATTTTATGGAAGCTGTATGTTAAAAATTAACAATGCTGTAGAAGGTGAATACCGCTAAATGTGGCTTGTTAGTAGGCGTAATCGAACCGGAAGAGAGCCAGCGTCGCGAGAAGGACAATCACTGATCCCAGAAGTGTCCGCGATGCAAGACGTTCGCCGAGAATACTGCAGGCCAGCGCCACTCCAAAAAGCGGCGTCAGGTAAAGCGACGCTGAGGCAATCACGGCGTCCACTTGTCCAAGCGCCCTGAAAAAAAGCAGCATCGACAGGCCATAGAAGAAGAGCGCAAGGTAGTCAAACGCGACCCACTGAACAATCGTCAGATGCGTGAGCCTGCCGAGGCAGTTCGGCTCAAGAGCAAAGAGCACTGGAAGGCTGAAAGCGGTTGTCGACAAATAGCTGAAGAAGAGTGTTTCCAGATCGGAAAAAAGGTGCAGCAGCCGTTTGGAATAGACGTTGTAGAATGCAGATCCAAGGCAGCCTGCAACAATAAGGAAATTTCCTGCAAATTCGTGCGCGCGTGTGCTGTGACCAGGCGTGCTGCGCAGAGGCGAGAGCAGAAAGACTCCAGCGAGCCCAAGCAGCAATGTGCCAATGCGAAGTAGGGAGAGGCGTTCGTGCAGTAACCATACGGCAATGAGCGCGCCGAAAATGGGGATCAGCAGGCTGAGGATAGCGCCGTTCGAAGCTGTGGACCAGCTTATTCCGAGTGTCATCCCTACCTGAGCTGTGAGCTGGCCGCAAATTCCGGCGAGAAAAAACTCATGGCGAAGTTTCCATGCAGTTCCGAACTTCACCTTGAAATCCGGCTGCATGCAAAGAAGACCGACGCCCACGATGGTGATCGCATGAAGCGGCAAAAGAGCCGTAGCAAGAGAGCCGAGACCACCCGCAAGAAGCTTGACTGCAACTCCCTGACCAGCCCACAAAAGATTCGCAGCCATGAGCAACAGCAGGGCTGGAGCCAGGCGGCCATTACGCAGGGCAGGCACTATGGCATTTCCTGAAGTGAACGGAGCCGCAACGGATGAATGCCAAATGCATCGACGCCACGCGAGCTGCCCTCAAAGATGTGCGGCATGGCGTTCCGTGCTGCCGCGTATTCCCGAGCTACCTGGTAGATAGCGCTTTGGCCGTCAGGTGTGCCGAGCACAGCGACGACGCCGCCAGCACCACCGCCGGTCATCTTCGCGCCGGCGAAGCCCGCCTTGAGAGCGCGTGATACCAACTCGTCACAGTCTTCTGAACCAAGGCCGCATTCGGTGTAGGCGACGTGCGATTGGCAGAGAATCTCACCGATGAGCCGTATGGTACCGTTCGAAAGATCGGATTGCAGGAGCGAGTTCACCATCTGAACGCGAAAATTTTCCTCTGTCGCATATCGAACCGCTGCGCGAACCGGATACTCCATCTCCAGATGAATACGAGTGAATGGATCAACATGTTCGCCGATCCGCGCCAGCACCTCTTTGCCACTAAGAGACTCCGGTAGCCATCTCTCATACTTTGAGCGAAACTCCGAGGGCGCGAGATTCGACAAGTATCCATTCCAGCGGAAATCGGTCCACCGCGATATTTCGGACACTTCTGGAACCACATCGATTCCCTCACGCTGGCAGATCAATTTGTATCCGATGAACGCCGCGGCACGCGCCGCTTCGTAGGCGGCACCGGTAGTCGAGCGAGGCGCCATCGAATCGATACCCCAGATGCGCAGATTCTCCGGCAGCCTCATAGCAGGAAAAGGCCGACAGGGTTGGCAGAGCAGTGGGAGTAGGTGGTTCTCTTCGCCGAGAACGATCGCGGCCTGATCCATAATGCCGCACGCTGCGCCGACCACGACGTTTTCCACCCATTGTCCTGCAGTCGCAAGCGCAGTTCCACTGAGAGAGATTTTCCATACTGCAGATGCTGCTTTAAGAGCCGCAATTTCAAGAGCAGCGGAAGAGCTTACGCCCTTGTTGGGCGGGAGATCGGAAGAAATGAAGAGGTTTACTCCCCTTGCGTCTTCGCACCCGTAGCGATGCTTCAGGAAACAGAGCGCGCCAAGGACATAGGTTGACCAGCAGGAACTATCCTTTTGAGAGCAAAGAAGACGCAGGTGGAGAGGGTCGTCGAGATCGCGGATCCGGGCTTCAAAGAAAGGCTCCCAACCAAACCGTGATGCTCCGGGGTTCAGGACTTGAATTACATCATCCGTTCGCGGCTGAGCTGCAACCCATACCGCCTCGCGCAGAGTACTTTGCAGAACCATGCCGCCGGTATAGTCAACGTTGCCTCCCATGACATCCAGACGGCCAGAAGCACGTGCGACCCAGATCAGCTTTCCACTCGCAAAGAAGCCGCGAGCCGCGGCCATAATGGCATGGTCTTCGAACGGACTAAATTCTGTATGGCTCTCGACAGGAAGCAGCATTCTCCTTGTCAGGCTACCGAACTGCTATACACAGAACGTTAATAAGCGCTCATTCTGCAACCTGTACCTGTGCAATTCTGCGTAGCCGTGCAAGGTCTTCAGCAGAAATGTCTTTGTCGGTCAGGATCAGGTCACAATCCTCGATGCCGCAGAGGCGGTAAGTGGCCTCAGTTCCGATCTTGCTGCTATCGACCGCCAGTATTTTCCGCTTTCCAGCCTGCAGCAGTTCGCGCTGCGCATCGGGATCATGAACCATCACACCGCGTGTGAACGAGATGGCGGCTGCGCCAAAGATGACGGTATCGGCATAAATCGAGGTCAGGCTTTTGCCAACCGCATGCCCGATCAAATCATGGCTGCTGGCGCGATAAACTCCGCCAGTAAGTTCAACGCGGATACCCTCAGCCGAGGCTAACTCTTCGAGAACAGCAAGGGAGAAGGTGAAGATCACGACATTTCGTCGTGCCCGCAGCTCTCGGGCCACGTAGAGTGTCGTGGTTCCCGAATCAAGCACCACCGACTCGCCGTCGCGAACCAGCGCAGAAGCAGCCGTGCCGATACTGCGCTTAGCATGCGACATCTTTTGCAGGCGCTCAAAGAAACTCCTCTCAGCGCCGCGCCAATGTTCGATGCGGGCTCCTCCGGGAATGCGGATAACCTGTCCAGCCTCGACAAGCTTCTGCAGGTCGCGGCGGATGGTCATTTGGGAAACATGACAGGTCTCCGCAATCTCGGAAATCGAGGCAGAAGTGTTTATTTTTAACATCTCGACGATGGAATCAAGTCTTGATCGCTCTGTGATTTCACTCATCCGTTTGGGAGCTCCATGTCTTTTGTCTCAGTTTGTCCACAAAATTGCAATAAATTCGTGTGCTCAGCATGGTTGGAAACCCTAAAGGCAGGTCACCCAAAATCGATGTAATTTTTTTACATAAATCCGAGGTTGTTTGTCATTTATTAACATTAACTTGTTAACTTCTTTCTCATCGCAACGCATCAAGTCCGACATTTACTTACAACTCACGATCACCAGAGAGGCATGCAGCCTCGCTACAAAACGTATTTTTCAACCCTTGAGGTCTCTATGAATTGCGTGTTGCTTGCCTCCTGTATCCCTGTCTCTTTGCGATCCAGCCTGGCCTGCTGGTCCCCTGGCAGTCGTAGAAGCCGAATTTTCCACCTCTTCTGCGGCTTCGTACTGCTGCTCGCTTTGATCATTCCTAGCAACTTTCTCCATGCGCAGACCTTCTATGGTTCGATCAGTGGCGTCGTTAACGATCCCAGTGGCGCAGTGATGCCGGGGGTTGCGGTTACGGTGCGTGAGAGCGCTACGGCGACGGAGTACAAAACTGTCACCGATAAAAGCGGCAGCTATCGCATCTCTTTCCTGAAACCGGGCGGATACATCGTGCAGTTTGCCAAGGACGGTTTCGATCAATATGCGACCGACCGGCTCAACATCGTCCTGAATCAGAATTTAGTAGTCGATGGAACATTACAGTTGGGAAGAACTTCGGAGGTTGTTACCGTCTCTGGCACGGCAACTTCATTGAATGAGACAAGCCCGCAGGTTGGCGGAGAACTTAGCACAAGCGAGCTCATTGATCTGCCCGAAGTCACCAACACGCATGGCGCCAATGAGTTTTTGATCACCAAAACCTTCGCCGGAGTTTCCAGCACCAGCCAGGACTACTCCAACGTCAACAACCTCACGCTTGGCGGTGGAAGGCCGGTGACGAACCCGCTCATCATCGACGGCCTCCCTAGCAACATGGGCGTGGACGGTACATATGGTCTCGTCCCCACGCCGGACTCGACCGAAGAGCTTCAAGTTCTTACCGCGCCCTTCTCGGCGCAGTACGGACAGAGTGGCGGTGG
>JABDHA010000090.1 GCA_013285705.1 Acidobacteriota bacterium
GGCCTTCAGCAAGTGCGCCCTGGGTCCAATCAAACTTCATCCGCTGCTCCTTCAGGCCACACGTTAACATCGTATGGATAGATCTCCCCGCTGGCCACCATGAGTCTAGTCGCCCATCTCGTGCCAATCACCGAGCCACTGCGAATTCACATCCCTGCTGGCTGGTTCTCCATGGGGTCCGACTCCGGTCAGGATGTCGAGGCGCCTGTCCATCGCGTTTGGGTAGACTCCTTTGACATGGCAGCGACGCAGGTGACTGTTGATGAGTATGCGCGCTTTCTTAACGCCACCGGGAGGACGGCGCCCACGTTCTGGGGCGATCCCAGCTTCTCTCATCCTCAGCAACCAGTGGTGGCGGTTTCCTGGTACGACGCGGTTGCATATTGCGCCTGGCTTTCCGCGATGACCGGCTCATACTATCGCCTGCCAACAGAAGCCGAGTGGGAGCGGGGCGCACGAGGCGGTGCCGAGACAACGTTGTTCCCCTGGGGCAATGATCCGCCACAATCACGTCCCTTTTACCAGGATCGCTGGAAGACTGGCCCTGAGCCTGTTGGTCAATCACAGCCGAATAGTTACGGCTTATTCGAGATGTGTGAGAACGTGCATGAGTGGTGTAGTGACTGGTTCGACGCCGGCTACTATGCGATCTCACCTGAGCGGAATCCACAAGGACCGGAAGAAGGCACGCGAAAAGCGTCACGCGGAGGATCCTGGCGGCACCACATCAAAGTCTCACGATGTTCGGCGCGTTCCAGCATCCCGCCGGAATTCCAATACGCTGATTATGGCTTTCGGGTTATCTGCAATGCGCGCTGAAACCACATGGCCGGAATTGCAGATGCCTGTTAGTTGAGGAGGCATACGAACTGCCCGGATTATCTTTGAACTACATGTAGATCAGTTCGTCAGAGAACTTAGGCGAGCAGATCAGATCACAGCCGTGTGGAACCACATGCGTGCCGGTGTAGTGTCCTCTATTCTTTCTCGCTCAGATCTCTCTTACTCTGGTTTCCGAACGAGACCCTGTCGTTGGAACTCAAAGCTTTGGAGATTCTTCATTGAGCACCCTCCAGCAGGTTGACCGCCGCTCTATTTCACAGCCGCAACTCAGCCAGATTGACGCGGTGCCCGCGTCAGGAGCTACACCCACCTACTCGGTCGTCGCTTCGAGCAAATTGAGTGAAGATTACATTCACTCTGCCACTATGCAGGCTTCCAGTTCGTCGTCGACGATACAGCCACTGGCTTCCTTCCTGAACTCCAGTGGGCAATCGGAAGCGTTGCTCATTCACGATGACGGCGAACTGTGCCACTTGCTGCGCGAGCCTTTGAGTGGCACCGGCTGGAATATCGTTGGCATCGGGGCTCAGATCGACACGATCATCGCCGCGAGCAGCAACAGTATGGCGACCGTTGGCCAAGACAATAGCATCTGGATTAGCAATGCAGGTCACTGGAATTCAGTTCCTCCTCTGCCAGGAAACAACCAGAGCCTCTCCGCCTGCCAGGACGGGACGTTTTTCGGAACCAGCAGTCAGGGAGGCCAATATGTGCTGTATCAATATGACCCCGTCGGCGCTGGGTTCACTGAAGTGAGCACGATTCCCTACAGCACACCCCCAGTCGGCAGCGCCAGTAATCTATGGACCGTCGATTCGGGGGGCGAGGTTCTATACAACAACACAAATCCGATGGATCCCAGTAGCGACTGGCTTCCGGCTGGCGCGGAGATGTGGCTGAATGACGGAGATGTTCCAGGGTCAGTATTTGTTGCCACCGACGCTTCGGTATGGATATGGTGCCCCAACACCATGACCTTATACGGGCCCGGTACAAACGGCGCCATCTGGGCCCCTTGCTCCGCCCCTGATGGACTGATGGTGGTTGCCCCTCTGAATGCCAGTGTGTTTTACGCGCTCTGCAATCAAGATGACACCACAGGGCTTTATCTGTGCGATGGGATGGGAAACAATACCCTAGTTCCCCAGCCTGAGAATCGAACACTGAAGTCCATTTCAGTGGGGGCGATGGACGGAACCCTTTGGGCTCTCGACGCCATTGGCACAGCTTGGAGAAACCTGAATGGCAGCTGGATTCGAATGATCCAACCAACGGACCTCGCGGGGAGCACCAGCGGCCATCAAGTCACCGAAGTCGTCACCGGCCAACATGCGTTCGGTAGTCAGTACGCGTTTTTCGTGATGGACTGCAATCTTAACTGGTCAGTCTTTGCTGAAGACGCCGGGATTTTCGGTGGATACTGGACAGCTCCGGCTCAGGTCTTTTCAGGTATCAGCAATATCGGCGTAGTCAACGACCCTGTCGTGAACTCGAACCTTATCGTCTACGGCGTAAATGCGAATGGCGATCTGGTCGTCGTGCAAGACAAGGGTGACAACAACTGGACCGCCGCCAAGACGACGATGAAGACGTCGCTCTCGGGAACGAAGCCGATCTTCAACACCTATAACGCATATTGGATCACTTACGCGGTCATCGACGGCTCATTGCACGCAGGGGTTGGTCAGCTGAACGCGCCGGCAACGACCCTCTCGCCGGTAAAGTCTTCGCCGCCATTGCTCTCGTTAATTCCTTTGTCGACGAGCCCTCAGGGTATCGATTGGGTGCTGGTGGCAGCGGCCCTCGATACGTCGTACCAGATCTGGACGATTCAGATTACGAGCACCGACAAATCGAGCTTCACTTTTGAATTCTCTTCGCTAGGCGCGCCGGCGACCGGCCCCATACCGAACGCGGTGGGCATGATCGCGGCGGAGACCGAAGGTGCCCGCATCTACGCCTGCGATCAGGACGATTTGCTTTGGGTCATCCGGCAGACCGGCTACAGCAACGGCTCGTTCCAGTGGAGCACATGGCACCCGCTCGGCGACGACTGCACGACGCTCGCGGTCGGTTGCACCCTGGCGCCTCCAAGTGCAGCCAACACGCCGCCGGTTGATCTGTTCAGACTCGATTCGGGGAGCGAGGTGAACGTTCTTTCTGAAAACGCTACAACAGGGCAGCTCAGTGATTTAGTCATGCTTAAGCCCGCCGGAACGAACACAGATCCGGAGTACGTCAGCCGCTATCTAACAGAAGTCACCGTCACCGATCAGAATGGAGTTTCGCAGCCGAACATCCAGATCTCCGTCACCTCAGACGTGGCCGCAGGCGTCTGGGTCGGACAGACACTCTACACCATCACCCCCGATACGCCCACCTCGCTCATAACTGGACCTTCGGGTACTTTTACCTTCACCTTCTTCGCCTCGGATCTAGACACTCCTACCTTCTTCTTCAACGCAGACACTCTCGTGAGCCCGGCATCGATCTATCCAGCCCAGAACGTGCAGGATTACCTCTCGGGTGACGCAAACGCCATGCCGGGCCGGCCGACCTTCGACTCCGGCGGGCAAACGCTGCTGGGCGCGCAAATGCAACCAGTTCCCAACTTCCAGGCCCAAGGAGGAAATGTTCCCTTTGTACAGGGCCAGACCGCCACAGCAAATGCACCGGCAGCTGCCCAAACTATCACGCAAGTCTTCACTGTTCCGGTCATTTCATCTGGGACTTCCGGGCAGTGGTCCGTGAATGATTCGGGCGCAGGACTGGTTGGGGATTCATCCTTCTGGGGTGACCTATGCAACTTTCCACATGACATCGATCACGCCATCAAGAACGCTGCTCTCGGAGTAACTCAGATGGCGGTTGACGTGAAGAACAAGGTCTTCTACGTAACCATGCAGCTCGCCAACGGTCTGCCTCAGGCGCTAAAACTCATCATCAACACAGTGGAAGATGTTGTGTCCGCAATTAAATGCGCGTTCCGTTACGTTGAGCAAGGAGTGGAAGAAGCCATTGACTGGCTCAAGGCGCTCTTCAACTGGCACGACATCCTGAATACGAAGAACGTGATTGAGGCCAGTGTGAACGGCCTGATGATGAAGCTCGCTGATGTTTTGAATCCCGCGTCACCGAATTCTGTAGAGGCGCTCGTTAATAACGCTTTCAGCGATGCCGAAACGCAAATCACGGCTGCGTTTGCGAACGCGGCCCAGTATTTTGGCCCAAGCGACTCGTTCCAAAGCACCACGAACAGTGTTCCCTACCCAGCCGGAGCAACGCCCATTGGGACGGATCCACTCAATCCAACCGCATTGAATACAGCGCAGGCCTCCAACGGCACGCACACAAACTACGTTCAAACGCATACAAACAACTATGCGAATCAGGGTGGAACCTTCCCTCCCACTACAAGCGGAGGTGGACCCAATACCGACAATACTCTCCAGTCCTTAACCAATACCGTCACGCAGAACACCGGCAGCGGAACGAGCTTTCAGAAGGACCACGCCAGCTTCATGAGCACGCTGGAATCCGTCTTCTCGAGCCGGCAGAGCTTTGTCGATACAATCATGCTCGATCTCATCAACGCTGCACAGGACGCCGTTCTCGATGTCCTCAAGTTCGTCGACAGCATGATTCAGGATTTACTGTCGCTGGCTTACGATGCGATCGCCGGATTTACGGACATGCTGAATAAAAGCATCGACATACCCGTGATCAGCTGGATCTGGAATCAGATCTCAGGTCACAGCCTGACAATGCTGGATTTGTTCTCTCTGGGATTGGCCGTTCCGACAACGCTGTTATACAAGCTGACGTTCGGTTTGCCGGGCGCTACTGCGCCTTTCACCGATGATCAAGCACAACAAATCGTGGAGACACTCAACAATCCTCAGACCTTCCCTTGGCCCATACTCGGCAGCGGCTTGACGGCTGTCTCCACATCTCCCTTCACGCCCGAGGTCATTTCCACGATGCAGAAAGTGCTGGTTGCCCCCGGTGCGCTGGCTTTTACCCTTGCAGACTGCTTTAACGACTTTGTGGGCTGGTCGAATCTAAACGAAGGTGGAATCTTGAAGCAAACGGCCCCCTTTGCGGCGGGCTCCAAAATTATTGGAGGGCTGCTTCTCCATTTTGCTCTCACCCCAAAGGCGGTCCTCGAAGGAACTCCGATCTCCACCGGAGTAGACACGTGGACTCTGGCCAATTGGTCGGCAGGTTTCCTGCCCATTGTCTGCTTGTTGGCCTTAGCGTTAAGACCGGTCGCGATCCCTGGGTTTGGGATGATCGTGTCAAGCGTCGTTGGCTACGCACTGCTCGGCATGGGTGTCACCACCGATGTGGAACAAGCTAAGCTGGGTTCAACGGTACCGTTCACCATAGCCCGGAACGTGATCGCACCTTTGCCCAACATTGTGAAGATGGCACTCATGATTCCGGGAGAGCCTGAGGCAGCGATGGCTATGGCGGAGGTGTGCGTTGTGGACAACTTTTGCGATCTTGCAACCGGCTCTCTGGCGCTGGCTGCCGACCTGACATAAAGTTCGGAACAGCTTCAGCGCGGCAGCCCCCGCGCACCCCATCACTGATGGCCTGGGGCGTTCATCCGGGATGGGTTTGGACGGATTTGGCACTTGCCGCGTGGCGTCTGCCCGCTGCATGATGTTTGCGTGCAAGAATTGAGCGCCGGTACACTGCTTGGCCACTATAGGGTGACCCGTCGCCTGGGCCGGGGCGGGATGGGCGTTGTATATGAGGCCGAAGACCAGAAGCTCGGGCGGTCCGTCGCCATCAAGATCCTGCCCGAAGCAACACGCCAAGACCCAGCAGCGCTCGAACGTTTCTGGCGCGAAGCACGCGCCGCCTCCTCGCTGAACCATCCGGGCATCTGTACCATTCACGAACTGAATGAAAGCGGCGATCAGCCCTTCATCGTGATGGAACTGCTGGAGGGGCAGAGCCTAGACAAGCTTGATTACCGGCGAGCCATGCCGTATCCCAAGCTGCTGGACTTCGGGGTGCAGGTGGCGGATGCACTCGATGCAGCGCATAGAAAGGGTATTCTGCACCGCGACATCAAGCCGGGTAATATCTTCGTGTCGCCGTCGGCGCAAGCGAAAATTCTGGACTTCGGCCTCGCCAAGTTCGAAGATGCAGACTCGAATCTTGCCAGCACGCTCGGGGACGACGGTGAGGGGACCGTCGTGGCGCGGGTGTCTCCGCAACAGCAATTGACCAGCCCGGGATCGACGCTTGGCACAATTGCCTATATGTCTCCCGAACAGGCGCGGGGTGAAGCGTTGGATGCACGCAGCGATGTTTTTTCGCTGGGCGTGGTGTTATATGAGCTCGCGACCGGACAGCATCCTTTTATCGGTTCAACCACGGCGTTGACGTTCGATCGCATTCTGAATGCCGCACCTGTTGCCCCAATTTCCGTCAATCCCGAACTGCCGCCAGAGTTTGAGGGGGTTCTGAACAAGACGCTGGAAAAGGACCGGGAAATACGGTGTCAGTCGGCGGCAGAGCTGCGCGTCGACCTTAAGCGATTGCAGCGCAAGAGCAGCGAGGGCCACGCTAGCAGAGCGATTCGCCCCGATGCCGGGGTGCAGGTCGGGATCGCTCCCCCTCCGGCAAATAAATCGCGAACGCTGCCCGCCGCACTGATCGTGCTGATAGTTGTAGTAGCAGCAGGCCTGTTCGGCTGGCGGCTGTGGCCACGTGCGATGCCGTTTTCTTCAATGTCTGTAAGCCAGATTACGAATACGGGGACTCTGGAAAGAATTGCACTTTCCGGCGATGGCAAATTTCTTGCCGAGGTCAAGAATGACGCCGGACAGAGAACTGTTTGGATACGCAACCTGGCGACCAATACGGACACGCAGATTCTAAGCGCCTTTCCCAGTCAGTATCTTGGGTTAACTTTTTCCCCGGACGCGAACTACCTGTACTTCACGCGGGAAACACCCGACAACGGTATTGTGAGCCGGATATATACCATGCCGGTCTTTGGCGGTACGCCGCGACAGATCGTCCTCGATGTGGACAGCGCGCCCAGCCTATCGCCAGACGGCAGCCGCTTTGTGTATCTGCGATGGACGCCAGACCGCAAGGATCAATATTCGGAAATTCACATCGCAGATAAGGACGGCAGTAACGACCAACTTCTCTACACCTCCATCGACAAAGCTGAAGCCCCAGTCTGGTCGCCGCGGGGAAACGAGATCGCATGGATTGAAGTGACTGGAGCCACCGCCGCAGTCGTTAAGATCCTGGATAGGGCTTCGAAAAGGGTAAAGACCATCGCTCAACCGAGGGGAGCCACCTTCGACCGCAAGGACCAGGGTTACTCCGATCTGGCTTGGTTGGCCGACGGCAGGCATCTTCTGCTCCTCTATTCCAAGGCACACTCCGACCGTGAGCAAATCGGCATTTTGGACATCGCTGGCAACGGCTTCCATACGCTGACGAATGATGTGAATGCCTACAGTCAGCTTGCGATCACTGCCGACGGAAAGACTTTGGCGACGGTGCTGACGAATGTGGACTCGAGCTTGGCGTATTACAAAGCAGATGGCGGGAAGATGATTTCGAGTACGCCGCTACGCATTACTCCCACCTCGTTGGCATGGGCCAATGAGGACCGCGTGTTCCTGATCACTCGCGGCATAGGTATCAGTCAATTGGACCGCACAGCCGGGACTGTGCAGCCGATCGATACCGGTGATCTGGAGATTGGTCGATTCATCGACACCTGCCAGGATGGCCACATTTTATTTGCCGCAATTCCCAGGAGCGGAGGAGAGCCGCGCCTGTTTCGCATGAATGGAGACGGGACTGAAATCACGCAGCTCACCGATGCGGGTGGCGTGCGCGCTCCCTTTTGCACACCGGATAGCCAGAAGGCCTACTTCACTATCAGGGACGAAGCGGATCCTTTACTGGCCGCCTTATGGTCCGTGCCGCTGGCGGGGGGAACTCCACGGAAGGAGTTTGAGGCTCACACCCCCAGCGACTTCCTGCTGACTCGCGACGCAAAGTTCGTTGGATTGATTGTGGTCCACAATCTCGCCGATACGCTCGAGATTGAGGACCTTTCCTCCCTTCGCGTTGTGCATCGGATTCCGCTGGATTTGAGCGATTCCGAGGGTGGCTCCCCACTTTTTTCTCCCGATGGGAAAGCTATTGTCGAGGGCGCCATCTCCAACGGTGGCAACACGTTTCGGTACGAGCCGATCGATGGCTCGCCGGCGCATTTTATGATCGACCCAACGCACAACACAATTACTGATTTTGCGTGGTCGCCGTCGGGCAGCAAGCTCGGCGTACTGCAATTGCGGAAGAGCTCCGATGTGGTGTTAATTACGGACCTTGCGGGGAAGAAACCGCTTTAGGGCACCAACTCGTGCTCGTTCGTGTCGCGCTCGAGGCGCACGACTGGCTGGTACATCATCATTGCGATGTTGTAACTCGGTTCGATCTCGAACGGCACGCGGATGCCCACGCGCATGGCGCCTGCGATGCGTTGCTTGTCAGATCGGCGCTACTGGAGGGGTAGCTTTGAGCACCGCGCGCGTGATCTCCGGGAGGGCACAATTGAAGCGACCAGATGCGGTACCGTGTCCTGTCAACTCGCGCTCGATCCGATAAAACTCAGCGGGAGACATGCTGCTGCAGGAACTTGTTATGTCTTCCCTAAACTTCTTCCATCGGATCGGAACACTGGCAGGAATCGGAATCTGCCTTGCCTCTCCACTCTCCGTCCCATAAACGAAAAGGTTCACCATAACGTCGTCTGCCGGAATGCGACTGATCAAGAAAACGATGATGTAACTAGCGATGCTCATTGGCCTTCTATTTCTACAGCCGAAATATTTCGGCACCGCCGCCGTCACCGGCACATCGGGTAGTCATGCAGTTTTAAAGTGGAAAGCCCAACTAATTAGTAGCTTCCCTAGTGATCCGCGCAGCAGTTGCTTGGTTCACATCCTCACGCTTGCGTCCGGGCGCAACCTTTGGTTTTGGCTTTGGCCCGTTTCTTTTCTTCGCGCTTTCCCTTGTTCTTGTTTCCCATGTCCCAAGTGTAGCGCGTAATGAGAGCAGCGTTTCAAACTGCACCACTACCCACCCATTGTGAACGCGCTTCATCACTCTGCTATTGGGTGAAAGTTCGTTTAGGCTCAACGGGCGTACTCAGCTGGAATACTCATGTTCGAGGAATGCACATCACTTAGCGTTGACAACAGCCTTAGGACTTTTTACCGGGCTTGGCGCCAGCGGGCTCGGCTGTGGTCTGTTGAAAGACCTGCTGCATCACGAATTCCGGGGTGATCTGTTCGCCGGAAAGCAGCATTGCGGTCAGTTCGCCGCCCATCACCTGTGGCGCGATCACCACATCCGGCTGCACCAACTTGACCCTGCTCAGATGATGCGCATCGTTCACCGCAACGACTGTTCGCGCGCTGCCGGCCAATTCCTTGACCGCCAGCACAACAAAGGCGTTCTCAGAATCGTCGGCCGTCATCGCCAGCACCGCCTCGGCGCGATCTGCGCCGGCTTCGCGCAGCACTTCCGCCATACTGTGGTCACCGACGACGACATCGACATCCGTGGACTGGCTTTCCGCCGGCGCTTCGCGCAAGATACGAGTTACCGGGCGGCCTCGCTTGGCCAACTCGCGCCAGGTATTGACAGCCAACGGGGTGTCACCGATTACGACAAAGTGATTTTCGCGTTTCATTCCTGTTCCTTTGCGGCCAATGATGCCTTTCAGACTTTCCCTGACCAACGGTGCGATCACCGCGGTCACCGAGGTCGCGAACACCGCTACGCCGAGAACAATCACGGAAATTGTGAACAGTCTCGTCTCCGGCGCTGCAGGGACGATATCGCCGTAACCGACCGTGCTCATGGTCACCATCGCGTAGTAGAGCGCGGTGACAAGATCGGTAATCGGGGGCTTGAATCCGGCGCCGAGATAGTAGCTGCCGAAGGTGGCGTACAGTAACAACATCATTACGGCGGTTAGTGCGAAGAGAGTGCTTACGGCGACGCTGGAACGGTTAAAATGCCGCCAGGAAAAAAGCAGCGCCGTCAGAAGAAATGCGAAATACGCCAGCATCGCGTGTACGTGAGACTGCCCGGCTAATAACGTGTTCACTGCCCCGGTAGCACCGAGCAGAACTGCCATCACCCAGGCCAGACGCGAGCGCCACAGCAGGCCGAGCCCCATGGTAACCATGCCGCCACCGATCAGCAGAGAAGGCAGCAGCCTGAGGTTCAGGTGGAAGTCGCCCTGCATCAGCGCCTGCGCATATTGGCTCCAATCTCCGCCGAATCTCGCATTGAGTATCCAAACGCCACCCAGACCGAGGAACAGCGCGAGCGGCACATGCGGAAACCAGTGGCGTCCACCGAGCCGGTGGTGCAGGCGTTGAGTCTGGGCGCGAAGATGTTGGATGAAGGCAAGTCTCATCGGGAGGTAGTGAGGTCCGGTCCGTCCAATATATAGAGGCTAATGCCGAGTTGCTCATTAACGACGTCGAAGCCGACGAAAAGAACAAAAACTCTGCACAACTTCCGACCCAGGTCACATTTCTCCAGACTATGGTTGATTGCCCAACTTTCGCGATGAAATGTTTGGAGTGTGCCACTACCCGAGTTCGGATACGGTGCAAAATACCTCAGCTTTGGCATTTGTGCTAGGATGCGAAACTAAATTCGTGCTCAGTCATCTTAAAATAAAGGAAATTCCTGAAAGGAAAAGGTGCTATGTTCCGCTTCTCACTCACCAAGCGACCAAAAACTTCTCGGGAACCGTTCAGCTTAGAGACACTGTCGAAGGCTTCACGGCTGCGTGGCGCCACCGTCACCGAGGGCATTTGCCCTTACTGCGCCGTCGGCTGCGGGCAGCTCATCTACAGCAAGGGCGGCGAACTCATCGACATTGAGGGCGATCCCGATAGTCCCATCAGTGGCGGCCACCTATGCCCCAAAGGGGCCAACGCCTACCAACTCGCCGTCAATTCGCACCGCGTCCGTAATGTCCTCTACCGCGCTCCCTACTCCGATCACTGGGAGACGAAGACGATGGAGTGGGCGGTGGACCAGATTGCCCAGCGCGTCAAGACCACCCGCGACGCCGATTTCACGACTCGCGACGAGCAAGGCCGTTTGCTCAACTCGGTGCGCAGCATCGGCAGCTTGGGCGGGGCAACGATTGACAACGAGGAGAACTACCTCATCAAGAAGCTGCTCGGCGGTGGGTTGGGAGTGGTGTCGATCGAGAACCAGGCGCGAATATGACATAGTGCCTCGGTGCCCGGTCTGGGCGCCTCGTTCGGCCGCGGCGCGGCTACAAATTATCAGCAGGACATGGCCAACAGCGATTGCATCCTGTTCATGGGGTCGAATATGGCCGAAGCTCAGCCTGTCGGCTTCCGCTGGCCCATGGTGGCCAAGGAGAGAGGCGCGACCCTGATCCATGTCGATCCGCGCTTCACGCGCATGTCCGCCGTGTGCGATCTTTACGTGGGCATCCGCTCCGGAAGCGACATTGCCTTCCTCGGCGGCCTTGTGAATTACGTCTTAACCAATGACCGTTGGTTTCATGAATACGTCCTGGCCTACACCAATGCTTCGACGATCATCGACGAAGGTTTCCAGGATACCGAAGATCTGGCAGGGCTGTTTAGCGGCTTTGACCAGCAGCACAAATCCTATGATTCCAGGGAGGGCAATTGGGGCTACGAGGAGCCCGGGAACGGCGGCCAAGAGCAGCAGGATGTTTCCGGGAGTGAGCAGGCGAACTCCGCGAAAGACCCGCACGGCCAGCAAGGCCACGCCAGGGATGGCAGCGGCAAACCATATGTCTCACCCTACAAGGACATGACAATCGCGCAGCGCGATCCGACCTTGCAGCATCCGCACTGCATCATGCAGATTCTGCGCCGCCACTTCGCCCGCTACACGCCGGAGGTTGTTTCCCAGGTGTGCGGCTGCAAGCCGGAAGAGTTCGTGCGCGTCGCGGAATTACTATGCACCAACTCCGGACGCGAGCGGACCACTTGCATTGCCTATGCGCTGGGCTGGACGCAGCACACCACCGGCGTGCAGATCATACGCACTGCCGGCATCTTGCAATTGTTGCTCGGCAATATGGGCCGGCCCGGTGGTGGCATTATGGCCCTGCGCGGTCACTCTACCATCCAGGGCGCGACCGATATCTCGACGTTGTACGACTCACTTCCCGGCTATCTGCCGCAACCCGTTGCACACGACCCCGCAAATGAGGATTTGAGTTGTTATATCGAGTATGGAAGGATGCCCACCGGCTACTGGGCGAACTTTAGCAAATTCATTGTCAGCCTGCTCAAGGCATGGTACGGCGACGCAGCCACGCCGGAGAACGACTTCGGGTTCTCCTGGGTACCGCGCGTGGACGGCGACTACTCGCAACTGGCCTACTTCGATCGCATGGCAAAGGGCGGGGTAAAGGGCTACTTCCTGGCCGGTCAGAATCCCGCCGGCGGCGGACCCAACGCAAATGTGCACCGTGCTGGCCTGCGCAACCTCGAGTGGCTGGTGGTTCTCGACTGGTTCGAGACGGAAAGCGCCGTCTTCTGGAAGGACGATCCGAATGGGCCGTCATCCTCCCAGGTCGGGACTGAAGTCTTCTTCATCCCCGCGGCGGCCGCTCAGGAAAAAGAGGGCAGCTTAACCAACACCCAGCGGCTGATCCAATGGCACAGGAAAGCTATCGATCCGTCCGGCGATTGCCGTTCCGACGCCTGGTTTTTCTACAACCTGGGTAAGCGCCTCAAGCAGCTTTACGCCGGCTCGACCGATCCCAAGGATCAGGCGCTGCTGAACCTCACGTGGGATTACGACTACGACGAGCAGCCGCGTCTGCCCGATGGAACGCTCAGCCGCATCGAAGGGGAACCGGAGCTCGAGAAAGTCCTCATGGAAATAAACGGTCATCGACTGGATGAAATCGACCCGCGCACCGGCCAGTCTCGTCTTGTGAGCGGCTACTCGGAGTTGAAGGACGACGGCACGACGGCATGCGGCTGCTGGGTCTACAGCGGCGTCTTCCCTGAGCCGGGCCGCAACCGTGCGGACGAACGCAAGATCACGGATAACCCAGTCCAACCGGAATGGGGTTTTGCCTGGCCGAACAACGTCCGCGTTCTGTACAACCGCGCCTCGGCCGATCCCGAAGGGCGGCCCTGGTCGGAGCGAAAGAAATTGGTCTGGTGGGACGCCGAGAAGCGGCGCTGGGTCGGACCCGACAAACCGGACTTCGAGCTGGAAAAGCCGCCCGACTACCAACCGGCTCCAGGCGCGACGGGCATGGCCGCCATCGCCGGCACACAGCCCTTCATCACGAAGGCCGACGGACTGGGCTGGCTCTACTCACCCAGCACCAAGGACGGTCCTCTTCCGACGCATTACGAGCCGATCGAGTCGCCGCTGGGCAACCTGCTTTATCCCAAGCACAATACCAGCCCGATGGTACGCTTTTTCGACGGACCGCTGAACCAGATCTCCCACACGCCAACACCCGAGTATCCCGTGGTGGCCACGACCTTTCGTCTTACCGAGCATTACCTGAGTGGGCCCATGAGCCGCTTCAATAGCTGGCTGAATGAATTGCAGCCGGAGATGTTCGCCGAGCTGAGCTTCGAACTCGCCGCTGAGCGCGGTATTGTTCACGGCGGCTGGATGACGATCCAAACGCCGCGCGGTCGAATCGAGGCCCGTGCAATGGTGACCCGACGGCTACGGCCGTTTGTCATCGAGGGACGCGTAGTCCACCAGATCGGCCTCCCGTTCCACTGGGCTTTTGCCGGGGAGAGCGTCGGCAGCAACGCCAACGACCTGACTGCACTCCTGGCTGACCCGAACGTGAGCATGCACGAAAGCAAGGCGTTCACCTGCCAGGTCCAGGCCGGGCGGCTCGAAGGCCCGACTCCGCCCCCGACAGTGCCCACAGCGCCCTGGCCGACCCTCGATCCGATCCCGGACACGCCGGCCAGCGCCCAACCAGAAGGAAGGCTCGGACATGGCAAGTAGAGAAAAAGAACTCTCCGCACTGACCCAGACCAGCGATCCGCCGCGCGGCCAGCTGTCGGAGCTGCTGGGACGCCTGGTCTATCCGTTCCGCCGTGGTAAACCACCCGAGCCCCGTCCGCCTACTGGCTTTTATACGGACACCACCGTATGCATCGGCTGCAAGGCCTGCGAGGTGGCGTGCAAGCAGTGGAACCAACTACCCTCGGATGGCTTTAACTGGTCGGGCAATAGCTACGACAACACGACTGAGTTGTCGGCGACAACCTGGCGCCATGTGAAATTTATTGAGCAGTTCTCTGCCGAAGTGCCTAGCGGCCTTGCTACCCTGGACACGCTCTCCAACGAGCAGGCTCTGAATCGCTGGCTCATGATGAGCGACCATTGCAAGCATTGCCTCGCAGCCCCTTGCCATCAGGCTTGCCCGACCGGCGCCATTATTCAAAATGAATTCGAGAACGTCTATATCCAGGCTGACATCTGCAACGGTTGCTCGTGCTGCGTGGCAGCCTGCCCGTTCGGCGTCATCACTCGCAGTGACCTGGGCGGCCATTCGCATAAATGCACGCTCTGCTATGACCGCCAGCGCGACGGTCTGGAGCCGGCATGCGCCAAGGCATGTCCAACCAAGTCCATTCACTTCGGTCCTATCGAAGAGCTTCGCGAACAGGCCCGCAAACGTGTAGAGGAACTTCACCAACGCGGCGTCCCGCAGGCGTACCTTTATGGTGACGTCCCGACTGAGACCTATTCCGAGATGCATTCGTTCTATCTGCTTGTCGATCGCCCTTCGGTGTATGGCTTGCCGGATAGTCCATTCAATCCGTGGCTGCACATGATGGGAGATTATGTTCGTTCCGTCGCGGGCGGCCTGGCCGCTATCGCCGTACTACTGCTGGTGGTATTTCTTTTGAAGCCCTAAATGCACGCAAACTCCAAATCGACGCACGCTCTCACTGAACCTCCCTTGCCGGAAAAAGGGAGCGAGATCGGCTATGAGAATACGCCGGTGACCAAGGTGCCCGGGTGGCACGGCATCATCGCCTGGGACGCTTTGCTCAACGGCATGGCAACCGGACTGTTCCTGGCCGCCGCAGTCAGCGAGTTGGCAGCGCCCGCGGTCTTCAAGCCCGTAGCGAAAGTGGCTTATCCGGTCGCTCTCGTTCTGTTGCTCATTGACCTCGGATTGCTTGTGTTGGATCTCGGCGATCCGTTCCGTTTCCATCACATGCTCAGGGTTTTCAAGCCCGGCTCGCCCATGTCGGTGGGGACGTGGTCTCTGACGATCTTTTCGCTCCCGCTGACCGCGGCGGCGGGGCTCAGTCTGCTGGCCATACTGGGGATGGGCTTCGAGTGGGCTCGCATACTCGCGGTGATCGCGGGACTGGTGCCTGGCTTCTGCTCTGCGGCCTACAAAGGCGTCTTGCTCAGCACGAACGCGCAGCCAGGTTGGAAAGACGCGCGCTGGCTGGGCGGCTATCTCACCAATTCGGCCCTCCTGATGGGCTGTGGCGAGTTTCTTGTCCTGTCCGCCCTGATAGGGCAAACACAGGCAACCGCCATCCTCCGCACTGCTTTCATCGTGCTGCTCTTGCTCAATGTGATTCCGTTAGGTCTGTTGTTTGCGAACCTTCAGCCGACCCATGCGC
>JABDHA010000091.1 GCA_013285705.1 Acidobacteriota bacterium
CAAAATGAATATCGGCGGCATAGGGTGAGGCTGCGCCCAGATCCTCGACATTCTGCACGATCGTCGTCTCGTCTATCGTGCTGATGAGGCTGTGCTGGGTCGTGTCGAAGTAGTCGGCGGTGATGCTCAGGTTCGGAATGGCCTTGGGCGTGAATACGAAGCCCGCATCCCAGGTCGAAGCGGTGGAGGGGCGAAGGTTCGGGTTGGATCCGGATAGCGCATTGAACTGAACGTTGTCATAGGTAACCCCGTTTGAGCCCGTGTAGGTTATCTGGGAGGATGAACCGGTGGAGGTCGGGCCGTAGAGGGCGAACAATTGGGGGGCGATGAACGACTTGCCCGCACTTGCGCGCAGCGTGAACTCGTCGTCAAAGGGCTGGTACTTGAAGCTGACCTTGGGAACCTTGGACGACCCCACATTTCCGGAGTAGTCATCATAGCGGCCAGCGGCGTCAAATGCCATCGAGTAGATACCCGGAAGCGGGTGGCTCTTGTCCACAATGGGGATCTCGATCTCAGCCGAGGCCGAGGTTATCGTGCGGTTCTGGTTGAAGGGCGAGATGGTCGGGGAGTCGACCCAGAGGTCGTTGGCCGTGTTGTTGTCGGGTACGGCCGTCAGGTTCTGCCGGCTGAAGTCAAAGCCCGCGGAAAAGTTCACGGACCCGGCGGGCAAATTGAACAGCTTTCCCCGCAGAAGGGCGTCAAAGGTGTTGTTCGTGCTCACGTAGTTGACGAACGCTGTTCCCAGAACGCCATTCGTCGCCCCGGGGGCCTGGTTGATGGCAAACGGGTTGATCTGGCCGTCCACAAAGGCCCCGATCAGGTTGTTGGTGTCCAGCAACCCCGAGTTGGAGTAACTGTCCTGATAACGGCTGATGTCCGCAGCCACCTCCCACGACCAATCCTCATTGATCTTGCCCCTCAGGCCACCGACGAACGTAAGGGCGAGATCGTCGTTTTGAAAGAGCCGGGGACTTCCCTCGAAACGGTTGTGGACGTAGGCGGAGTACCCGCCGCTGCCGTCGGTGTAGCCCTGGTCAAGGCTGGCCTGCGACAGCGGATTCGTCGGTGCATTGACCGGGACGTACTCAGTCCCGGCAGGCAGCGGGTTTACGCCTATGTTGCCCAGGTTGGCGTTGGTATCCGAGATGAACGGAAAGAGCGGCTGCGCATTGAGTCCCGACTGGGTGTCGACATGCGAGAAGAGCATATAGCCGAAACCTTCCAATTTGTCGCCGAAGATTTGGTGGTCGGCATTGACCAGGGCGCTTTGGCGCTTCAGCGACTGCTCCAGGTACTCGTGATTGGCCAGATTGTAGATACGTTCCACCTGGGAAAGAACTCCTGGGTCATTGAAGCTCCCCAGGTCTTTGTAGACTCCCATGGAAACGAGCTGCTGGATCGTATAGGTGCCGCCTCCGGGTGGGGCGTTGACTCCGGGGGCAAGCTGGAATGCCTCGTCGTACCCATAGCCGGGAGTGCTGGGGTTGGTCGTCAGGCCGAACACCTCCAGAATCCCGGGAACATAGGTCGTCGCATAGAAGGGATTAACGTAGGGACGTTCCGACTCGACGATCGGGTCGGTCTGCGTGTACTCGAGGGAGACCGTGATCGAGGTGGTTCCATTCGATGCCCCTCCGGTTAGGGAGCCCGACCGCTCCGAATAATGCCCTGTGGTGTCGCTGTAGCCGTAATGGGCGTCCGCCTCCCATCCATTGTAGCTCTTCTTGAGGATGACATTGACAACGCCGCCAATGGCGTCCGCTCCGTAGATGGCCGAGGAGCCGTCGCTCAGCACCTCGATCCTGTCGATGGCTGCCAGCGGAATCGCGTTCAGATCCACAAACTCGGCACCGCCGGATCCGTCGACGGGGTCGTAGGCCATGCGGCGTCCGTTGACCAAGACCAGCGTCGGCAGGTTGTGAATCAATATCTGCGAGCCACCGTCCTGTCCCGCGGTCGCGATCGTGGCATTTTCGCCGCCGATACCGCTGATCGCCGGGGAAATCTTGCGCAGGACATCCAGGACATTGCTCTCAACACCGCTGTTCACGATGTCGCTTGGCGAGATGATGGAGACCGGGATAGCCAGCGCCTCGTCGGCATTCGGGATATTTGAACCCGTGACGACGAAGGTCTCCATGTGCTGCGTCTCGTCGTCTGCAGGCGGCGTTTGCGTCTGGCCGCGGCTCGACACGCATAGAAACAGGAAGGTGAACGCCGACAGGAACGCGCCGTATCTTGATCCGATGAACATCAACCGCCGGGACCGGTGTTCCCCAGGCGGTTCGGTCATCGGGAACACTGCAGGTTTTGCAGCGTGAGTGGCGGAGTCGACCGGGGTCGAACGGCGCGGCCAATGGGACAACGGGTGATTTCCATTCATGCGGTTGTGGTGTGAACTCTAGCCGAGATGAGGTCAGGTCTCGGACGGGCGGAGTTCTCGTCGTGGCGGTGTTACAGTTCAACGGCCGATCGACATCTTCGATCCAAAGAGCGACTTCCGCGGCGGACTCCGCGACCAATGATATGAATTCTGCGCCGCACCGGAGATTTTCCCGGTTCGATGCATCGGGATGAAAAGCTGCATCCCCTGTCAAAGGCCGGGGAAAAGGCCTTGGACGGGTCCTCGCTCGAATACGATCAAGCCCGAGGATCCGCTCCTCCAAAGGCGAGTCGGGCTAGCCAATATCTGCGCGTGAATGGCGCCTTACCTCAATTCGCCGACGACGTCGCGGTAGCTTGCCCCGATCGGAATCACAGTGCCGTCGTCGAGCTCCATGCCCCGGTTAGAGCCGTGAATCTGCTTTACCCGGCGTACGTAGGCGAGGTTGACGATCGCGGACTTGCGGATGCGCAGGAACACCGCGGGATCGAGCAGCTGCGCGGCCTTGCCCATCGTCATCCTCACGAGCAGGCCGTGCCCCTTGACGTGGATCTTCACATAATCCCCCTGGGCCTGGACCCAGCGGATTTCGCGCTGGTTGAGAAAATGCAGCTGCCCGTCGGCCTTCACGATCAGCCTTGAGTAGCCCTGGGACTGGCCGGCGGCGGTCTCCCTTGAGGAAATCCCCGCTTCCTGGAAATAGGAGAGGAGGGCCCGTACGGCCTCCTCGGGGCCGGTGAGCGACCTATCGACGATGCGCCTCTTGGCGCGCTCAAGCGCCGTGGCGAAGCGGGCGTCGCTGAAGGGCTTCATCACGTAGTCGACAGCGCACAGGTCGAACGCACCTCGGGCATAGTTCTCGTAGGCCGTGATGAAGATCACCTCAGGCCTTTCGGACTCGGTGACACGGTTAAGCACCTCCATGCCGCTCAGCATGGGCATCTCGACATCGAGAAAAACCAACTTTGGGTGAAGATCTCGGATCATCTCAACGGCGGTCTCCCCGTCCATGGCCTCGCCGACCACCTGGACATCCCTGTCCTTGGAGAGAAGGTGCCGGATGGCCTGCCGGGACGGCTTCTCGTCGTCTACGACTAGCGTGGTTATGCTTTGCATAGGAGGGGCGCGGAACTGGCCCTTGGGGCCATTCGCAACGGGAACTCGATGAGGACGACGGCTCCGTCGACGCCACCGAAGGAGCAGTCAAGACGGTACTGGTTTCCGAAGATCCGCTCGAGGCGCAAGCGCGTGGCGCGCAGCCCGATGCCGTGGTCGACGCCCTCCGCACCCCCCCGGGCGCCCTCGGCCAAGTCGTTGCGCACCTCCAGCTGCAGCATGTTTCCGCGGCGGTAGCCGGCGACCGAGACGCGGCCGGGATTGACGCGCTTTGCTATCCCATGCTTGACGGCGTTCTCCACTAGAGGCTGCAGGATCAGGGTGGGCACGAGCGCGTCGAGGCACTCCTCGTCCGCGTCGAAATGGGTTATCAACCTGTCCTCAAACCGCACCTTCTCGACGCTCAGGTAGCACTCCACGTAGGCGAACTCCCGTCGAAGCTCGATCTCCTGCTGGCCGGTATGGGATAGTAGGTCGCGGAGCAGCTGCGAGAGCAGGGCTATCGTTTCGACGGCCTTCTCGGGCGCTCCCTCGCGCATGAGGGAGGACACGGCGTTGAGCGAATTGAAAAGGAAATGCGGGTGCAACTGCTGCCTGAGCGCGGCAAGCTCCGCACGGGCAAGCTGCGTGCGCAGTTGCTCCTCGTGGCGCTCGACAAGGCGCTTCTCCCGGTCGATGTCGTAAAGGGCCCCGGCGCCCACGGTCAGCCAATAGAGGTAGAAGTCGACGATCGTGAATGGGCTGAAGATTGAGAAGACGTAATCGACGTTATACATGCTCAGATCCCACATTCCGAAGGTGACATTCAGGGCCCAGATGCGAACGATGTTGCACCAGACAAAGAACGTGACAGCCGCCAGCAGATGCAGGCTCCCGACGGCGAGCCAGCTCGAATGCCGCCGTCGAATCTCGCGGCGAAACTGAAAGACAACGGGCGTAAGGAGCGCCCATATCCAGCCCCGGTACATTTGGGCCAAGAAGGTGAGGGCATGTTCCTCCAGGCGGTAATGGTCGGTGTCCTCTACCAGGGAAAGGTACATCATGACCACCAGCGCCAGTCCGACCAGGGTCCAGATGCCTAAAACACGAACCCAGCTAAGGCGTCGGTCGCTTGCCATATGGATTCTCTAATCGGCAAGTGAGCGGCAAAAGGCAAGCATACCGGCCCTGGCAGACGCGGACTGGTCGCAGGATGAGCTGCCTTGGCGCTCAATTCCGGCCGTACGTCGCAGAAAATCACGAGTTCGTCGATTTTCGCCACGGGCTGCACACTGTTGGGAAATTATGCGTGGGGGGCACAACCCCCCCCACGCAACACAACTTAACTAGCAACGAACGACGCCGATGAATCACAGGTTCCGCCCGGTGAAAACACGTTTGCGGCAACTCCCAGCCCATTCGCGTTGCCGAACATTCCTTACGCGACCAACCGCTCTTGATTTGAGCCGCTCGCGCGCAATGGCCTAGACCCGTGTTCTCCTCCAGCATAGGTGGTGCTCGGGACAGGACTTGAACCGTACTTGTCACTAGGAGCGCCGCCCTCTACCAGAGGCATTTCGCTCTGGTGGTATTTCATAGGAATATGCAATTGAGAGCACCACTTGACCTCTAGAACAAGAAGTTTGGCACGAGTGTGGCACGGGTACCCGGCGAGGCAGCCCGCAACGCTATTCACATGATCTGCTAGGGCGGGTCTAATTATTTATAGCTTGAAAACGGCGACAGAGTCGCCATTTTGAGTCTCATAATGGCGTTTATACCACGAATTATTCGGCCCAGTTCTGACCATTTTTTCCTGCTGGGCCCTCGCGGCACCGGCAAGACACTTTGGTCGACCCATCAATACCCCAAGGCCCTGCGGATCGACCTCCTTGAGCCTGAGACCCTCCGCCAGCTGTCGGCACGCCCTGAGCGATTGATCGAACTAGTCGAAGGAAATGCGGCAAAACCCCAGGTCATCATCGACGAGGTCCAAAAACTTCCCGCACTATTGGAAGTCGTCCACCTGTTGATCGAACGAAAGACCGGCCAGCAGTTCATTCTAACTGGCTCCAGTGCCCGAAAGCTGAGGCGCCACGGTGTCAATCTGCTTGGCGGGCGGGCGGCCAAAAAGCACCTCTATCCCTATCTGGCGGTCGAGCTGGGCAAGCAATTCAATCTCGGTGCTGCGCTGCGCCATGGAATGCTTCCTCTTGTGTGGGCTGCAGCCGACCCGGACTCCATTCTCAAGGCCTACAACGGGCTTTATCTTCGAGAGGAAGTGCAGATGGAGGGACTGGTTCGCAACGTAGGCTCGTTTGCGCGCTTCATGGAGGCCATGAGCTTTTCCCACGCAAGCGTACTCAACCTCAGCAACGTTTCCCGGGACTGCCAGGTGAGCAGAAAGACTGTGGAAGGCTACCTCGAAATCCTGGAGGACCTGCTACTCGGATTCCGGCTTCGGGTGTTCTCCAAACGGGCAAAGCGGGAATTGGCCACCCATCCCAAGTTCTATTTCTTTGATGCCGGCGTGTTTCGCGCCAACCGCCCCAGCGGGCCGCTCGACGCGCCGCAGGAGATCGACGGGTTGGCGCTTGAGGGCATGGTTGCCCAGCATCTGCGTGCTTGGTGTGATTACTCGGCGGGCAATCATAGTCTACACTATTGGCAGACGAGGTCGCAAGTGGAGGTCGATTTCGTGGTATACGGCGAGACGGGTATCTTTGCCGTGGAGGTCAAGAATTCGAGACACGTGCGGCCGGACGACCTGCGCGCACTCAAGCATTTCGCGGAGGACTACCCGCAAAGTGATCTCTTCCTCTTGTATCGCGGGAGAGATCGCTTCAAGCGAGACGGCGTTACCTGCATGCCCTGCGAAGACTTCCTTATGGGACTTCACCCGAACCGCTTTCAGCCCTGAAAAGAGTCTTTGGAGTAGACCCCAATGGTGCTCGGGACAGGACTTGAACCTGCACGCCTTGCGGCAACGGCTTCTAAGGCCACACTGCCCTCCTCTGGTGTCTTTTCGCCCCTCTGAGACGTTCCGCAACGAGGCGAAGGGAGATGTGACGTTTCCAAGCTGTATCTGTCAACGGCCTGTCAACTGGACTAGCCCGGAATCGGCCCGATGGCGGATTGATTCGTTTTCTCACGGCGTAGGTGTACCTCCGAATTACGGGTCTAGCTGAGTTGCGCAATGTCCGGCTCCCTTCGCTTCACCAACCTTAGGATGTCCTCGACCAATCCTTCTCCAGCAATGTGTGGGTGTGGAACCGCGGGCTTAGCAAACGCGGGCGCCATCTCGCCAATGAACTCACGCACCATTGCCGCAAACGGAGCTTCGTCTTGCATGCTCCAAATCAGGTAGCGTCTTGCAGCAGTTCTTGTAGCCAGACTGCCATCCAATGCCGCCAGCAACAAGACGCCCACCACCGCAAGCCACGCGGTGCGGTAGCTATTCAGCGCCTCGCGTCTAAGTCGCAATCTTTTGATTGTTTCCGTGCCGCGGCTGCTTAGCCCGAGAGGGATCGACCCGACAAACCCAATATGGTCGGACGGAGGTTCACTCGCCGGATCTATGATACGAAGATCCTCATTCCCCCCGTCGAAGAACCTCCCCTTCTTGGTGTTACAAACCCCACAAGAAAGCAGCCAATTCGACCAATCGAACATTCGCCCTTCATACGCCGCATTTGATTTCGGCCGGAAGTGTTCAATCTGGGGACTCATCACGTGGCTCATCTTGGACTCGCAAAAAGCGCACTTCCGATGAAGCCGGGCCGCGAGTACCTCAGCATCATTTCGTATCTCGGGTCGCACTCGGTTCCAATACTTCGACGCAGTAATCTTCGGATCGCCAACCCGCGCTTGTTGGAGACCGGTCTCCCAATTCGCCCTACGGATGGCAAAGTCAGGTGGCGGATCGCCACGATTGACCCTGATCATTTCAAGCCCGAAATTTTTCGAGCAGCTCCTCTCAGTTTGGCGCGAATACGTTTAGCCACCTTGCGTCCTTCCTGCGAACTAGCGCCCGGAAGGTTTTCCAAAAACAAATTTAATTGCTCGTATCGGCTTTCTTCATCCGGACTGCGGGGACGCTTGCTCGAACGAAGATTCTCAAAATCCGCGAGCCATCCCTCAATGAAGGGCGAATACAATGTGCCCATGTCGAAAAGCTCGGATTGGAGAATTTGGTCGGGCAAGAGGAGTTGGGCTGCTTCTGTTGAAACCTCTGCAATCACACCTTTCGGAGTCGTGGTGAGACGAATGTTCCCTGAGGCCGATGACTCGAAGTCCGCAGGCGTAACCTTTTCTCCTGTCTCATCCACCGTTGCAACTTGAGCGACAAATGGACTGTGAGTAGTGATGATAAACTGAATGTTCGGGAACTTGCCACGTATCCAGTCACCAATGGTGCGCTGCCAGCTCGGGTGCAGGTGGGCATCGATCTCATCGATCACAACCACCCCAGAGCACAACAGGGGGTGTTCAGAGTTCGGAAAGGCCTTAACAATCCAGCGTAGTAGATCGATGCTTAACGCGAGCATACTTCGATAGCCGTCGCTAAGGTCAAAGAATGACACCGGTTCATCCATCCGATTCCTCAACATCGCAGACTTCGCAGTGACCTCCAGGGTCACCGTGTCCGGGAACAGTCTCTCTGCGATGGCCCTCTTGACGAGCTCAAGGGCTTGGTTGCTCGGTTGGTCGCCGTCTCGTGACAGATTGTATAATTCAATTAGCCATTTTGTCGCGTTGGTCAGCGCCGCGTCTTCCCGAAATAATGTAATGAACTGAGCCGATCTTCTGCTCGCCCATAAGATCTCATCTGCTGCTTGGGCGCCGCCAGTCAATCGTCTGAATGGTCCGTAGCCACACGCCAGCCATCCGGTAGTGGACTCCGAAAAAGCAATTTGGCTGAGGAGTTTTCTGTCCTTCGTTATATTCTCTTTGCTCTTGCTGCTCTCGTCTCCCGACCAAGCGACAAACTCGGGCACCGAGGGCTTCTCCTCGATCTCCGGGGGCAACAGCTTCGGATCCGCCCCGGAGACGATATACCTTAACACGTAAGGTCTCTCTCTCCGTTTATTGCCTACAAAATCGTCTTCACTTCCGAGAATCTCTGCTTCGATCTCTCCGTACTTAGCCCCCTGTCTCACCCATCCGCCAGCGACAGGAAGGAGTTCATGTAACGCGCTCGGACCCGCAAGTACGGCACCTATCGCCTGAAGAAGTGTGCTTTTCCCCAGACCATTCTTGCCGAAGAGCGTAGTCCATTTTCTCACGCCTGCACCTTGGGAGAAGTCGATCGTGACGTCCTGAAAACATTTGACGTTTCTTAGCGTAATCTTCCTCAGGTACATGTTCTTCGATAAGACTTAATCCATATTCTCAATTCGTGCTGCTGACATAGGCAAACCGAATGTCGGAAGGCCAGCTTTGAGATTTGGACGCATTTCGCAGGTAATTGCCTAGATTAGCTGAACCGGACAGGCAAATCGGGAGGGCGTGCGATTTTTGACGGTATTCTTAGGTAGTTTCCTCCTAAGGGTATAAATGGAAGGGGTCATGAATGATCCCGCACTAAGGCCACCCAAGGAACCCATAACTGACCAGACGCGCTCCTCGCACGCTTGGTCCCCTCGACTTGCTTCGAGCGGCAGCCTCTACACCCTCGACGAGCTTGCGAAGCTCGCAGGAGTTAGCCGCCGATTCCTGGAGACAGAAATTCGACGAGGCCACCTCGTTGTGATCCGCATGAGCACCCGTGTTGTGCGGGTCAAGGCAGGCGAATGGGAACGCTACCTAGATCGCTCGACCACGCCGCCAGCCACTTGAACCCCGGCCGCCATCAGCCTCGAAGCCCGGCTTCTCCGGATGCCGGAAGACTGGGCTGCGATCAACCTGGACATGCTCACCTCAGCCTCGTCTACGCTCGGCCTTCAAGAGACCGGAATCCTCTCTTGTCAGAGGTATAGAGATGCCAAAAGTCACGGACGCGCCGTCCGTGACACATGCAAGGCGAAGTTCAGGATCCAAGAGACTATGCGCATCCTTGAACAACTTTACGGTCGGGACCGCCTCTGCCCCGCGACGATCACCTTCCGCGCCGGAACCGATCACGGTTGTGCAAGTCGGGCGCTGCGCGGCGTTCTCCGCTCGATGCGGCGGCCCGTTGACGGTTATGTGTCGGTGTTAGGCCATCAGGAAAACGGGACGTTGCACGGCCATGCGCTGCTGGTGTGCCGAGCGAGCATCGCGGGTGCCGACCGTCAGAGCCGCAAGGAGCTCGCGTCCCTGAGGAGGGCGCTGCGTGCCTGCACGAAAAGGCACCTGACCGGCTTCGCGGATGCAGGACCTATACGGACCACGACCGCCAAGCTGTCGCGTTACACCGCGAACCACCTCGATGGGCGGAGGGTCAAGGGCTTCCGCTACTTCAGTTATTCAGGCGCGGCCAAGAAGGTTTCGGGGCGTTTCACCATGTTGGATTCAGGCTCAAACCATTGGCGCAGGTGCGTTGGCCTGTGGGCGGTGGCGCACGGCCGACGAGACCTAGCGGAGGTAGAGGCGTTATTCGGCAAGAGATGGGCGTACTTCAATTTCGGTCCGATCATCAGCTTCGGCCACAGGAGGGGCATGGTCACACCTGATGGTGAACTTAGTTTGGCCCATTAATTGACACGACGTGCAGCAATCCCGACTTACATCCATATGGGCACCTGCACAGAGACTAAAAACGGCAGCTTCCGGCGCGAATATTGCCAAAGGAACCGAGCGCAACGCGCCGCCGACCTGCTATTCATCGAGCAGTCAGTATTGAAGGGCAAGGAGCACGCCGAGATCGCGGAGGATATCGCGGTGCTCAGGAACTACCGCCTTTCACGTCAGGCCGTTACCAAGGCCGTGGCGCAACTCCGATCAAGGTGGGAGGCTGCGGCAATAGAGACGTTCGCCGCGCATAGGGCGAAGGAGCTGCGCCGCCTTGAGGCCGTGGGGCGCGAGGCGTGGTCGGCTTGGGAAAGCAGCAAGGCCTCCCCCACCGGGACCGCGGAGCCGGGGAACCCTGCGTTTCTGGGCCACGTTCTCGGAGCGCACGACCGCCGGGGCAAGCTGCTCGGTCTGCTCGCGCCGGTGCGCACAGAGGTTTCTGGGCCCGCTGGCGGGGCTGTTCGCATCGACAGCGCCGAGGGCCCTGCCATCGACACTAAGGCCCGCCTTGAGCTGCTGCGGCGTCACTGCGCACGGCTGGAGGAGCTAATCGAGGCCGAAGACCGAGTTGAACATCTGCCAACTGCCAACGCCGAGACCCAAAACCTGTAATCGAAGTGCTCGATCATGAAGCCACAGCCACACGCCGAATACTCCGACTCAATTCTTCGCGATGCGTGCCTGCACAGCCTCGCCACGTTCGCCGAGACGATGCTCCCGAATTACAAGGCCGCAGCATTTCACCGGCATCTTGCCCGCCAGCTAGACGCCGTCTTAAGGGGCGCATGCCCAAGACTGTGCGTCAGCGTGCCCCCGCGGATGGGCAAATCCCTGACTGCCTCCGTGATCTTCGCCGCGTGGGCCCTCACGAAAAATCCCAGACTTAACATCATCCTCGCGAGCCATGCCGCCGAGCTGGCTGAGGGATTTAGTTTGGCCACGAGGCAAATCTTGTCGAGCGAGGCATACCTTTCTCTGTTCCCGCCCATTCTGTCCGTAAACCTGGAGCGTTCACGAAACTGGCAGACACTGGCGGGGGGTTCCTATTTCGCGACCGGCGTCGGCGGCGGTGGGTTGGGACGTGGAGCGGACATCCTCATCCTAGACGACCTCGTGAAGAATAGGGACGACGCCGAGTCGGTGGCCGAGCGAGAAAAGACGTGGGGGTGGCTCACCTCGACCGCTCTGACCCGCTTGTCGCCGAGCGGGGTTGTTATCGTCATCGGAAGCCGCTGGCATGAGGACGATGTCATCGGGAGGCTAACCTCGGACTCCTTCGAGGGGCCAAAATTCACATACTTCAAGCTTCAGGCGCTCTGCGAGAGCCCGGAAACCGATCCCTTGAGGCGCAAGGCTGGTGAGTCGATCTGGCCGGAGAGGTGGACTGTGGAGAAACTGGCTGAGACTCGGGCCACCATCGGGCGGCGCGATTTTGCCAGCCACTACCAGCAGGCTCCGAGCCCCATTGGCGGCAACCTCGTGGACGTGTCCAAGATCAGGGTGATCGACTTGGCTGCGGTACCGCCCGACATGACTATGTGCCGGGCCTGGGATCTCTCCCTCGGCCTGACGTCCAACGGCGATTTCTCGGCCGGGGCTCGGGGGGGACTGACGAAGGACGGCAACTTCGTCTTAATGGATATCAACCGAGGTCAGCGGAAATGGACCGAGCAACGGGAAGTAATCATAGCTAAGGCGCGGCTCGAAGGCGGCCCAGTCGGCGTGGAAACCGTGGCCGCGTGGGAGGTGGCGGCGGCCGAACTCCGCACGGCCTTGTCCGGGGTCACGACCGTCAAGAGCATCAAGGTGAGCACCTCCAAGGAGGCGCGGGCCACGGGCTGGGTGTCGATGGCCGAGTCCGGCAAATTCTTCATGGTTCAAGGGTCGTGGAACTCCGCCTTCTTGAGAGAACTGGAGCAGTTCCCAAACGGCCGGCATGACGATCAGGTAGACGCCGTAAGCCTGCTCTGGGAGATGGTTCGGAAGCGAACGCCGTTCATGTTCGCAGTCACCACGATCTCACCGCAGCCTGGATTCCGCGGCATCAGGGAATGGCGGTACAGCGGCGGCGGTTGCGGTCTGAGCAGCCTGCACCAAGGCCGAGACAACGACTAGCTGCGGCGACGGCTCTGGTGTCACCTACCCGGCGAGCGCCTACCGGGTTAGATCCCCAACGTGCCCGGAAATGGCCCTGCAAATGGCGTGGCGGCCAATTTGAAGCTGCGCCGACCGAGCTAGGCTTTGCCGGGAGGCTGTGATACTTCGTCGGGAGTGTGCACCGAAGCCTGCGACGACATGCTGTCGCCGTAAAGCGACCCGCCCTTAACGGGATCTATCCTTTCCCGTATCCTAGTCTCGGCAATGGTCACTTGATCCACGCATCGTCGAGCGTTACCTAGCGTCAGCATCTTTTCGAGAGTGGACTTCGGCCATTCGTTGCGGGTGCCGTCAAGAGCCGCCGCGACCATGATCTTCTCCTCGATGATGAACTCCGGCTTCGCGTGGGCGATCTTGTTTCTGAAGTTGTGGAGCCAGATCACAGTTGCCCACGGCTCCTTGGTCGGCTCCCAACGGATGGTCAAGATCGAGCACAAGCTCTCGGCTTTCTCCGCAAAGTTCAGCTTCTCGAAATCGGGGGCGCTCCCATGCATGATCCTTCCGGCAGCGTTCATGTAAGCCTCGATGGCCAATGCCGAAAACGTTATCGAGATCAGAACTTGGTCGAACCAACCCGGCTTGCGCTCCTCAGCAGTGAACATGGCACGCCTTGCAACGCGCATAAATGTGTGGTGCGCCGAATACCTCCGCTCCTTCTTTACTCGAAGCTTCTCCATGTCCGATGAATACGCTCGGCTGATCTGAGTACCATCCGAAAGGTATCGGCGACCTCATTCAGATGACGGGCCCGTGAGCCACCAGCCGCCATGGTCATTGACGTTCAGGATCGAAGTTGGATACCTGTCGCTGGGCCAATTACATCTGCACGTGACCCCAGCATCATTCATCACCAAGTGGTCAAAGGCTGATCTTTCAGAGAGAGCTTCCTATCAGCAGCACTTTCTCGACATGTGCGCATTGGTCGGACACCCGACTCCCGCGGCGGCCGACGCGACGGGAGAGTCATTCGCCTTCGAGAAAGGGGCGTCTAAACATGACGGTGGCGATGGGTTTGCAGATGTCTGGAAACGAGGATTCTTTGCGATCGAATACAAGGGGCGACACAAGAACCTGGCCCGTGCATACGACCAGCTACTCCAGTACCGCGAGGCACTCGAAAATCCGCCGCTGTTGGTCGTGTGCGACACCGACCGCATCCTGATCCACACCAACTTCACCGGCACAGCGAAGCGCATCTATGAGATCACCCTCGCCAATCTCGATAAACCCGGGTCTTTAAGGCTCCTCAACGCCTTGTTCAACGAGCCGGAGGCGCTGAGGCCCGGCGTCACTAGCCAAGCGATAACAGAAGATGCCGCAGCCCAGCTCGGGGAGATTGCCCTAAGGTTGCGCGATCGCGGGATGCCGCCACAGACGGTGGCTCAGTTTATCGACCGATGCGTCTTTTGCCTCTTCGCCGAGGACACCGGCCTACTCCCGGCGAAAGTGTTCACCTCGCTGCTAGAGAAGACGCGTCACGATCTGGCACGTTTTGCCAAGTTGCTGTCGCAGCTCTTCGCGGCGATGGCCGACGGCGGCGACTTCGGCCTTGAGACCATACGTCATTTCAACGGCGATCTGTTCACCAACAGCCCCGCTCTTGAGCTGAACGAAACCGAGATAGACCGTCTTTACGCAGCCTCTCAGCTCAATTGGGCAACCATCGACCCTTCGATCTTCGGCACGCTCTTTGAGCGAAGCCTTGACCCTGACAAGCGGACCCAACTCGGCGCCCACTACACCAGCCGGGCGGACATAGAACTACTCGTCGAGCCGGTCGTGATCGCGCCGCTTCGGCGTGAGTGGAATGAAGTGCGGCAAGTCATCGACAATCTCGTGCAAGTCGGCACGAGGTCCGGAAAGCCGTCAGCTAAACCGCCGACCGAATCTGACCGCAAGAAGAACTACCGTGAGGCAAACCAACTCAAGCAAAGGTTTCTCGACCGCCTCGGAAAGGTTACCGTTCTCGACCCAGCATGCGGCTCCGGGAACTTCCTCTTCGTCACCCTCCAGAAGCTGAAGGACCTCGAAAAGGAGGTATGGCTACACGGCATAAAAGACGGGCTCGCGACCGACTTTCTGCCCCAAGTCGTCCCGTGGCATTTCAGCGGCTTGGAGCTCAGCCCATACGCCCACGATCTCGCTCAGATGTCCGTCTGGATTGGCTACCTGCAATGGAGCAGGGACAACGGCTACGCGGTTCTGGATGACCCGATCCTCAGAAAGATGTCGGGGTTTCAATGCCGCGACGCGCTCCTCGACATGTCCGACCCAGCCAACCCCAAGATAGCCGCGTGGCCCGACGCCGAGTTCGTAGTCGGCAACCCACCATTTTTAGGCGGCAAGATGCTTCGCCGAAGCCTCGGTCATGACTACGTTGATGCGCTCTTTAAAGCGTGGGGCGGCGCAGTACCTAAAGAGGCGGACTTCTGTTGCTACTGGTTTGAACATGCACGCCGCCAGCTCGTAGCGGGAAAAACCCGTCGCGTGGGTCTTCTGGCGACCCAAGGGATACGCGGTGGCGCAAGCCGAAAGGTACTCAAACATATCAAAGAAACGGGAAGCATCTTTTTCGCAGTCAGCGATCGGGAGTGGGTGCTCGACGGAGCGAGCGTCCATATCTCGATGATTGGATTCGATGATGGGACAGAGAAGACGATTATTCTCGACGGACAACCAGTCGCGACAATCCATGCAAATCTGTCATCAGCCGCGGATACAACAACGGCGGTACGCTTAGCCGAGAATCTAGGTATTACATACATGGGTGATACCAAGGTCGGCCCATTCGACATTCCCGAGGCTGTTGCCAAAGAGATGCTCGATGCGAGGAATCCGCACGGTAAGCCCAACTCGGACGTTGTTCGGCCTTGGGCAAACGGCCTGGATGTTACCCGTAGCCCACAGGGTATGTGGATCATAGATTTTCCGCCGGGCACAACCGAAGAGCAGGCCGCGCTCTACGAGAGCCCATTTGAGTATATTCGTGAGAAAGTGAAACCAATCCGCTCTAAGAATGAACGCCCAGTCTACTGCGAACGTTGGTGGATTCATGGCGAGGCCCGTCCGGAGATGCGGTCGGCGCTGGCTTCGTGCAGGCGATTTATT
>JABDHA010000092.1:0-248 GCA_013285705.1 Acidobacteriota bacterium
CTGAAAAGGCGATGTCAGGCGCTCACTGCGGCAAGAGTGCCGCATGACCTGTGAACTGAGCGTCACTCCGATCCTCGGAGCACCCAGGGAAGTTCGAGCGGCCCATTCAGCAGACTCCAGCTTGTTCCCACCTCTCATTGTTTCGTAAAAAAAGCGAGCCGGTCGTAGTTGGCCGGCTCGCTGGGTTTGCCTGAAGACTTCCTAGAAAATAATCTTCACGGCGAGCTGCGTGTTGTACGGTTCGCCGG
>JABDHA010000092.1:258-15440 GCA_013285705.1 Acidobacteriota bacterium
GGAGCCGATGCCGGGTGCGCCGTACTGGACGCCGATGGTCGAGGTACTCTCACCAAACGAAGAACCGTAGCCAAGGTTAGGACTGTTATTATTTGGCTGCGCCAGGTTGGTGCGGTTGAAGACGTTGAACATCTCTACGCGGAACTGGGCGTGAACGAGTTCCTTGTAGAGGGGAACATTCTTAATCAGCGAGAGATCTACGTCACCGAAGCCGGGTCCGATAACCTGATTGCGGCCCAGGTTGCCGTAGGTTCCATTTGCCGGTAAGACGAAGCTGCTCTGATTGAGATATTGCGCGAAGGCGTGCTGCTGCACCGAGCGGTCACCATTCAGCGCCGGTCCGGTGATCGTGGCACGGTCCTCATTCTCACCCGTGCCGCTGTTGTTCTGGCCGGTGAGGACGTTCACTGGCTCACCGTTTTGGAATTTGAGGATGCTGTTGAGCTCCCAACCGTGCGTCAGAGCCTTTGGTCCGAACGCGAGGCCCGGAATCTCGTAGTTGAGATATGCGGCGAAGTGGTTTCGGATGTCGTCGTTCGCGTTGCCCCAGTCACCGAACAGATTGGCCGAGTTCTGCGGAATGGTGTTGAAGACGCTGGAGTCGTCCAGATTGTGGCTGTATGCGTAGGCGAACTGGCCAGTAAGCCCATGCCACGTGCTGCTGCGTAGAGTCACCTGCAACGAGTTGTAGCTGGACGAGGCGGCGGAATTGATCTGGTTGATGATGCCGAAGTTGGGGAACTGGCTGAAGTAGGGGCGTGAGCATTGCAGGTTATTTCCGGGAGTTCCTGCCGGATTGCCCGGAGTGGGTGCAGTCGCCCCACTGAACCCCGGCGCGCAGGTCGTTGAATTGTACGGCACCGGTACGTATTGGCTACCCAGGGCTGACTGGTTGACGTCCTGCAGGACAAGATTGTGACGGCTCACCGACCCCACGTAGCCGACGTTCAACTGCCACGCCTTGCCCAGGCCCTGCTCGATGTTCAGACCGAAGAGCTGTGCGTAGGGCGTTTTGAAGCTGCGGCTGACCGAGTAGATGGAGACCACGTTGGTGCCAGTCGGCTGACCCTGGCTGGCCGTGAAAATCGGAGTTGGGCTGTTGTAGTTCCATATCGGCGAAGGAGTCGGACCTGCGTTCAGCACGATGGATTCGTTCGGCTCGGTACCCGCAGGGTTGTTGTTGGTGCCACCGGCGCCGCCGTTGGGAATGCCGATGTTGCCGAAGAAGGCCTGTCCGGCGGGCTGGTCAAAGTATATGCCGTAGTTGGCGCGGACGACCGTGCCGTCGTGCACCTGGTAGGAAATCCCTAAGCGCGGCGAGAAGTTGAGCTTGTTGCTGTCATAAATGTAATCCGGAGTCTTCGAACCCGCTCCGGCAACCACCAACCCGCCGTTGTCGGGATCAAAGATGGACAAGTTCGGATCGTTGGTGAAGAAGGGCTGCTGGTAGTCATAACGCAGGCCGAGGTTGATGTTCAGCTTCGGTGTGACCTGCCACGAGTCCTCGGCGAAAGCGGCTCCGGTGTGGCTATAGAGGAAGCGCTCCTGCGTGCCCAGAGTAATAGTCGACTGGAAGGAGTAGCCGGCAAGGAAGTCGGCAAGGTTCTGGATGTTTGAGTCGGCGACAGAGGGATCGTTTGCCCAGGGCCCAAGCACGCCGCCGGTACCGAAATTGAAGGCGCCGCGACCGCCCCAGTTGTAATAGAGGTCGATGTAGGCCCGGCGATACTCAAGACCGAGGCGCAGCTGGTGCCTGCCGACCGTCCAGGAGAGTGTGTCCGAGATATGGCCGGTAATGTCGTTTGCGGCCCGAAGTCGGAGTGACGCCGATCGCGTCGAAGCCGTTGATGGCGATCTGTGGAGAGCCCGACAGGCTGGCGCCCGTGTTGAGACCGGCCAGCGCCAAAGGATCCTGGCCGTGGTTCGCATCGGCGAAGGACTGCGTGAAGTAACTGACGCCGGCGGCAACCTGATTGACCATATTGGGACGGAGGCTGTAATTCCAGACCACATCGTAGTTCTGGATATGCGAGGGAACGGTCTGGAAATACTCCGGCAGGTAAGAGCAGACATACACGCAGGAAGGAGCCTGGGCATAGCCCTGGCCGAAATACCAGCGTCCCGACAGGTGGCTCTTGTCGCTGAAGTTGTGGTCGAGCTTGGCGACGATGTTATGGCTGTAGCCGTTTTGCGGCGCACTGCTCTGATAATTGTTCGGGGTTGCAGGAAGGTTGGCAATCTCAGTCGGATCCCATAGCGTGCTCAAGATCTGCTGTGAAACCTGGCTAGGCTGGACGCCGTATTTGTTCAACTCGGCAAGTGCCAGAGCCTGGTAGGCCGGCGAGGGCTCGGTGACGGTATTCGCCTCGCCGATGACAAATTTCTGCTCCTCGTAGGTGAGGAAGAAGAAAGTATGGTCGTGCCATATAGGGCCGCCGAGCGAACCACCCCAGTTCTGGTTGCGCAGCGGCAGCTCCGGCGAGCCGGGAGCCACAAAGGGCGAAGTTACGGCCAGCGCCTCGTTGCGGTTGAAGTAATAAGCGGAGCCGTGGAAGTGATTTGAGCCAGACTTGGTGGTGATGTTCAGGTTGCCGCCCGGGCTGCGTCCGGTTTCACTGTTGCCCGTCGTTTGCAGCGAATATTCGTCGAGCGCGTCAACGGGATAGATGACGCCGGCGATGCCGCTAATGCCGCCCTGATTAACAGCGTCCGCGTTCAGGTAAAGATCGTTGTTATCCGTGCCGTCAATAGTGTAGTTAATCTGGTTACTACGCATACCGTTAACCGAACCAGAGTTGTTGTAGCCGGAGAAAGACGCCGAGGTGCCGAGAAGCTGTGTGAAGTCGCGGCCGTTGAGGGGCACATCCTGCAGAGCTTTCGAGTCGAGGGTAGTCGTCTGGGTGACGGTGGTGGTGTCGAGCGAAAGAGTATTGGCAGACACTTCGACCGTGGAGGCTTGTTGCGCAACCGTCAGCTTGATAGGCAGCGTATGAATCTTGCCTGCGAGCACCTGCACGTCATTGATCTCGGTGCTCTGGAAACCGAGGGCTTGAATCTTGACCGTGTAGGTATCCTGCGGAAGGTCGCTAAACGAGAATTCGCCGGCGCCGGACGAAACGGTTTCGCGACTGACCCCGGTCGCCACGTCGATAGCCGTCACGTTTGCGCCGGCAAAGACTGCACCCGAGGGATCGGTGATTGTGCCGTTGATGCTGCCGCGGAAGGTCTGCGCCAGCGTCGGGATGGACATCAAAAACAGGAGGGCGAGCATAGCTGGCAATGACGCCAGCAATCGTCTATTGAATTTCATTGTGGCCCCTTCATAGGAAAAAATAAGCGCCCGGCGTCTGCGTGCATTTAGCTGCCGCAGCCGTCGGAAGTTGTAGTTTGCAGATACGTAGCCGGGAGTTAACCGAACATAGCGCTTACGAGTACTGCGTTACTACATATTTTTCATTTCTCATCGATGATCAGGTGAGATGTTCGAAACATTTCGGGAAAAAATCGGCCACCGGAAGAACTGGCGGCAGAGGCCCATACGCCGACAGCAACAGCAACAGGAACGGTAATGCGGGTTTGTGGGCCTCATCAACATAAATTGAACCGATAGTAACACGACTGCAACATTATGTGGTGCGCTTATAGACAATTACGCTCTTGCTTTCGGGCGCGTATTATCTTTCGATCGACTCCATCTTTCCATTCAGGGTTGCTATTGGCCTGCGCTCAAATTCTGTATCTGGATGATAGAATTCCACTCATCTTCAGAAGCAAAATGTCTGTCATATACATCGGCGAAGAGACGCGCACAATCCAAAGTCACAGCTAAACAGGCGTTTTGCAGAATCGCCCAAATAGCAAACAAACTGTATCGATAACCCCGGCATCGAGTGGTCACACGTGGCACTCGATCCAATGGAGAAGCTCATGCGGCATGTCAAATTGGTTTGCGAATACTGCCCGACTCACAACCACAAGCCTCCGTTCCCCGATGGCCCTCGGGATTGGGAGATGCACCCATCGTGGATTGCGGGAATGGGAGCCTTGAATGCCTACGGCGACTGGGTGAGTTCAGTCGTGTTGCCAATCGCCTTCCAGTGGATCGAGGAACACAAGGTAGAGGTTTACGCTTCAGTACTGGAGGATCTTAAGGACGACGTCGGCGTGGTGATGGCTGCCGCCTTCAGGCTGGTTAAAGAGCTTCCAGCCTACAAAAACGGGATGGAAAAGAGCGCCGAGTACGAAGCGAGCGTTGCGAGTGGGACTCACGATGCATCGAAGACCAATCCGGTATGGACCGGTATTGTGAAAAAGGTAAGAGCCAGCACGGAGGAAGCATTCGCGGAGCAATCGTCGCTTCTGGGAGATGTACCTGAATAAGGCTGGCACGCGGACAGTGGCACTGTAGCCGGTCTCATCCACATTGCGGGGGTATCACAAAACCAGAGACGCTGTATTCCGAAACCGTGACATTCAAGTCGTAGCAACCATCGGGGCCGAGTTCCGAGCGATAGGTCGCTTTGGTGGGACCCTGGGCAATGCTGGATAGGGCACATGTTCTCTGGTTTTGTCGTAGTTGTGCGAGTGGGACCCAATAACGAAGCAAGCTCCCTGAAGTAGCAGGACGTTAGCTTTCACAAAGCTGGATATCCATTTCAGCCTGGATGACGCAATTGCGTCCACTGCTTTTGGCCCGGTAGAGAGCTACATCGACGGCTCGGATTACGGTCTCAGCCTCATGCTGAAACGGCAAAGCCGAGGCCACGCCAAAGCTTGCGGTTACCTGCAGCATTGTCTCGCCATCCATAATGCGTGCCGATTGCACGGCCACGCGCAGCTGTTCGCCGCGGATAAGCGCGCTTTCAATTCCGCAATTTGGCAGGATCAGTAGAAATTCCTCGCCACCATACCGACCCACGCAATCATAGGGACGCAGAGAGCGCGTAAAGATTGTGCCGATCTCTTTTAAGACCAGGTCGCCTGCCAGGTGGCCAAAGCTATCGTTGATTTTCTTGAAATGGTCAACATCTACCAGGATCACGCTCAGCGGCGTCCCATCGCGAAGTGAGCGGTTCATCTCGTCGCCCAACCGGTCAACAATCACCCGGTGATTCCACAGTCCAGTCAAGCCATCATGCTCGGCGTGGTGCCGCATCCGGTTGCTTTCGTGCAGCAGTTCCATCTTCTCCCGTTCCAGCGCATCCTGACGGCGCTGATCCTCACGAATGCTGTTATAGACCGCGTAAACAATCGCGGCGAGGAGAAGTGCTCCGGCAAGTGTGGTTAGGGAGATCCCATTGCCATCAATGAAAAAAAAAGGTGAATCAATCTTGTCCGCGATGGGCCAACCGGTGAATTGGCGGCCTTGTTTGACGATGTTGCTGAAGACGATCATCATCTCGTCGAGGAAGGCCATGATGGCTACCAGCCAGCCGGTCGAGTCAAACTGCTTGCGCCGGAAAAGCGCGTAGCCCACCAGGACCAGAGGAAAAGCTTCAAACAGAACAGTAAGGAAGGTCAATACAGCATCGGAGACTTGGACAAGGCCAGCCCACTGCGGATTCCAAGTAAGGGCAACCAGCATTCCATCCAATGCGGCGTTGACGGTGTAAATGCAAGCGAGGATCCGCGTAAGGCGGCAAATGGCGCCGTTCTCATGGAGAGGAAGAAGCCAAAGAAGTAGAAACCAGAGCGATATGTCCTGCATGGCACACAGGAGCTGTGAAGCTCCCATCGCCAGAGGGTAGGGCCAGCCCAGGTGAGCATTCACGAGCACGAGAATAGCCGGTTGAGCAAGCGCAAAGCCTGTCGTCCAGAACAGGACCCACCGGCTGGGAACGCGCAGCCAGAGAAGAAAACTCAAGAAGGCAATCACGGCACAGAGAAGATTGGCGCCAAAGTGGAGTTGCCGGCTGCGCAGCCACTGAAACTCATACGCGGCCTTGGCAGTCGCAATGGCTTCGGGACTCCCGATCAAAGGGGCAGCGTCAAAACCGCCACGCTCACTGGAATCGTCGGAGAGCAGAGGAGCCTTCCAAACGCGCACAGCCAGGACGCCGCGCTGCACCTGGCCAAGTTCAAAGGTTTGCATCGGCTGTGAAATGTACCAAACAGGGCGCGGAGGCAGCTTGCCGTTACGCCCGATAAGTGAGCCGTTCCAATAGATTTCGTATGGATCATGGATCTTGGGCACCAGAAGCGAAAACTCCTGGGGTACCCCAGGGGCTCGGATGAGCGCGATAGAACACCGGTACCAGGCAAAACCTGTGAGGTGGGCGTGGCCCTCCTTGCCCCATGGCTGGTCTGCGCTGAGCAGCTCCCAGTCAGAACTGTCGAACGTGGGACTTGCCCATGCGGGATCGTCTCCAGGATGGAATTGCCATGGGCCACTGAGTGCGAAAGTTCCCTTGCCGAGGTCCTCAATAACGAGAGGAGCACCCGGCGTGCTCTTCGTGCTTGCTTGCATCGCGTGCACCCAAGGGGCGGCGAAGACAAGCAGAACCATGGCAGCTATGCGGCGCAGGGCAAAATAGCCTGAAGGCATACTGTTTAGCATACAAATTTAACTTCAGCTTTGTACGGAAATTTGGGAATTGGTCCACATCCCTAGGGCATGCGGACCCGATGGCGGAATGAAGATCGGTCAGCCCGGTTGAGAAACCGCAACTTGCAGACATAGGTAGCCCTGAATTCGCACTCCTCGGAGCTCATCATTGCTATAGAAGAATCATAGTAAACCCGATGTAGGTGTCCATCCTTGCAGTTTGTCGGCTCCCACGGGCAAGTTCTCGTCCATGGCTTTTCAGGAATTATCTCTCATATCGTAGGTTTGGAACGGAACCACACGAATCCGCTCCGCACGAGCGCGGGGCCGTTTCTTCGGTGCAAGGGTCCTATTCCTTCGCCGAAGCCTGTTTCGTGTTCCTTACGCTAACAGGCTTCGGCAATCATTCATTCCGTGCTCGATTGTCACGCCGCACAATGACTGTGCGCCTCGGTGGGCGGGCTACGCTTCTAGGGCATCACCCTTGCAGCCGGGATGGCCGCAATCGCAGATCGCTTCTACTGATCCCTTAATACTCTCGCAATGGGCACTGCAAAATTTCTGTCCATCTGCAGGAATACAGCTACAGGCTGGGTTTGCGCATTTCTTCGCGTCAGACATGGGTTCTCCTCGGAAGGCCTGGTTGGCCGTTCCTTAGCTTGGATGCATGCAAGCTCTTGGGCCGCAAGGTGAATATCAGCACACAATATACAAATGTCCGGGACGCTGGCCAGGGACGGGATATCTATATTCTTCCCCGTTACTTTTCCAATAAGTACCCAACCACCAACGCGCTCATCAACATGCACTAGCCACAAATAATGTTCACACAAGTAATAAGCTGTTTAAGTCTTAGTTGAAGATGGAGCTACTCTAGTGAGAGGCATTGTCCCCTAGAACTTGTTTTAGCCGTTGCTCGCTTACTGCATCCATTATTTCCATATTGTGCTGGTCTTCAAGGTCGCGATGGAATTGCGTACTAAGATGGGCAAATAAGACATTTGCATCTTCCTTACGGCCCGCAGCTGCATAAGCCCGCGCCAGAATATACGCCGCGCCATGCAAATTAGGATCGATGTTATGGGCCACTTCGAGATCAACAATCGCTTGTTGCGGATGATGATCTTCCAGCAGCAGGCGTCCCCTTAGAGTTCTCGCAGAAACTGATTTAGGGTTTATTTCGATAGCTTGATTCAGTTCAATCAAGCTATCTTTAGTTTTTGAGGCATCGATCTTCAGTATGCATTCGGCAAGTAGATAATGTAAGTCCGAGTCGATGATTCCGGACGCAATGGCTGCCTTCAGCTCGGCGATTGCCCTCGTGAAGTTATTCTGTTTGTAGTCTGTCAGAGCAAGGAAAAATCGCGGCTCAGCCTGGCGCGGCGATAACTGAGCGGCTTTCTCAAAATCGCCATGCGCCTTAGCCAAGTTGCCTAACAAAGTATCGGCGGCGCCGAGCACAACAAACACCTCGGAATCGTGGGGAAAGTTCAGAGTGGCTTGATTTGCAATATCGGCGGCGCGTGCAAAGTCTGCGCTGTCGGCAAAAAGGGCCACCAGATTCAGATATGCGAGCAGGTCCTGCGGATTCTGCCGGAGCTCTTCGGCCAGAATGGGATAAGCGTCCTGATAGAGACCGAGCTTCGAGTAGGAGACGCCGAGAAGATTGGCACCCTTCGCGTCTAATAACCCTTGCGCTTGGAGACTCTTCAGCGTTGCAACTGCGCCTTGTGAGTCTCCAAGCTCGAACTGGCCAAGAGCCACTGCATATTGATGAGTCGAAGGATCGGGAACATTGAGAGGCACAGTCTCAAGAATCTTCAGCGCCGTTTTGAAATTGCGTGCCCTTCCATAAAACCAGCCAAGATTAAACCTCTCAAGATCGGTGAGACTGTGGCATTCTTGAAGTTGATCGAGCGTCACCTCGGCTTCTTCATAATGTTTTAGCTTCAGCAAGCCGTCTGCTTTTGTAAAAACTGATTGGGCAGCGCAAACTTCAGGGGTTTGCGCGCAGCAATAAGAGACGGAAGTGGCAAGCAGTAGCAGGCCCGCGGCGTAGTGCGTCATCCTGCCGTATTTACACTTATGAATGCTCAGCTCCGGTTTGACCATCTTTCATACTCGCAATACTTTTACGCCCGCATGCCGAAAAGGCTCGATAAGTTCATCGCTCGCCTCCGTGTCAGTAATCAGCATGTGGAGATCCGTGGCTTGGCAGATGCGCCATCCTGCGACCTTTCCGAACTTGCTGTGGTCAACCACCGCAATTCTGCGGCGGGAGAGTTTGACCATCGCGGAGTTAAGGTTCGCTTCATCAGAACTCAGACAACTTGCCCCCCAAGTGCTGTCGAGGCCATCTGCGCCGATGAACAGTGTATGGATCAGCATCGGCTGCAGACTCTGGATTGCTGTCGGTCCCACTAATGAAAACCAATCGCCACGCAGGTGGCCGCCGGTAACAAAAACGTCAAGATCTTTCCGTTTGGAAAGCTCCATGGCAATGTTGACGGTGTTCGTTACGATTGTGATGTTCTGATTGAGTGGAAGACCACGAATTACCTCCAAGGTCGTTGTGCCAGGCGTTAATGCAATCGTCTCGCCTTTTTCAATCAGTGCTGCCGCTGCACGTCCAATGCGGCGCTTCTCTTCAGAGAACTTCTCCAGATGTGCTTGAAATGATCTGTCATTCTTGAATGGTTCATAAAAGAGCGGTTCGATGGACACCGCACCGCCATGGGTCCTCTGTAGCAATCCGTCGTGTTCCAGTTGATCCAAGTCTCGACGGATCGTGACCATCGATGCGCCCAATTCAGCGCTTAAAAACTCAACGGTCACGGTGCCGGAGTGGCGCAGTCTCTCTAGAATTGCGTTAAGGCGCAGTTGTTGCTTACCGGACGAAGCATTGTGATAGCTGTCCGTTCCCGACGACCCACTCTCAGGCTGAGTTTTTCTTGCCACTATTGCCGACCCCACATACGTTGAATTTCTTCGAGTGACTTTCCTCGCGTTTCAGGAACCCACTTCCATACAAAGACAAACGTTACCAGAGAGAGAAGTGCATACAAAAGGAAGGCGGCCGAGGTGCCGAGCGCCTCGACGATGGAAAGAAAGGTTAGCGTCACTACCAGGCATGCGGTCCAGAGTGCAGTTGTGGCCAGAGAGGTGGCGCGTCCGCGGACTCGTGTGGGAAAAATTTCGGACATATATACCCAGACGCCCGGTCCCAGTCCGACAGCGAAAAAAGCGACATACAGCAGCACGCTGCCGAAAATAACAGCCGGTGCGATGGTTGCTACATGAAGCGCGATTGCCAGGACCGTGAGCGAAACCGCCATGCCCCCCGACGCGACCAGAAAAAGCCCGCGTCTTCCCCAGCGATCGATAAAAATCATAGCTACAAGGGTACATAGCAGGTTCACCAGCCCCACCACGACATTCGCGCCCAGCGCTGCCTTGGCCGATTCGCCATGGAAATGTTCGGTGAAGAGAACGGAGCCATAATAGAGAACTGTATTGATCCCGGAAATCTGTTGGAGCACAGCGAGTGACACTGCGACAAAGACCCGCTTCCGGATTTCCGGTGCAAAGAGTTCTCCAGAGTCGCTGCTTTTTTCAGATACAGCAAATTCAATTGCAACCAGTTCTGTCTGTGCTTCTGCCGCGCCCGCAATCTTGGCCAGGACAGCATAGCCTGCCTCGCGGTATCCGCGGGTGATTAGCCACCGTGGGCTCTCGGGGATGAACATCAATCCGAAGAGAAATCCGGCAGCGGGAATCGCTGCAACGCCGAACATCCAGCGCCAGCTTGTTTCGCCCAGCGCAGCCAGTTGCCAGTTTGTGAGGTACGCGGCCAGAATGCCGATCACGATGGCCAGCTGATTCAGCGATACCAGCTTTCCCCGGCTGTTCCGAGGCGCGACCTCCGAGATATATACCGGTGTCAGGGCCGACGCCAGACCGATGGCGAGACCGCCGGCAAACCTTGCCAGAGAGAAGACGATAAAGCTGCCAGCTAAGGCGCTGCCGATTGCCGAGGCGGTGAAGAGCAGCGCTGCGCCCATTAGGCTCTTGCGCCGGCCCAGGCCGTCGCTGAATTTTCCGGCGCTCGCCGCGCCAATCAAACATCCCAGGAGTAGGGAACTGGCGGCGATCTCCGTAAGCAGGCTGCTGAGCGCAAATTGCCTGCGCAGGAAAACGAGGGCTCCATTGATAACTGCTGTATCAAAGCCGAACAAGAAGCCTGAAATGGCGGCGACGGAAGCCACCATCCAAACGTAGAACCGATTCGCTTCCAGATCGCCAGAGAGCGGCTGCTCCAACGTGGCGCGGTCCGACATGAAGCCTCCAAAAACTGACACCAGATGGCGTCGAAGCACAACTTCTTACTTATTCCGTATTAACTGTTTACTGCAATTGAGTCAACTAAATTCACAGTTTCGAAAATAATTATGAACGATTGGAGCCAATTCAACGATCATTCAATCATTCCGCTTGTGTTTTTACGATAAGCGGAGATATGCTTGCTCGATCCAATGAAATCGCTAGAGAAAGCAGCTACTGATAGAGGAATCCGCGTCGATTGGCTTCTTGGAGACATGTGCGGCACGCCGATGCAACATTCTGTGAAGAATCTTGGACATCTGGATGGCGTTTTCCATGACCGGGAGGCCTGGCAATCGATGGATCCCCAGACCATCGTGTATTCCGTTCAATGGCAGGAGCCGGTGCTGCCGAATACTGAGGGTGGATTGTTCTGGGGTTCTACGACTATTGAAGCGGGCCGCGTTGGCGACGAATATTTCATGACGCGCGGACATTTTCATGCCAAACGCGATCGCGGCGAATATTACTGCACTGTTCAAGGGAAGGGCATGCTCGTTCTTATGGGCGAAGACCGGTTGAGCCGGCTTGAGATCATGTCTCCGGGATCTCTTCATTACATCCCCGGACACACCGCACATCGAGCGGTGAATACGGGCGATGCACCGCTGGTATTTTGGGCCTGCTGGCCAAGCGACGCTGGCCACGACTACGACACCATTGCGAAGGAGCACTTCAGTGTCCGTGTGCTTGAGCGTGGTGGGATTCCGGAATTTGTTCCGGAAGAACCACAGCCGATCCTGAAGTAAGACAACAGATCAGGGAGAAGTTCAATGGCTTTCGATTCAGGCCTTGCCGTTCGCTGGTGCGACAAGACGCGGGCTTTTGAGTATGGCGGAGGAGTGTTCGGCCCAGAGCCGGAGCATCGCCGACTCGCAGCGATCCGAGCGAGTCTTCATGACCCGGACTGTGAGGGGCCCGATCCTGTGTACAGCATCGTCATGGATGTTGGCCGCAAAGAGCATCTGGCAGAAATCCAGCGCCGGATGCTTCTTTTTGGGGTGGTGGAATACTCTGCCGGGCGTCTGGGCGATGAGCTAGTTCGCAGCCAGGGCCATATTCATGCTCGTTCTCCGCATTCCGGCTGGTCAGCGCCGGAGTTCTTCGAAATTTGGGAGGGCCGTGCGATTATCTATGCCCAGCAGCATGCCGCAAACGATCCAGGCCGTTGTATAGCCGTTGAAGCAGTCGCTGGCGATCAGGTAGTCGTTCCTCCGGGCTGGGCACACTGCGTTATCAACGCCGATCCAAATGCGCGCATGATTTTTGGGGCCTGGTGTGATCGGCAATATGGGTTTGTCTACGACGAAGTGCGTGCACGGAGTGGTCTCGCCTGGTATCCCTTGCTTGACGATCAAAATGAGATCCATTGGCATCCCAATCCACGCTACGCAACCACTTCCTTGATCCGTCATAAGGCGCGACGCTATGCGGAGCTTGGGCTGCATGGATCGCTTCCTATCTATGAACAGTTCGCGCGAAATCCAGAGTCGGTGCAATGGGTTTCCGATCCCGGCCGTTTTGCCAGCCTATGGCCTTCCTTTGAGCCTTGAACGCCATTTTGCAATCGGCTACTCTTCGGACTCCGGCCGGACGAATGCCTTGACCGTGGCGCATTGCTTTCCTGTTGCTTTTCCATGAGGGCGAACAGTATAGGAACCTACCTGTGCCGGAATGATAAAAGTCTCCGCATAGTGCACGACGAAAGGTTCGAATGCGCCTGTGGGACTCTCTACTACAGCTTCCTCGCCCTCAACAAGGTTTAGAACATTAACCGTCCCATTTGTCTCATGTGGCACCACGCCCGTAAACCAGTGACGCCGGGTTTCGATGAATTCAAGCTCGTGGAGACCGGTGCGTTCTTCCCGCCAACCATCGCCTATGGCGATCTGTTCTATGCGGTTGACCAGCGAATCCTTCACCCACGCTGTCGTCCGGTCCCATTGAATATTTTCAGCGCCCCGCTGTAGATGGATAGGTCGTGGTCGGCCATCCAGTCCCATGCGCCCCCAGTCCCACAACTTGAACGTGAAGATGTAAGGTGTCGCACTGATCTCAAGCACCATGCTGCCCCGACCCGAACAATGGACAGTTCCTGCGGGGATCAGAAAATGATCGTGTTTCCTGGCTGGCCATTTGTTCACATAGCGATTCGCATCGAAATCCTGATCTTCCTGCTGGGCGGCTTTTAAATCGTCCAGCATGGCGCGCGGATTAACGCCTTCTTTCAAGCCCAGATATACGCATGCACCATCTTCAGCATCCAGCAGATAGTAGCTTTCGTCCTGCGTATAGGCTAGACCGAACCGCTCGCGTACATATCGAGTGAGAGGATGTACCTGCAGCGAGAGATTGCCTCCGTCCACCGTATCAAGCAGATCAAACCGAATAGGGAACTCTGCGCCAAAGCGTTTGTAGATATGCTCACCGAGCAGTTCGCGCGGATGGGCAAGCACCAGGTTTATGGATGGAATCTCAACTCGCGTATCACCAAAACCCAACAGCATGCTATTTTCTTCGGGCACGCAATCAAAACACCAGGCATAGTTTGGAACGTCTTTCGGAAGGCCAAACATCTTCTCCATCCAATGACCGCCCCATGGTCCAGGATCGAAAAAGGGCACGACCCGAAAAGGACGTTGAATGGCAAGGCGCAAGCCGCTGCGCATTGCGTCGCCGGAAATCAGTTTTGGAGACTCTGAAGCATTGGTATCGAGAACGAAATCGATATGCGGCAGAAGCTGTTCTTTCAGCCGGTCAGCTGCCCGCCAATCCAGAAAGAATCCGCGTTTATATTTCTGTGCTGCCGATTCATCGAGATTGTCGGCTCCCAGATTGCCGATGTCGCCGCGCCGCTGCCGCTTTTGAATTTCCCATCGCGCCAGATCCGCATAGACCAGCACGTCATAGTGCGGAACCACCTCAACGGCGCCTGTGCCAACGATGAGCGTCAACCCGTCGATCGTTGCCGCGACCTCCTGCCGTGCGCGGCGCAGCTTTTCTGTATCAAAATAGTCTTTGATTGCGATGCCGTTCATTACTCCGAAAACGGGATCATCGGTGAGCATAGGGTCTACGCGGCGGTTCAAATCAGTAGAGTCCAGGAATAGGCTGTCGGTCGAAATCGCTCGCAACGGTTTCAGGAAAAACGAGAGCCGGTCGCGTACCTCATTCACGAAGACGCCTGGATAACACTCGACACAAACGATGCGCCGTTCGCTGCTGCCGAGAGACTCGCGCAACGCATGGCCGATTTCTTCCCACCCCTTGCAACAACCGGCTGCATTGGTGGAGACGGAGATAAAAGGGCAGCTATCGTACATTCAGTTTGCTCCGATCGCCTTGCGCAATGAGTGGAACAGCCCCCAGCAGGGCTGCGGTGTTGCCCAGTTTTGCTGCGCGTACTTGTACATGGCCCCAGGGCGTCCACGCATATCGCGTCACATAATCCTGCACATATTTCACAATCATCGCGCCGCTGCGCATGACTCCACCTCCGTAGATGAGCAACTCGGGATCATAAGCGTGAATCAGGGCCACCGCGTTTGCTGCCCATACTTTCAGGCAGTGTTCGCGAACGCCCACGGCCACGGTGTCGCCCGCATCGGCGCATCGAAAAAGACTTTCAAAATTCAGTTCGACGTTAGCGAGGAGACTGGCTTCAAACCCAGGCCACTCGCAGCATATTCCTGGCAAGGACCATCCGGCGGCTTCCGACTCAGCACAACCGATCGCGCCGCAGGTACACAGTCTGCCATCCAGCCGCACGGGAAAATGTCCACCCAGAGCCCCTGCCTGAGAGTGTTTGCTGGTCAACAATCGACCGTCTATCATGGCCGCGCCGCCTATTCCCGTGCCCAACGTGACCATAACGACATCATTGGACCCGGCCGCAGCGCCCGCGTACCATTCACCCAGCAAGGCCATCCGCGCATCATTCTCCAGCCACAATGGCAAAGCCAGTTCTTCATTTGCCCAGGCCTGCAGGTCTAAATTGGGAGCATCTTCATATTTAGCATTGGTCGATATAACGCGGTTTTTTGCGCTGTCTACCAGACCGCAGAAGCCAATAGCCAAACCCGCAAAATGATCCAGCGGCATCCTTTCCTCGTCCGCTAAGGCATTCAAAGCGGCCGCAAGCGTAGGGAGCGTCAACTCAAGTCTTCTGCTTCCCATGGTTTGGACCACGAGCGAGCGAACGACTTTTCTGTCCTCCACAATCGCGCAGTGGCCATGCGTTCCGCCAAGATCAATCGCC
>JABDHA010000093.1 GCA_013285705.1 Acidobacteriota bacterium
CCTGCTCGCTTACAGGCCTCGAGATAATTCGTTCCGGCGACCAGGTCAGCTCCGCTGACGATCGGATCTACAAACTCTCTCCAACGTGAATTGGTTAATATGATCTCTCCTGCCTCATTTAGGACTGTAACGCTGCTACTCAGCGCACTCAGAATCGCGCCTTTCAGCATTTCGCTGCTCAACAGCGCATCATCGGCTCGTTTCTTGACCAGTGCATTGGCGAAGACTTGACCCACTGTCGTTAGTTGATCAGGCAAATGTTCCGACCACCCCGCTTTTTCGCGCATCATGATCAACACGAGCGCTCCTAAGAGCGTTTCCCCGCCCTCCAGGGGTATGGAAGCGATGGACCTGATTTTCTGCCCAGTGAAGTAGCCCTTCTCAGATCCAGATAGTCCAGCCGAATTCTCAAGATCGGCGATCAGAAGTTTCTCGCGATTCAATAGTTTACCCGTGAACCAGGGGTACTCCTCCAGGCTGAAACGGTGTACCGTCGGAGCATTCTGTGGTTCCGAGCTACTATATGTCCTCAATAATTCTGACCCATCTACAGAAAATTCAAGCACGCTGATTCGATCGACCTGAAAGAACGGGAGCAGTTTATCCAGCCCCTGCTGAATTCCGGCATCAATTGTCTCGGGACGAAGGTCAATAAAGTAAGTAGATAGTTCGGAAGTAAGCTTCTCGAGCGCAAGATTGGATTGCAGCGATACTTCGGCTAGTCTGCGTCGTTTCCGTTCGAACAGCAGATAGGCGCTTAGAGCCAGCAATGCCAGGAGCATCACGGCAGTCGCGACAATCTGCCGTGGATAGCTTTCCCAAATCGTAGGTGTCCGAAAGAGCACAATACTGCCGCTGGGGAGTCTGCTCTGCTTCAGTTTCCATCTTTGCAGCGCCCTCCAATCGAACATGTAAGCGTTGGTGCCATTAACGATTGGGATAGACTCCGGGCTTTCTCGTGCGAGGATTCTTCTGATCATTTGCGCCGCTACATGCCCTTGAGCGGCGTAACTGTTGACAGACCCGCCCACAATGCCCGTTCCCAGATAGACGTCGGCCATACTGAAGACAGGTACATCAGCTGCGGCCGCGATCATGGGAGCTGACTCTTTTGCGCTGATGAAGTGCCGCCCTGATGAATCTACGCCGAGTGCGGTAAAAATGATGATGCTGTTCTTCGGAAGTTGACTCACGGTTTCGATCAGCGTGGGCATGTCTAATTGGGTAAGATATGTGATCTCTAATTTCGATTCATATCTACGTAGAGCGTTCTTTGTCAGTGCTTCAACACCTCTGTCAAATGGGCTCACTCCCCCAACTACCACTACGCGCTTCGTGGCTGGGAGAAGCTGCACTGCAACGTCCAGGGTTTTATCCGGCTCAAACTTCAACCAGGCACCGGTGAAATGATGATCGAGTTTTGGATCATTTGCCTCCTCACGGCTGCTACCACAGAAGACAACGGGGACGTCTGGGAAAAAACCATCGTGGTTACTTGCCAAGAAAGTAATAGGCTCTGGCCCGAGGGCAACCATCAAGTCGGGCCTACGATCTCGATACTTGTGCAGGTACCAGGCGCGAAAATCCTGTTGTGACGACTCATCCGAGAAGAGCGTAGTTTCAAAAGATTCGCTATATAAATCAATGTGGTACGAAATGTCATTCTCAAGCGAAGACCGGATCTCCTGCGTGATCAATGCAACTGCGGGAGACGAAAGTCCCAGTTGGCTGAAAACCAGAACGCGTTTGGTTGGCTTCATCTGGGCAGCAACAGGAAATGGGATCAACAAGAAGCACGCACCTAGAAAGAGCGACAGCATACGGCTGCTTCGTCCGTGATGTTGATCGGAAGTAGGTATGCATGTCACTTCAATCGCCCACGATCTGTACACGTTGCGGCGATCTCAGCGAAAACCCTGATGGTTGGCGATCGAACGCAACAAGGGTACTGGTAGAGGAACTGAAATACACTTCACCGGGGGTCGGCGGCGGTCACCCGCCAAGCATCGTTGACCTATCTACATTGGTGGCACTTGAGTTCGCGGACTTTGACGTCACATGTTTAGTGACCGTCCGCCTACTTGTCTGCAACCAGCTACTGTGCCAACCGCCTTTCTCCCTATTCATTGGCACAAACTGCGGGCTCTTCGGACTACAACGAACACTCCGAGTTCAGCAACTCTTAGATCTGAGGCGAGCAAGCAAAGCATTGGGGGCACTCAGGGTAGCGCATAGAGATTTCCTTGGCAATCTCATTTTGTCTTGCTTGCGACGCCTGGCACCTAGGAGTTTTCCCAGTAGACCCATGCACGAATGCCCGCGCATCCTTTCTGCGCTTCACTGTATTTAGAAGGAAGGCGTTAGCTGAAGCTATGGTCCTTCGACGTCACAGGATGGAACTGCCTAACTGGGGTATACCCGTTTCATATGCTGTCATTGCGGTTCTGGCAGGATTGACTCTACCCAGAATGGAAAGCCATTGGCTGCCCGGAATTGAGTCCGGAATGAGTCCTGTGGCAGCAGTCGTGATCTATTCTTCGATTGCTTCCGGCATGATCACGTTGACGGGCGTTGTCTTTTCACTTGCGTTCGTCATGGTACAGTTCAGTGCGATCGCATATTCCCCACGCTTAGTCCTATGGATTGCTCGCGACCGTGTGCTGTGGCACTCCCTTGGAACTTTTACAGCTACCTTCCTTTACTCTCTTGCAGCCATCGCGTGGCTGGACCGCAATCGCTCCGGCAAGGTCCCGTTTTTTAGCGGGTGGCTGGTGATACTTCTTCTGCTGGCAAGCGTAGCCATGTTGGTAGCGCTCATCGAGAGAATATCCTTGTTTCAGATCCGGCGAATGCTTGCTTTCACCGGGAGCACGGGCGACGCGTGATCGAGAAAATGTACCCGAGGCTGGAGACACCGATGGCGATTGCCCTGCCCGAAGAACTCCAGCGATATCCCTTGACCCAAACCCTGCTCTACACAGGGCGTCCATGCGCCATCCAGGCCCTCGATGAGGCGGCTCTCCTGACCTTATCCTCTGCGTTAGGAGGAATTGTGGAAGTGGTCTCATCTTCCGGAGACTTTGTCGTGGAGGGAACGCAGCTGATTCGCGTCTACGGAGGATCAAAGAACCTGGACGAACAAGCTTTGAGAAAAACGTTCGCGACGGGAGAGGAGCGGACTTTTGAACAAGATCCCAAATACGCCATTCGCTTGCTGGTGGACATCGCGATCAAGGCGCTCTCTCCGGCCATCAATGACCCGACCACAGCGGTTCAGGCACTGGATCAGATCGAAGACCTACTGCGGCGTTTAGGTCAGCGGCGATTGGAGATCGGGGCCATTCGTGACAGCCTCGGCGCGCTCCGGCTGGTGGTTCCGCATCCAGCATGGGAGGATTTTTTGATCCTGGCATTCGAGGAGATTCGCTTCAGCGGTGCAACAAGCGTACAGGTGATGCGCAGGATGAATGCTTTGGTCAGTGATCTGATCTCAGCCTTGCCGCAAGAGCGCCATAAGGCCCTCCGGCACTACCAGCAGAGGTTGGACACAACCATTGCAAGAACATTCGAGGATGCAGAAGACAGGCGGCAGGCTTCCGTCGAAGACCGGCAGGGATTGGGTAATCCGCAGAGGCATCGAGATCGTGCGTGATTTCGGTTGCATTGGGTGTACTTGCCGCCGCATGAGCTTGGATAGTACCGCGGTTTGGCGGTAGAGGCGGAACAAGCAATCCTCGTCACGAGATATTTCCTTATAGAAACGGGAACGAATGAGTGATTGGATGTTGCGATGCTAAGGAATCAACGTCACCTGGGAATTCTACTAGTTGTCCGGAGTCGGATCTTCGAATGACACTATCCAACTGACATAACACGAATGAAGTTTCTGGCTGTTCAGTTCGGAAGGTCGGCGCTTTGAAATCAGGAGATTATCGTTCGGAATCGGCAGAGTACCAACTAATCAGAATGAGCTAACCACTTTCGTTCTATAGTTGTTTCCACTTGTAAGGAAGGGTACATGGACGACGTTCCGGAGGTAGTCAGGCTGGACGAATCGCGCACAGCCAAAATACCGTGGAGGAAATGGGGCCCCTACCTCAGCGAGCGGCAATGGGGAACCGTTCGGGAGGACTATAGCGCGGATGGAAATGCCTGGGACTACTTCAATCACGATCAGGCTCGCTCTCGTGCATATCACTGGGGCGAGGACGGTCTGGCCGGTATCAGCGACGACCGGCAGTTGCTCTGTTTCGCGCTTGCTCTTTGGAATGGCCGCGATCCTATTCTCAAGGAGCGCCTCTTCGGGTTAACGAACGGCGAAGGAAACCACGGGGAAGACGTCAAGGAGTATTACTTCTATCTGGATAGCACGCCAACCCATTCGTATATGAAGTACCTGTACAAGTATCCCCAGGCGGCATTCCCCTATGCCGACCTGGTCGTTACAAACAAACGGCGCAACCGTGACGATATGGAATACGAGCTGCTGGAGACAGGTGTTTTTAAGGAAGATCGCTACTTCGACATTTTTGTGGAATATGCGAAGCAAACGCCAGAAGACATCCTGATCCAGATCAGCGTCTGCAACCGCGGGCCGGAGCCGGCTATGTTGCATGTTTTACCGACTCTATGGTTTCGTAATACGTGGACGCCGTGGCCTAACACACCAAAACCGGTCTTGAGGGAGATCGCGGACAAACGAGGTTCGCACGCCATTGCAGCGTCTCACGCCGAGTTGGGTGAGCGTTATCTTCACTACGAAGAAGATGTCCCGTTACTGTTCACGGACAACGAAACGAACAATCAGCGGATCTTCGGCACACCCAACGCTTTACCTTACGTCAAGGATGCAATCAACGACTATGTGGTCAATGGAAGCCACGAGGCCATCAACCCGGAGCATACAGGTACGAAAGCTGCCCCACACTACAGCATCGAAGTTGGCGTGGGGAAAACGTCCACGATCCGCCTGCGACTCAATGATATGCTTCCCGGTCCTAAGAACAATCCCTTTAAGGAATTCTCTGAAGTCATGCAGGCCCGTCAGCGGCAGGCCGATGAGTTCTATCGTTCCATTATTCCGGAGGGAGTCAGCGAAGATAAGGCAAGCCTCACGCGTCAGGCCCTGGCAGGAATGCTGTGGTCCAAGCAGTGGTTCTTCTTTGACCTGGACAAATGGCTTAAGGAACACGGAGTTGACCCAAAAGACGGGGGCTCACGCACCATTCGCAACAGCGAATGGTTCCACATGGTTAACAACGACATCATATCAATGCCCGACAAGTGGGAGTATCCGTGGTATGCGGCGTGGGATTTAGCCTTCCATGCAATCGCACTCTCCACAGTCGATGTGGATTTCGCGAAAGAACAGCTCGAACTCATGTTGGGCAACTATTACATGCATGCCACAGGTCAGATCCCGGCTTATGAATGGAACTTCAGCGACGTCAATCCACCCGTGCATGCCTGGGCAACAATCTTCCTCTACCGAACGCACCAAGCCATCCATGGTGAAGAAGATCTTGAGTTCCTGAAAAGATCGTTTGCCAAACTAGCGTTGAATTTCACCTGGTGGGTGAACCGCAAGGACCGTACCGGCAAGAACCTTTTTTCTGGCGGTTTCCTCGGACTGGATAACATCGGTGTCTTTGACCGTAGCGCTCCACTTCCCATGGGCGGCCATCTGGAACAGGCCGATGGCACCGCGTGGGTTGCGCTCTTTTGCCAGAACATGCTGGAGATTGGCGTCGAGCTGGCAGCCCATGATTCTACCTACGAGGAGATGGCGATCAAGTTCGTTCACCATTTCTTCTGGATTGCCCGCGCTATGAATGGGACAGGGCCCGATGGTATGTGGGATGAGGAGGATGGTTTCTACTATGACGTGCTGCAACTTCCCGATGGCAGCGCCGAGCGACTCAAGGTGCGTTCTTTGGTTGGGCTGCTACCGTTATGTGCCACTACCATGATTGAGCCTTGGCAGAGAGAACGAGTCCCACGCCTGTCGGAGATCGTCGCGAAACGCTTTCGGCAAATGCCGGAACTCCACGAAAGTTTCCATCCCATGGGCCCCGACCACTATGGGGTACGGGAGCGCAGCTTAATTGCACTACTGAATCCCCAAAGATTGCGCCGGGTTTTATCGCGGATGCTCGACGAAAACGAGTTTCTGAGCTCCTATGGCATTCGCTCGCTTTCCCGCCATCATGCTAACCGCCCGTATGTCGTCCGTGTCGGGAGCCAAGAGTACCGAGTGAAATATCTGCCAGCGGAGTCGGATAGCGGGATGTTCGGCGGCAACTCAAATTGGCGCGGGCCAATATGGATGCCATCGAATGTACTGCTCATTCGTGCCCTGTTGTCTTTCTACAGTTACTACGGCGACAGCTTCAAGATCGAGTGCCCGACGGGCTCAGGTAAATGGATGACCCTTTTCGAGGTTGCGGAAGAGATTGCCAATCGACTGATTCGAATCTTTCTGCCAGATGAGTACGGCCGTCGGCCGTTGTATGGCGGTACGGAGAAATTCCAGACTGATCCTCACTGGAAGGATTATGTCCTTTTTTACGAGTACTTCCAGGGAGATAATGGCGCTGGCCTTGGTGCCAGCCATCAGACCGGGTGGACTGGGCTCGTTGCAAAACTGATTGAGCTCTTCGGTCGGATCGACGGAGAGCAGTTGCTGGCTGGCGGCAGAACGGCTGTATTTGCCGAACAAGAACCGACCGGACGTAACCATGCTCGTTTGTCCTAGCTATCCCATGGCATGAAATCGACCACATGGGTCTGGCACCTAGGCTAAAGGTGACGACGATATTGCTTTGTGATCATCTCAGCGACAAGAGAGTCAAGCCCCGCGTACAGATACCTTGAGAGATGTACGAGGAGAAATCTGGCGCTGGAGTGACGTCTTTTCTGACGCGAGCTATGACCTGGACGGACATGAGATGCCGGCCCCGGGACTCTTTGTGGAACTGGGGCCTTGTAACTGCGGCTTCCTCCGATGCAGTCGCTTGCAAAGGCCCGAAGCGATCTGAAGCGCTGATCGGGACAGTGCTACCTAGTAGTTCTCCCAGTTGCGGCGATTGAAGCCAGCATTGAATCTAGATCAGGTCCATAGACTGCGGATCCGTTGTCTGATCACGGGTGAGATTTATGATTCAGACTCCACGCAGCGGAGGAATCCTTGAACCGACCGCGTATTCTCGTCGCCGATGATCATCAGCCGGTCCAGGAAAGAGTGCGAGAGATCTTACAGACGAGCTATGAAGTAATCGGAACAGTTGGCAATGGCATCGAGCTGGTAGATGAGGCGAAGAGACTGCGCCCAGATGTCATCGTACTGGACATATCCATGCCGGGCATGACCGGCATAGAGGCGGCCCATGAATTACGCGAATCGGGATCGACGGCTAAAGTGGTCTTCTTGACTGTGCATGAACGCGTTGAGTTTGTTCACGCGTGCTTGGCGGAAGGGGCGCTCGGCTATGTGATTAAGCCGCGACTGAATGTGGATCTCATCCCCGCCATCCAGGAGGCGCTGTCTGGACATCGCTTCATTTCTCCCCCCGTCTCTCGCTAAATAAGTCGACCGTGAGCTCCCTTTCGTTACTAATGTGAGCGCAGGACAGGGTATCGATTCGATTCGCGCCGCTCGCCGTGCCGAAGAGGAACACAACGATGGAGAGAGCCGTTTCAGACACCCCCAACTGCACAACAAAAAGCTCTAGGAGGGCAGGAGTGTAATGAGATGAAAGACAAGACGATCTTGCCGCTCTTTCTGATCGGACGCCTTGCGATCGCATGGTTCACGGTGGGATTGTTTGTACTTTTCGGTAGCAGTTGGCTTGCCGATCTCAGGCTCCCCGCAACGCGCGGCCATACTCTTTTTCTGGCTTTTCGCGGTCATTCTATGGTGTGCATTCGGGGCCGTCGGGGAAGCAGACCACCTCGCCGAACTCCTCGGGGAGCCCCGCGGCACGCTCGTTCTCACGCTCTCGATCGTGATCATCGAGGTCGTTCTGATCGGTGCCGTGGCGCTCGGTAAGGACGCGGCACCGACGCTCGGGCGCGATACTATGTTCGCCGTCTTGATGATAGTGTTGAACGGCGTCGTCGGCCTCGCTCTGCTCTCAGGTGGCCTGCGCCATCATGAGCAGGCTTACAATCTCCAGGGAGCTGTCGCCTATCTCGCAGTCATCATCCCGCTGTCGGTGATCGCACTCATTTTGCCCGGCTTCACGAAGGCAATTCCGGTCGGCAGTCTGACACACACACAAGCGATTTTCTTCTCGCTCTTTATAGTTCTGCTCTATGGCATCTTCTTAATTATTCAAACCGGCCGTCATCAAGGCTTCTTTGTCGAGCCGCACGACGACGTAGCACCGGCTGCACCCACAAGATCGCTTTATGAGAGTCGCGACTCGTCGGCCGGCGCGCTCGGGCGGCACACGCTTTTGCTCTTAATCACGATGTTGCCAATCGTGCTCTTAGCAAAGCAACTTGCCAAGTTAATCGATTACGGCATCGCCGTGCTTGGTCGCCTCCAGCACTGGGCTGTGTTCTCATCGTCCTTACGCCCGAAGGGCTCCACGCTGCGCGCGGGCGCTCAATGATCAGCTGCAGCGATCGATCAACCTGTGTCTCGGAGCCTCGGCGTCGACTATTGGCCTCACTGTGCCAGCGATTCTCTGCATTGGCCTCGCGACAGGCAAAACCATGATCCTGGGTCTCAATGCGACCGACATGACACTTCTCTCTTTGACGCTGGTGCTCAGCATCCTCACTTTTTCAGGATCGCGCACAACCGTTCTTGAAGGAAGCGTTCATCTGGTCGTCTTCCTCGTTTACATTGTCTTGATCTTCAGTCCATGAGTACACCTCGGATTGACTTGTCGCGCAAACCGAAGAAAAGTGAGATGAAGGATGGAAATAACGATCACATCATCGACTCTCCGCATCAGATCTTCTCGATGGTTTCGAGTAGTATGCTTCCTACCTGATGGGACCGATTCTGACCTCCATCACATGAGATACGTCCGACATTTTTTGCCGTTTCACCTCCATCAGCACCAATGGCTAGCCGTAGACGCACGCTTCGCGCGATGGTCTTTGTCTAATCAAAGGTTGAACTGAGCCGTCCCGCGGGTTTGCTATTGCACGCTGAAACGGTGAGGGCCATGGTCATTAACTTACGGCAGACCGAGTGGCTGCTGTTCCTCAAGATGGAGATTTCCTGTTGGTAGCCTTCGCCTCTGCTTCGGCCAGCACGAAGGCTGCGTTTACCAAGGCAAAATGGCTGAACGCCTGCGGAAAGTTGCCGAGCTGTCGCTTCCCCTTCGGGTCATACTCTTCGGCGAGCAATCCGAGATCGTTGCCGGTCAAGATCGCTGTGTTGAATAGGCTGCGAGCGTCGTCTTGCCTGCCCATCAACTGATAGACCGTGACGAGCCAGAACGAGCAGGCGATGAATACCCCTTCCTCGCCGGAGAGCCCGTCCACGTCTTCCTCTGGTTTAAAGCGAAGCAACAGGCCACCCTGGAGAAGCTCGCGCTCAAGCGCCTCAACGGTGCCGACAACTCGCGGATCGGTCGCCGGCAAGAAACCGCTCAGCGGTATGAACAGAAGGCTCGCGTCCAGCCCCGTGCCGCCGTAGTACTGCGTGAAGGAGTTGAGCTTGGGATTGAATCCCTCACGGCACACTTCGTCGAAGATGACCTTCCGAGTCTCGCGCAGGTCGTCGACGGGCTCGCCAAGGCCGTGCTCTTCGGCGTATCGGATCGCCCGATCCAGCGCGGTCCACGCCGCTACCTTCGATGCGGTGAAGGAACGCTCTGGACCCCGCATCTCCCAGATGCCGCGGTCCGGCTGCTGCCAAGCGGTGGCGACGTAACGCGCGATGCCCATGAGCGCCCGCACTGCATCAGGACGGTGGTCGTCGAAGTGTCGACCTGCCTCATACATCACCAGAGCAAGTTCGCCGAAGACGTCGAGTTGGCGCTGGCTGTAGGCGGCGTTGCCCACGCGGACCGGCTTGGAGCCTTCGTAGCCATCGAGCCACTCGAGTTCCACCTCGGTGAGGCGGCGCTCACCCCGAATGCCGTACATGATCTGCACCTGAGCTGGATCCCCGGCGACAGCTCGAACAATCCAGTCGAAGAACGCCCGCGCCTCCCCCCGCAAACTGGCGAGGACCAGCGCGTGCACTGCAAGCGCCCCGTCGCGCAACCAGCAGAACCGATAATCCCAGTTGCGCACGCCGCCAAGGGTCTCGGGCAGCGATGAGGTAGGCGCAGCGACCATGCTTCCCGTCGGATCGTAAATGAGTGCCTTAAGCGTGATCAGTGAGCGGATTACCGTGTCGCGATAGAGTAGAGGCACGCGAAGTGTCGAGCACCAGCGGGTCCAGAATTCCTCCGTGTCACTCTCGGCCTGGGCGAGATGTGACCGATCCCAAGAAGTTCAAGCTCGACACCATCAACGCGAAAGGTGAAACTCTCCTCGATAGCAACACGTGGCGTTATGCCTTCCTGCATCATCGCTGTCTCGTGCCCGTTGATTCATTTATCGAGTGGAAACGCATGGATCCAAAAACCAAGCTGCCGTGGATGTTCGCGATGAAAGATGATGAGCTCTTTGCCTTGGCCGGCGTCTCCGCCGTTGGCGTTCATCCGATCACAAATCAGAAATGGATACCTTCGCGATCATCACCACCGAACCGAATGACTTGATGGCAGAGAAAACAGGCCATGACCGCATGCCGGTTATCATCAGGCGCTCTGACTATCAGAGATGGCTGGAGCCCGGAAGCGAGGAACAGTCTCCCGTCGATCTGATTCCGCCATTTTATTCTGACCAGATGAAAGCCTGGCGTGTGGACAGACGCATCAACAATGTGAAGATTAATGAACCATCAGTGGATCAGCCGATACAAGACGATGCTCTCATTCCTGACAGACCCAAGCGCGTTGAAAAACCAAAGCGCAAAACAAAGTCCGAGGATAGCGGGCAGCTTGGGATGTTTGGATAATCAAGCGAAATATCAAACAGGGTTGAAGCAGTGCGCGCATAAGCGCACTAACGGAGTCTCATGATTATTGCCAGTTGGAATGTCAATTCTATTCGCGCTCGCGTCGAGCAGGTGACAGCATGGATGAAGGCGCACAATCCTGATGTTTTATTGCTGCAGGAACTCAAGGGTACAGAGTTCCTGGTAGATCTGTTTAATCTGAAGGGGGTGACGCGACAGAACGGCAGCACCGTTGTAGGTTCTTTGCAATCAGCACGACCCTTATGGGCGATGACGCGGACAGTCATGCTCGTTTTCTCGAAGTTATAGTGAAGGACATCCGCATTGCCAACATCTATCTTCCGAATGGCAATCCCGTGGGAAGTGAAAAGTTTGCCTACAAGCTGGCATGGATGGACCGTCTGGGCAGGCAGCTGGCTCTCTGGCTCCAAAGTGATACTCCGACTGTGGTCGGTGGCGCCTTCAATGTCATCCCGGAAAACATTGACTGCCACAAACCCGCTTCATGGATTCACGATGCGCTATTTCAACCAGAGCCTCGAGAGTGGTATCGGGCTTACCTCAGTCTTGGCTACTTGGATGCTTTTCGCACCTTGCATCCGGGGCAAGGTGGCCACTTCACGTTCTGGGATTATTTCCGGCAAGCCTTCGAGCATAACCGCGGAATCCGAATCGACCACTTCCTCTTGTCGCCGCAACTCTCCTCTCGGCTTGAGAGTTGCGACATCGACAAAGGTCCGCGCGCACAAGCGAAACCGTCCGACCACACCCCGATCGTTCTTCAATTGGGTTAAGAACTACGGCGTTTATCGTTCCCAATTTCGAAGGCAGGTAGACTTCTACCGTGGCAGCAAAACGGAAAATCGTAACTAACAGAAAATAAACGTCACGGATGGCCTCTTTTGGCGCTGTTAGGAACGGGTAGGAACAGTTATTGGACCCTTAATGCACCCGCGTCCTCTGCCCTGTAGACCTTTGCTTTAAAGCAGAGGTCGCAGGTCTGCTAAGCTCTCGGGACCGCCGACCTATTAGACTCGCGTGTGCCTCTATCGCCGAAAAAGGACTGGATATTGAGCGTGGTCCCTGTGAAGAGCAGCATGAGAACTGACACAAAAGATAGAATCCATTGCCGAACAGACAAATTAAGCGGGCTGCAATCTGCTGCCGTTCTTGGGCAGACTGTGGCGATGGCGCGCCTCAATCCGCATCACCTGCGAGCGCTTGATGGTCGTCGGCAGTGAGTGAGCCAAGCATCGCGCAATTATGAATTGTCAGTAATTGGTAATTAGTGATGGGCGCAGACTAGTACTTTTACTAGTTTGCTTTAACCGCATATCGGCATACCTTAGGTGCGTCAACAGTTGTGGGCTGACTGGGTCCTGATCCTTTCTATTGGGAAATGCGGTGTAAGGTCGGCTACCTCAGAGTGGGTCAACGAGGGGTGGGTCAATGCAGATCACGCACGAGTCTCATCTATACAGACACTGCGCAACAGATTCGAAGCAACGTGAGCGAACACATATAACGACCAAGAGCGGATTCTCTAGCTTGGTTGCCGCCGGGATGTCTCTCATCGTGGCGCTGGCTGGATGCGCCAAAGAGGCAGCCCCCGTGAAACCGGGTCCGCCTGATGTAGAAGTGGCGACTGTTATTCAGCAGAACGTCCCAATTTACGCCGAGTATGTGGCCCAGCTAAACGGTCCGGTCAATGCTGAGATCACTCCGAGAGTGCAGGGCTACCTGCTAAAGCAGGAGTATCAGAACGGGTTCTTCGTCAAGAAGGGCCAGCTTCTGTTTACGCTCGATCCACGGCAATACGAGGCCGAGCTCGAACAGGCGAAGGCACAGGTAGGTATCGCCGTAGCCAATCTGGCAAAGGCCGACAACGATGTACAGCGTGACACTCCGCTGGCGGCTCAAAAGGCGATTCCGCAGAGAGATCTCGATACCGACCGGACCACGCAGGAGGCCATGAGATCGCAGTTGCAGGCGTCCAAGGCAGGCCTCGCGAACGCGGAGCTGAGTCTCTCTTGGACAAAGGTCTATTCGCCCATAGACGGCATCGCCGGTGCCACCAGTTCACAGATCGGCGATCTGGTTGGACCCACCACAAAAATGACGATGGTTTCGCAGGTGAATCCGATCTGGGCTTACTTCAACCCCAGCGAGAGTCTCTTCCTCAAGTTCGCGCCGGAGATCTCAAAAATTATTAGCGGCAGGGTCGGCAACGTTCCGCGTAAGGCTGTTGAGTTCATCCAGGCCAATGACGAGTCATATCCGGCGAAGGGCACGGTCATTTACGTCAATCGGCAGGTCGTCACACAGACGGGCACCATTCAGATGGCCGCCGAGTTCCCCAATCCGCAGGCCATTCTTCGCCCGGGCGGTTTTGGTCGCGTTCGCATCAAGACAGGCGACAACGGGAACGCGCTGCTGGTTCCGCAACAAGCCGTAATCGAAGTGCAGTCGGATTACATGATCATTGTGGTCACGCCTGAAAACAAGGCTATGTTTCGACCCGTCAAAGTAGGAGACAGGGTCGGGCCGAACTGGATCATCACAGCGGGACTGAACCCCGGCGAGAAGGTTGTCGTCGAAGGCATTCAGAAGGTACAGGCATTTGCGGCGGCAGCCCCGCAATTGGCAAAAGAGGGCATTCCCGTCGCTCCCAAGCCCTATGAACCTGCCTCCACAGGCGGGGGCAACTGATCATGTCAAAGTTCTTTATCAATCGCCCCATCGTCGCGATTGTCATTGCAATTCTGATGGTGCTGGCCGGCGGGGTCGCGGTGCTCGAGTTGCCTACGGCACAGTTCCCGAACATCGCGGACCCCATGATCCAGGTGAAAGCGACCTACCCGGGCGCGGACGCTCAGACGATCGCCGAATCTGTCGCGACACCGATTGAACAGCAGATGTCGGGCGTCAGCGGCATGAATTACATGTACTCGTTGAGTGCGAGCTCCGGCGGAGGCATGACGCTGTATGTCGATTTCCAGCTGGGCACAGATATCAACACCGATCAGATTCTGGCGCAGATGCGGAGCGGGCAGGCCAACTCGCAATTGCCCTCCGAAGTAACTCAGCAAGGTGTGACCGTTCAGCCGGGGACGACCGCGCCTTTCCTGCTACTCAATCTCTACTCTCCCAATGGCGCCTACGACCAGCTTTTCCTTTCCAACTACGCCATCATCAACCTGCAATATGCGCTCACACGTATTGCAGGCGTTGGACAGGTCAATGTATTCGGCGCGGGGCCGTATGCCATGCGCATCTGGGTGAATCCGGACCGGCTGGCGAGCCTGGGAGTGACAGTATCCGACATCACCAACGCCGTGAAAGCGCAGAACAAGGTGAATCCTGGGGGCCAGATTGGCGGCGAACCCGTTCCGTCTGGGCAGCAGTTTACGTACAACGTGCGGGCTCCAGGGCGGCTGCCTACGGCTGAAGAGTTTGGCGAAATCGTTGTCCGCGCCCAGCCTGACGGTTCCATTCTGCACCTCAAGGACGTGGCGCGAATCCAGCTGGGATCGCAATTCTATTCCGTCGTATCGCGCTTTGGAGTGGCAGGGGAAAATAAGCCCACCCAGCCAGCCGCCCTCATCGCCCTCTATCTCACTCCCGGCGCCAACGCGCTTACAACGCAAGCCGCCGTCCTCAAAATGATGGGCGAAGCGAGAGGACGTTTCCCCCAGGGGCTGGACTACACTACCGCGCTCGACACGACTCTCGCTGTAAGTGCCGGCATCCACGAAATCTATAAGACGCTGGGAGAGGCAATCCTCCTGGTCATTATCGTGGTCTACATTTTCCTCCAGGGCTTCAGGGCCACGCTGATTCCGCTACTGGCCGTTCCCGTCTCTCTGATTGCGACCTTCATCGTCTTTCCCATGCTGGGGTTCTCCATTAATACCCTGTCACTTCTGGGTATGGTCCTCGCGATTGGACTGGTCGTCGATGACGCCATCGTCGTCGTGGAGGCGGTCGAACACAATATTGAGAATGGGCTGAGTCCTCACGACGCGACTATCAAAGCAATGGAGGAAGTCTCGGGACCGGTTATTGCTATCGCACTCATTCTGGCTGCCGTTTTCGTTCCCACGGCTTTCATTCCCGGCATCACAGGCCAGCTTTACAAGCAGTTCGCAATCACTATCGCGATTTCTGTGCTCTTCTC
>JABDHA010000094.1 GCA_013285705.1 Acidobacteriota bacterium
GAGAACGGGCTGCACGCCTTGCTCAGCGCATCGCCGAGATTCGCCTGTGTCTGCGGTCAAACAATCAGCCCACTCAGTGGGAGCCTGAGGTCGGAGCGAGCGAGGGAACGCCACTTCTCTATGAACTCGAGGCAATGACTTCACTCATGGCTTCCGTCCTGAGCGGTGCGAGTTCAGTTGATCCACGTCTTGATATCCTCGACAGTCCGCCTGCTGCCAATCGCATCTTCGTGGCGGATGCATTTTCTAATCCTGAGCACTTGCGTTACGTTCTTGGCGGAACGCTGGCGGCAATGATCTGTTATGTCCTTTATGTGTCGCTGGATTGGCCGGGGATTTCTACGTCGGTGACAACCTGCGTATTTACCGCCCTCTCAAACGTCGGTGTCTCGCGCCAGAAACAAGTATTGCGCATCGCCGGTGCGGTACTCGGCGGTTTCGTTTTCGGCTTAGGAGCGCAGATTTTCATTCTGCCGAATATCGACTCCGTCGTCGGGTTAGCCGTGCTCTTTGCCGTTGTGACCGCTGTCGCGGCCTGGGTTTCTACGTCGAGTACACGCCTTTCGTATGCGGGGTTACAGATCGCCCTCGCATTTTATCTGATCAACCTGAGCGAGTTCCGTATTCAAACCTCGCTCACTCTGGGACGAGACCGTGCAGTCGGCGTGTTGCTGGGAATTTTCGCAATGTGGCTTGTCTTTGAACGTCTCTATCCACATCCGGCAGGAGATGAGATGGTTCGTGTTTTCGTTCGCAATCTTCGTCTTATGGCGGAGCTTATCACTGGATCTCCGAAAAGCACGGATACTGAAGCTATCCTCACGATTCGTCGACAGAGGGAGCAGGTCTACCGCAATTTCGGCGATGTGAACGCACAAACGGATGCTGTGCCTTTTGAAACGGGACGTCGTCGCGCCACAGATATGGCGGCGCGCGATCGTATTCGCCGCTGGCAGTCATCCATTCGCACGTTCTATCTGCTGGAGGCGCCGCTGGTTCAATTCCGCGTATTCGGAGAAATCGGTGAGAAGTCGACTGCCTTCAGGCAGATGGATGACACTTTTCGCGAAGAATGCGCCCGCAGTCTGCAGCATATGGCAGAGTCTCTCGAGAATCAGATGAATCATAAACCGCTCGAGAGCAGCATCTCACCGAGCCTGCTGAAAATGCTGGAGTCATCCGCTGCCGAACAGGCCACGTACTCGGAACGGGAGCACGCATTGTTTGGCTTGTTGCGCACGATTGCATTGCTCGTCGATCGCATGCAAGACGAAGTCGCATCAGAGCCGTTGTACGCGATACAGTAAATGCTGCCACAGTCGCATTGGTGTGAATTCGAGGCGAAACAACCTCATCACACAGTAGTGGTATCTCCCGGCTCCTCTACTGTGGTAGGTAAAAAACCTCTTAGTTGGTGATGTCAGGCCCTATAAAAAACAAGTAGTATCTGCACCAACTCAAAAATACGCGCGGCGTTGGTGGAACCTGCACGCCTCCAGAAAAGGGGAGACAAGATGTCTGTTCTCCTTGGCGCAATTGGGCTCATTAATTTTGTTCAACTTTTCCTCGTGGGGAAGGTCGCCTATACATGGCGGTCCCTCCAAACTACCCTTGTGCTTGAGTCTGCGATAACTGCAGGCAAGGCGACCCATTACAGCAAGCCGTTACAAACCGCGAGGCACTCGCGAAATCGGCAGCGTCCCAACATGCAGCCATCGTTACGTTCGCTCGGTCCGCAACGCTGCATGTATACCAACGCTCATGGGGCTGAATTTTCCGAGGCAATGACTTCTCCTAGGAGATCTGCTGGCCTTCGTTTTTGCCTAAAGCAGATGCTTCCGAGACCAGGAATCGAGCTCCTCAAGAACAGGCCGGAGCTTTCGTCCGAACGCGGTCAACGAATATTCAACGCGCACAGGCATTTCGGCGAACATCTCTCTTTTGACAAATCCGTCCCGCTCAAGTTCTCGCAACTGCTGCGTCAATACCTTCTGCGAGATTCGAGGCATGCTTTGCCGGAGGATTGTGAACCGGAACGGCTTTTCGCTGCTCATAAGCCACCAGAGAATGACCGGTTTCCAGCGGCCGCCAATCAGGACGAGCAGTTCCTCGATCGGACACTTGCTGACAATACGTTTAGCGCTCATTTCAATTTTGGTGACCAGGTATCCATTTGGTTCCTGGTATCCCCTTCGTAGTACAAAGTGATTTCGATCTTACATCGAAGAAAGCGAAATTTCTTCAACACGACAACACGTTTAGCAGCGGCGTAACCACCTTTCGGATGTGTTGAGGGCGGAAACGTCTTACATCATCCATTCACCTCTAAGAGGAGAGAAAAGTCATGGCTCAGAACAGCCTTGCCAAGCGGAGTGAGAAAGGGTTGCTCACTCCAGACAATTGTGTCGTCACCCTGATTGACCACCAACCGCAGATGCTTTTCGGTGTCACCAGCATCGACAGGCAGACGCTGATCAACAACGTCGTCGGATTCTCGAAGGCCGCCAGGCTCTTCAGTGTTCCCACCATTCTGAGCACCGTTGAGACCAAGCAATTCAGCGGCAATATATGGCCTCAGCTTAAAGCGCAGTTTCCTGAACAGACACCGATTGAACGTACCAGCATGAATTCATGGGACGATCCAAATTTTGTGGCCGCTGTGAAAAAGACAGGACGTAAGAAGATTGTCCTGGCTGGGCTTTGGACCGAGGTCTGTGTGGCGTTTCCCTCCATACAGGCCATCGCAGACGGTTACGAGGTTTACGTGGTGGAGGACCTCTGCGGCGACCTGGACCTGCGCATTCATGAAGCGGCGATGCGTCGCGTCGAGCAGGCAGGCGCGAAGCCAGTCACCTGGATACAAGTCATGTTGGAGTGGCAACGTGACTGGGCCTGGACCGAAACGTATCCGGCAGTCATGGACATCGTGAAGAACCACGCAGGTGCCTACGGAATGGGTGTGGAGTATGCCTACACGATGGTGCATGGTGCAGGCCCGTCGACGTTCTCCTATTGGGAGATGCCGGTCAACGCGGAATTGGCGGCCAAGTAGAAGTGCTCAGAGGGCAAGAGTCTTCTTGCCCTCTGTCACCACAGTCCTGTGAGGAAAATCTTATGGCAACGGACACAATCCTGCACAATGCGAAGATCGCGACGAATTCCACTCCTTCATTTGTTGAAGCTCTTGCGATTGCGGACGGAAAGATCATCGCCACCGGCACCGAGCAAGATATCTTGCGGCTGCGCGCCCCTGCGACCAAAGTGATTGATGCAAAGGGCCGAACCATTATTCCAGGCCTCAACGATTCGCATATGCATCCGATCCGCGGCGGCCTCAATTACAACATGGAGCTGCGCTGGGATGGGGTGCCGTCGCTCGCCGATGCACTGCGCATGCTCAAAGAGCAGGCTGCGCGAACTCCTGCGCCGCAGTGGGTGCGCGTCGTTGGGGGATGGACGGAGTTTCAATTTGCCGAACGGCGCATGCCGACGCTGGACGAAATCAACGAGGCAGCGCCGGACACTCCTGTTTTCGTTCTGCACCTATACGATCGTGCTTTGTTGAATGGGGCAGCTTTGCGTGCAGTTGGTTACGGGAAAGATGCGCCGGATTTCCCTGCCGGCGAAGTTCAGCGGGACCGGCACGGGAACCCAACAGGTCTTCTCATCGCGAAGCCGAATGCGAACATACTCTATTCAACGCTGGCCAAGGGGCCAAAGCTTTCGCGCGAAGATCAACTCAACTCTTCACGGTTGTTCTTTCGCGAGCTGAACCGCTTTGGCATCACCAGCGCCATTGATGCGGGTGGAGGGTTTCAGAATTACCCTGATGACTACGGCGTCGTAAGCAAACTCCATCGCAATGGCGAGCTTTCCATTCGCCTGGCCTACAACCTGTTTACACAGAAGCCAAAGCAGGAGCTCTCGGATTTCCAGAATTGGACGAAGATCACAAAACCCGGCGACGGCGATGACATCTACCGCGTCAACGGCGCGGGAGAAATGCTCGCATTCTCTGCCGCAGACTTCGAAGATTTTCTCGTGCCGCGTCCCGATATGGCGCCTGTCATGGAGAGTGAATTGAAGGCTGTGATCCGTCACCTGGCCGAGCACCGCTGGCCATTTCGCCTGCATACGACATACAACGAGACGATTGAGCGTGCATTGAACGTTTATGAAGAGGTGAATCGAGAGATTCCGTTTGACGGCCTGCACTGGTTCTTCGATCACTGCGAGACGATCACCGATCGCAACATCGAACGTGTGAAGGCGCTGGGCGGCGGCATAGCAGTGCAGAACCGAATGGCTTTCCAAGGCGAGTATTTCGTCGAACGTTACGGCGCGCAGCAGGCGAAGCGTACACCGCCGATACGGCGAATGTTGGAGATGGGTGTTCCCGTGGGAGCAGGGACTGATGCAACCCGTGTCTCCAGTTACAACCCATTCCTCTCCCTCTACTGGCTTATCACTGGTAAGACCATTGGTGGTTTGAACCTTTATCCAGAAGAAAATCGCTTCGACCGATCGGAAGCGCTGAAGCTTTACACCATGGGAAGCAGTTGGTTCTCGACGGAAGATGGCAAGAAGGGAGCGCTTGCACCCGGGCAGCTCGCTGATCTGGCCGTTCTTTCTGCCGATTATTTCTCGATCCCGGAGGAAGAAATTAAAGATCTCGAATCGGTGCTGACCATCGTCGGCGGCAGGGTTGTGTACGCCACTGAAGAGCACGCAAGCCTTGCTCCTCCCGAGCTTCCTGTCAGTCCTGACTGGTCGCCCGTCGCACACTATGGCGGCTATGCCAAGGCTTCAAAATCATTGGCTGGAGCCTCTCATTCCGCCTTTTGCCAGCACTCAGAGCTAAGTCACGCGCAGGAGGGCTCAAGTGGACACGTCCGCGTATTCGGAAAATCCGGGCTCTGGAGTCTCGGCTGTGACTGTTTCGCGTTCTAAGAAACAACCGGACGAAAGAATGGCCTGAGGAACTGGAAGGGAGAGTTACTGATGAAGGTACTGCTCATTTCATTCGCAGTAGGTTTGTTTGTCGGCATTTTGTACGGAGTGATTCGCGTAAAGAGTCCGGCCCCGCCGATCGTCGCTCTGCTCGGCCTCCTGGGAATGGTGCTCGGAGAACAGCTCGGCACTTGGATTCTTACGAAGAATGTCACGGTGACACATGCTGCGTCCGTTTGTCTCGTGGGTAAGCATTGGGATCAGCGAGCGAATGTGCAATCCGTAGTATCAGTTCAGCCTCACACGGACTGAGGAGTGGGTTGCGGCTGAGGCGTCGCACGGATTGTAAGCCCCGTTGATGGCGAAAGGAGATATTGAATGCGTACCATTCGGTCGCTTGGCGTAATCGCTATTGCAGTTCTTTTGAGTGCGGGAGGCGCGGGTCTATTCGCCTCGATGGGAGTCGCTAACGCAGCTACGCCAACGCAGAACGTGGCGGTGGGGCCGCAATACGATACGACCCACGTCTACGTGGCGCCCGAGGACTTCGACCGCTTCGTCGCCAGCCTTGTAGCAACCTTCGGCGGGACTACATCCAAACAGGGCGTCTTCACCGTGACGCCAACTCCGAGCAGCACCATGTCCCAGCTGGTGCTGACTCCCGTAGGTAGCGTGTCGGTTTTCGGGTTCAAGACGCCGGTCCCGTATCCGTTTGGCGCAGAGCGAACGGGTTACCTCGTGACAGATTTCGATGCGGCGGTCGAGGCCTCGCGCGCGACAGGCGCCGACGTTCTTGTGACTCCATTCCCTGACCCAATCGGACGAGATGCCATTATTCAGTGGCCGGGCGGTGTGAATACGCAGCTTTATTGGCACACGACCGCACCGTCCTATAAAGCTCTGCAAACTATTCCGGAAAACCGTGTCTATGTGTCCGCCGATCGCGTGGCTGCCTTCGTAGACAGCTTTCTTGCCTTTAGTCATGGCAATGTCATCGCTGATGATGCGCATGCTCCCGGTGTTGAGATCGGACGGCCAAGTGACACTTATCGGCGAATCCGTATCCAATCCAACTTCGGCAAGCTGACGGTTCTCGTAACAGATGGCCATCTTCCGTATCCATACGGGCACGAGATGACAGGCTACGAGGTTTCGGATCTCGCGGCTACCCTCGCCAAGGCCAAGGCGGCAGGAGTCGAGATCCTGGTTCCTCCCTACACTGCCGACCAGCGCACAGCAGCCATGGTGCAATTTCCCGGCGGGTATATTGCCGAGATCCACTCGCCCTCAAGTAAGTAGAGTCCGTCTCGTTGAGAAAGTGTGTTTGATGAGAATTGTTTTAATCCTGGCGGCGCTCTTGATTGGAGTGTCGAGCGCCAATGCCCAGACAGTGGGAGCAGCCCCATCTGTAATCCAAGATCGGAGTTACAAGCTGCTAAGAGAGGATGAGGACTGGAGTTTTCTGCGCGACAGAAGCCTCCGGGAGGACTTCTGGGACCCCATCAAATACATCCCGCTCCGCAAGAGCGCCGATGATTGGTACATGACCATGGGCGGCGAAGCCCGCGAGGTGTGGGAGCAGATCGGAAACGACAACTGGGGCCAGTCTCCTTATTGGAACGGGTACCTCAACCAGAGATACATGCCCTACTTCGATCTGCATTATGGCAAGCATGTCCGTACCTTCATCGAACTGAAGAGTGGATTGAATTCATTCCGTAGAGGTGGCCCTCGTCCCATCGATGAAAAGAAGCTCGACTTTCAGTCAGGGTTTCTGGAGCTCAGTAGTTCATCAGATTCGAAATCGATCGAGCTCCGAATCGGAAGGCATGAGCTTGAGTACGGCTCCGGGCGCTTGATCGATATACGGGAGGGCCCGAATGTTCGGTTGAGCTTCGATGGTTTTCTGCTGAAGAGCAGAATCCACTCCTGGCAAGTGGATGGCTTTGCTCTGCGTCCGGATGAGGACAATCCTGGATTCTTCGACAATGCGCCGAATTCCGCCGTTGGTTTCTGGGGTGTGTATGCGACTCGGTCTTTGCCCCGCAAAGCTTCACTAGACCTGTACTACTTAGGCCTGGATCGGAAGGCAGCGACCTTCCAGCGAGGCACGGCGCAGGAGGTGCGCCACTCAATAGGTGCCAGGATATCTCGTCCGATCGCAACGGAACACTCTGGATGGGACTTTGACGATGAGGCGCTATGGCAGTTTGGCACATTCGGTTCGGGAAATATTCGGGCATGGACGGTGGCGACCGAAACCGGCTACCGCTTTCCGACTGTGCCCTTGAAACCGCGTTTCAGCGTGAAGGCTGATATCTCGAGCGGAGATCATCCAAACTCGAATAGCCTCGGGACCTTCAATCCGTTATTTCCCAAGGGCAACTACTTTGGTGTCATTGCTACAACGGGTCCTGGCCCCATCAACATCATTGACGTTCATCCCCACATCGAAACGGCGCTTCCGCATAACGTGTCTGTCTCTGTCGACTGGATTTTTCAGTGGAGACAGACCGTTGAGGATGGCGTCTACGCTGTGCCGGGGTTTCTGATCCGGGCTGCCGATGGTAGTCAGGCACGATTCGTTGGACACAGGCCCGGCACTGAGATCCGATGGCAGGCAAATCGACACCTCTGGTATCAGGCGGACTACGGAATCTTTTATGCGGGCAGTTTCCTTAAGGAGACGCAACCTGGGCGCAACCTCAACTACTGGGCTTTGTGGGCCGGCTACAAGTTTTAGTCTGACGAGCAGAGGTGTTGATCTATGTGGAAAGGGCTGACTGCAGACTCAATCCTCACATGCGCGCTGCTTGGGATGACCGCCGTTACCGGTCTTGTCGATGCAGTGAGCTTCCTTTCTCTCGGGCACGTATTCACAGCAAACATGACTGGAAATATCGTTCTTCTCGCATTTGCGAGTACGGGTGTAGCTCAGGTGTCCCTGGCCGGTTCCGTCACTGCTCTCTTGGGCTTTCTCGGAGGCGCTGCGGTTGGCGGTCGCATCATGGCCGGCGCAAGCTCAGGGTCGCAGCTTCGTGCAGCGAGTTCGATTTTTGCATTGGAGATTGTTTTCTTAGTCGGGGCAGCTCTGGCTGCACTTGGCTATCGTGCCGTTTCATCTCCGCATGTCCTGCGGCTTTACGCGATGATCGCTTGCACAGCCATAGCGATGGGGATGAGAAATGCCGCCGTACGTAAGTTAGCCGTTCCAGACCTGACAACAACAGTGCTGACGTTGACCATTACGGGTATTGCTGCGGATTCGTCCCTGGCGCGCGGAACCAATCCCCGTTGGCAGCGGCGAATTGCAGCAGTGGTAGCCATGTTTGCTGGTGCAGCGTTAGGCTCGATAACCCTGAGGCACTCCGTCTTCATGGCTCTCGCGTCTTCCGTCGTACTGTCGTCCCTTTGCAGCCTCGCGTTGCTTATCTCGTCGCGGTTGCCTTCCGCAAGAAGCGCAGAAAAGAACTAGAAGTAGTCTCATAAGTTACCTCAAGAGAATCAACAGGCATCCGAGTTGAACCGGGCCCTTTCTTTTGCCTCTGATTCAGAGTGACTGGTAGAGAGAACAGTCGGACACGGCGTTACTGAAACCTTTTGCGAATCAATTCGGGTCCGCTCACCTGCTCTGCCTTGAGGTTGAGATCGACCTCGCCGTGCTCATCAATCTTCTTAGTGCTGGTCATCCCGTAGTCCTTAAGGTCGAAGGGTACGATTCCCTGGACGTATCCTGAGCCGCCACCCTGGTCGGCGATGACTAACTTCAACGTAGCCGGCTTGGAAACGCCGCGCATGGTGAAGGTGCCGACAAGGTCGTAGGTGGTCTTCCCCGTCTGGACAACTTTGTTGGATTTGAATGAAATGACCGGGGCCTGCGCGACGTTCAGCAAGTCCGTGCTCTTCAGTTCGTCATCGTTCTTGCTGTTGATGCAATGCACGCTCGCTGTCTGGATTTCGACTTGTAATACGGCCGACGTAGGGTCGCGTGAGGCGAAGGTCAGAGTCGCCTTCCATTTGTCAAAATTGCCCGTCAGGGGCCTCGAAGATGTCGTATTGAAGCGGATTGAGCTTTGGATGGGAGTGACCTGGAAGACAGGCACCTGCGCCCGCGACGGCGGGCACAGCATTGCACTCACGAGTACGAGACAGAGGACGGACAGTCGCATAACGAGAGTCTGGATGCGAGCGGCATTCTTGTCAACCCGTCAACGGCTTCGTATAAATTGTTGCCGCGTCTCAAGAACCAACCCCTAACATCTTGGTATTGCCTCTCAAAACTGCGAGTGTTCAGACAATCCCGCGGAAGGGATTTCACTCCATTGTTCTCTGTGACGCCTGCCGCAGCATTACTATAAAAATCAGATATGACCACGGAAGCTATGCAGTCAAGGGTTTTGGAGCCAACGGAAACATCCTCGCGAGTCAATGCTTTTCCTATCCCAGTTATTTCAGAAGAAGACGGAATCCTCACCTTACACTTCGAATCTGAATACGTACAAAGTCAGATGGTGCTGGAGAGGCCCGACTTTCTGGCATTGACATACACGCGAACGATGATGGCTTTTGAGCTCTTCAAGCCGCATCCGCACAACATCGCGCTGATTGGCCTGGGAGGCGGTTCGCTCGCCAAATGGTGCTACCGGTGCCACCCTGCCGCGATGCTGACAGTCGTTGAGATCAATCCCCATGTGATTTTGCTGCGGGACAGATTCCATATCCCTAAGGAAGACCATCGATTCCAAATCCTATGTGAAGATGGGGCGAAATTTGTGGCGAGCCACTCAGATGAACTGGATGTGCTCTTGGTTGACGCTTTCGATGTCGACAGCCTGCCGGAAGATTTGTGCTCCGAACATTTCTACGATAACTGTTATCGCGCCATGGCTAGACATGGTCTGTTGGTCGTTAATCTGTGTGCCGCAGACGAACAAAGGATTTTCGCCCGGATACTCAGGAGCTTCGGCGGCCAGGCTGTAACCTCACCAGATAACGACGGCAACACGGTTGTCTTTGCCTGCAAAGGAGAGTTGCTTTGGCCTGAAGATGCGTCTGCAGATTTTCTTAAGATGAAACGCATTGAGTTCGAGAAAAAGTACAGGTTGAGCCAAGCCATGTCACCGGTTGGTTAGTCTGCCCTGCGGGTGCACGCATCCTTCCTTCACCTAGCTGCCACCTGGGAACAAGACCGTGCTCAACTTCCTCACAACCAAGTTGACTGATAATCTCCGTCAACGGCTCAGCCGACACAATTCGGCTCACACTCGTCTGTGCGATTGGGATGGTCCAGTTGGGAGAGCAAGCGGTACGAACCGTCAGTAACGCTAGATGAATAAAATCGAACTCCTATCATTGATTGGCGACGTTGCGCTGAAAGACAGTGAGCCGGTAGTACGGTTCCCCTTGACTTCCCCATAAAACGACGCTAAAAATAATCTCTCGAAACAAATCGTAACTTACGTCGCTGGTAAAAACTTTGCTTGCATCATTTCCCCCTTGCCCGGAGTTAGCCATGACCTTTGTATCTCTCAGCCGCCGATTCATTGCATGCCTTCGGAGGACCCTTAGCAATCTTTTCGTTCCAGCGCGGATCAATGTGCGGCTTCGTTTAGCCCATCTGTGTATTTAACCGAGTGCAATACCAACGAACGAAACGAGTCGATGCTTGAAAGTGCCAAATCTCTACCGTATCTGCGGCGTTATTCTCTGTGTTTCACCTCTGGTCATTACTGCCGCCAGCGCGCAGCAGCACGCTGCAGTCCAAATTACTGCTAGTAAGGCCGATGGGAGCTATACGATTGAAGCCTCCGGCATTGACGGTGCAGTGATCCGGGCCAGCGCCGCCGCGAAAGTAGATGGCAAATGGCTCCATGCGGCGGATTATCCGCAGTACAGCGTCACGACAGCGGAGGCGAGCGGAGAGATGGGCCGGGCGAAGATGACCACGATCCGCTATACCGGCCGCAAGGATGCTCCGGATTTACTGTTGCGGCTCCGCGCGTATACGGATGTTCCGTTCGGCGATCTGCAGCTCACGGCGATCAACACGACAGGCGCGCCTGTCGAGATTCAGTCTTTGCGCGTGCTCGAAACCGAGAGCAAGACCAAGGGCGGAACGCTCAATCTTGGCGGCCCGGCTGCTGCCGACCGCGTGCTCTCCGACAGCTTCAGCGAAGACCGTCCGGCAATGCAGCTCCGCGATCTGGGCAACGTCGAGAACAATGTCCATCGGGCAGTGGGCGTTCAGCTTGTCTACAATCAGCAAAGTAAACAGAGTTGGTTCATCGGCGCTCTCACCTCAGACAAATTCCTGAGCGTGCTGCGACTGCACATGGCTTCCGTAGGGCCTGCCGCGACCATGGGATCGTACGAAGTCGATTCGACCGGCACCACGGAACTTCTCATCGAAAATTCGTTGCAAGATTCTCCGGCAAAGGATCGCGTGGAGCTCAGCCTGCGTGTTGCGCCCGGCTCCGAACTTGCTTCTGAGCGCATGCTCTTCAGCGTAAGCAGCGACTACCATCAGCAGCTTGAGACCTATGCTCACCTTGTACGCGACCTTCACCACGCACGCATTACCGCACCTACCCCGATTGGCTGGTGGAGTTGGACCGCATACTACTTTGGCCTGAGCGAAGGCACGGCGCTTACCAATGCCCAGTGGCTTTCCCAGCACCTGAAGCCGCTTGGCTATCAGTTCTTTCACATGGATGAGGGCTATCAGTTCGCTCGCGGTGAATACGCTACGCCTGATGCGTCTCTCTTTCCGCGAGGCGTGAGCGCGCTGGAACACATGGTCCTCTATGAAGGCCTGACGCCGGGCATCTGGACCGCGCCCTTTGAAGTTTCAGAACGCTCTTGGATTTTCACGCATCATCCTGAGTGGCTGGTACACAATGCGCAGGGAGAGCCTATTCACATCGGCTTCGTCACGGACGGTGTGGATCATCTCTATGCGCTCGATCCCACCCATCCCGACGCCCAGGCATACCTGCGCAGCACTTACTCGACGCTCGTCCACAACTGGGGCATTCGTTACATCAAGATGGACTTCATGGAAGACAGCGGCATCGAAGGCTTCTATCACGCGCCGCAGACCACGGCGCTCGAGGCGCAACGCATCGGCATCCAGACCATTCGCGATGCCGTCGGCCCTGATGTCCTGCTCGATAAGGATGGATGCGAGCTGCTCAATCCGGTCGGTCTGGTGGATATGGGGCGCATCTCGCAGGACACGGGCCATACCTTCTCATCAAGCAAGGATGCGGCGACCGGGATTGCCGCGCGCTACTATATGAATCGCAACTACTATCTCGCGGACCCGGATGCGTTTTCGGTTTCGACGCAGACGGTCGACGACCAGAACTGGCACGGAGGCGCAAAGCCTCTCACTCTGGACGAAGCCAAGGTCTCGATCGCACTTTCTGCGGTCTCGGGCGGCCTGTATGAAATAGGCGACGACCTGCCCACGCTGGGTGAAGCTGCCGATCGCATGGCCCTCGTCGAGAATCAGGACCTGCTCGACATGGCCCGTCTCGGCCGCGCGTCCATCCCACTCGACTTGATGACGTACGAGGCCGCAGACCTGCAGCCCAGCATCTTTCTCCTGAAGCAGACGAGCCGGCAGTCAACCGTAAGCGTGTTCAACTGGTCTGAAGACTCACGCCGTCACACTCTCTCGCGAGCCGCGCTGGGACTGGATCCTAAAGCGGGTTACGCCGTCTCCGAAATCCTTGCGAAGACCAGCACCTCCGCTTCCCTGGGCGACGCACTCAATGTTCAGCAGCCACCCCACTCCGTCCGCATCTTCAAAATTGTGAACACACGTATGGCTGCGCAGCCGCCAGCGGTGACCGCCAACGTGGCATCTTCCGGAAAGGCCGGCGAAGCGATCGTCTTTCAGGCCGCATCCGATGAAGACAATCCTGCGCTCTCCTACTCGTGGGAGTTTGGCGACGGGGTAACTCTCGATGGCGCCAAGATCGCTCACACCTACACGCATGCAGGCGTCTACTCCGTCCATCTGAAGGCGACCGGATTTGCGCCAACGCCCAACGTACAGACATTCCCAGTCACCATCACCGGCTCGATCATGACAAAGTTCGTCCCGGAGAACAAACACCGTTTCGAAGTGCAACCATAAGGATCGCCATGACAATTGCCCCATTACGCCTGCTCTGCGCCTTCTCTCTCGCTGCGAGCCTGACGCTTCCCGCAATCGGACAAGGGACCCCGTCAGAGTCGCAGCGGACAGGCTATCTTCGCTCTCTGGCCGCCCTGCAGCCGATCGACGCGCACGCTCACGTTCAGAAGAGCGATGTCGCCTTCACCGCAATGCTCGAACGCTGGAACCTGCACCTCATCGACATCCTCGTTGTAGACGACAAGGAGCCGAGCGGAGTGTCACTGGAGAAGCAGCGCGCCGCTGCCCTGGCCTTTATCCAGTCGGCGCACGGACACGCCTCTCTCTGCACCACCTTCGATCCCTATCGCTTCTCGCAGCCGGACTTCGTCCAGACCGCAATCGATGGCCTGAACCGCGACTTCGCCAACGGGGCGATCGCGGTCAAAGTCTGGAAGAACATCGGAATGGAGCTGAAAGACAGCAGCGGCCATTATGTGACGGTGGACAACCCGCGGTTCGATCCGATCTTTCGCGACATCGAAGCCCATAACAAGACCGTGATCGCCCACCAGGCAGAGCCCGATGTGGCTTGGGGTCCGCCCGATCCCAAGGCGCTGGACGCCTCCTACTACGCGAAGCATCCTGAATGGAACATGGCAAAGGTCCCAGACGCCCTGCCTAAGAAGACGATCCTTGAGGCGCGAGATCACCTGCTCGCCGAGCATCCTCACCTGCGGGTCGTCGGCGCTCATCTGGGAAGCATGGAGGCCGACGTAGATCAAGTCGCCGCTACGCTCGATCGCTATCCAAACTTCGCCATCGATACCGGCGCTCGCGTCGCACACCTCACCATTCAGCCTTCCCCGAAAGTCCGTGCCTTCCTGATCAAATATCAGGACCGGGTTCTCTATGGGACGGACATCGAGTTCATGGGAAAAACGACTGGCAACGCCGCTGTTGAGGAGTGGGAGTCGCAGCTCGCACGCGATTGGCGCTACTTCGCAACAGCCGATACCTTCGACTACAGAGGCCATACCGTACATGGACTGAACCTTCCGCCGACGGTTTTGAAAAAGATCTATCATTCCAATGCCGTTTACTGGTTTCCCGGCGTCGAGCCCAAATAACTTTTTCTTGCGAAGCCACGGCAACACGAGTTGCAAATCCTTGACACCTTGAAAGCGGTCACGATGCAAACGAACGAAGCTGAAGCACCTCATCTCAAGCGGGCGCTCAAGCTCTGGCATCTCATCGTCTACGGCATCGTCATCATCCAGCCCACTGCTCCGATGGGCATCTACGGAGTCGTCAACAACGTCGCGCGCGGCCATGTCGTCTCCACCATTTTGATCGCCATGGTCGCCATGCTCTTCACCGCCGTCAGCTATGGCCGCATGGCGCGCATCTATCCCAGCGCTGGCTCCGCGTACACCTATGTTGGACGCGAGATCAATCCCATCGCGGGCTATGTCGTCGGCTGGTCCATGCTGATGGACTATCTACTGAACCCGATCATCTGCGCTATCTGGTGCAGCGCGGCCGCCCGCAATGTGCTGCCGAGCATCCCTTATGTCGCCTGGGCGGTGGCTTTCGTTATCCTGTTTATGCTTCTGAACCTGCGAGGCGTTCAGGCTTCGGGGCGCGTCAATGCCATCCTGGCCCTGGTAATGAGTCTCGTCGTCGTCGTCTTTCTCGCCTATGCCATCCGCTATCTCGCGCTCGTCGCACGTCCTGTTGGTGGCCAATGGCTCACGCCCTTCTACGATCCATCTACTTTCTCACCGTCATTGCTCTTTCGCGGAACCTCTATCGCCGTTCTCACCTATATCGGCTTCGACGGCATCTCCACAATGTCCGAAGAGGTTGAGAATCCGCGCCGCAATATCATGCTCGCGACTGTCTTCACCTGCCTGATCATCGGCATCCTCTCCGCTGTAGAGGTCTACGTCGCGCAGCTCGCGTGGCCGTATCGCGGTCCTTTTCCTGAAGCGCTGGTCGATACCGCATACGTTCATGTGGCCCGGCGCATCGGCGGTACTCTTCTTTTTCAGCTTCTCAACG
>JABDHA010000095.1 GCA_013285705.1 Acidobacteriota bacterium
CAGCCTGCGCAGTCTGCGTCCAGGATTGAAGGCCTTGCTTGTGAGCGGCCACATCGACGCCGATCCGAAAATTTTGCCCGGCGATACGCAAACCTTTTTTCTCTATAAGCCGGTCTCGCCTGATGTTCTTGCCACAGAATTACGCCGCCTCCTCGACGCCGTGCCGGCAACGGCTAAATCGGTACTCTGAAACCGGCATGGTGTATGCATGGAGCACGGACATGACTCCATTCGGAGTGCCTCCCGCTTGAACGATCGCATCGCAGCTGTTCGACATGCACGCTGGGCAGTTGCCCTTTTTTTCTTCATCAATGGCAGCATCGTAGGTTCATGGGTGCCGCACGTTCCTGATCGTGCACGGGCACTGGGACTCAATCCGGCACAACTGGGAGCCGTTCTGCTGGCTGCGGGTCTTGGTTCTGTCATCGCCATGCCGCTTGCGGGCACGCTGATCGGCCGTTATGGCAGCCGCACTGTCTGCGCAGTGGCCGGATCGCTGTTTCCGGTCGCACTGTCAGCCGTTGTGCTTTCGCCTTCCGCGATTCTCATGGCGATCGCGCTGCTCTTTTTTGGCATGGCTGGCGCAGCGAACGATGTGGCCATGAATTCCCATGGTGTCCTGGTAGAGGAGCAATTCGGTAGACGTACGATCTCGCTCTTTCACGCTATCTACAGTCTGGGCGGGGTCGCGGGCTCTGCTATCACCAGCGCTGCGCTTTCTCGAGGATTCGCCTCACGCAATGTTGTGTTTGTGACCTCGGCCACACTTCTCATCGCAGCCGTCATTGCCGGCCAATTTCTGCTGGCGCACACGCAAGATCATGCCCGCACCCATGCGCTGCGTCCGCATGGACGTCTACTGTTGCTCGGCATTCTGGCGTTTTCCACCATGGTTTCTGAAGGCGCCGTTGCTGACTGGAGCGGCATCTTTCTGCGCACCGTTCGCGGTCTGGGACCAGGTGTCGTAGGCTACGGTTTTACCGCATTTTCCGCCGCCATGGTCACAGGCCGCCTTGCCGGCGACTCTGTGGTGGCTCACCTAGGCGAGGCACGCGCGCTGCGCACAGGCGGAGTCCTGGGCATCACTGGACTGCTCGTTGTGCTGCTCTGCCCGCAGCTGACTCTCACCATTGCCGGCTTCGCGCTGCTTGGGCTGGGCCTCGCCAATGCATCGCCTGTGCTCTACCGTGCCGCAGGAAAAATTCCCGGCGTTTCACCGGGTGCAGGGATTGCCACGACAGTCGGCATCGGATACGCAGGCTTGCTGGCAGGACCGCCTGCGCTGGGTTTTGTGGGGCATGCGGCTGGAATCAGCCGCATCTTTGTGGCGATGATTGGACTTTGCACACTTTTGGCGTTCGCCGCTCCGCTGGTGGGGCGCTCAAAAGAGACAACGTCCTAAGCAGTCTAGTTGCTATCGTCGCGCCTGTGCAGTGTTGGACGATCGTCGCCGTTCTGTGGCGCATTGGGGTCCGTCGTCGTCGCATTTGGATCGGTACTGCTCACGCGCCGCAACGTCGGCTTGCCATTCTTCGGGTCGATGAGTTTACGCTTGTTTTCAATGCGCGCCAGCCGCGCCTTCACATCATCAAACTCTGACGTGGTGACAAGATATTCGTCTCTTGCCGGCAGAATCTTCGCAATCTCTTCCTGCGTATGTTGAATGCGGTCGGGCGTCTGCGGATGGTTCGAGAACGCCTTGGCTACGGCACCCGGCTTCTGTTTTTCGAGGTTCTGTATCTTCTCAAAGAAGGTTACGAACGCCTGCGGATCATATCCCGCACGATACATATACTGCACGCCAAGATAATCCGCCTGCCCTTCGAACTCGCGCGAGAACATCAGGAAGGTCATCGGGATGGCAATATTGATTGCCTCATAGATGCCGTAACCGGTCCAGCTATAGCCAGTCATCATGATGAGCGGAATCGACCCGAGCTGTGCGTAATTCATACGCGTCATTTCGCGGGCAGCGTGGTGTGCGCAGACATGCGCCGTTTCGTGCGCCATCACTCCGGCAAGCTCTGCCTCTTCATCCGCCGCCAGAATCAGACCTGAATTGACATAGAAGAATCCGCCCGGGAGCGCCATGGCGTTGATCTCATCGGTGTCGATGACTTTAATCGTGAACGGTACCTTGCAGTCTGAGTTCTTCACGATGTTCTGACCGATGCGGTTGACATATTCGGTCACTACCGGGTCATTGATCAGCTTCGTGCTCTTCTCGATCTCGTCGGCGTACTGCTTCCCCATCTTGATCTCGCCTTCAGTCGAGTACCAGTTCCCCACGCCGCGCCCGCCAATATTGCGCGTTCCTACAGCGCTCACATCATCAATGCTGCCCTTCTTTACATCGACTTTCGAGGGTTCCATGTTCGGCGGAGGCGTGCTCGCGGACGGAGTGCCTGCACTCGAAGCATCGGGCTGGGAAGGCGTCTGTGCTGGTGTAGAAGGGCCGGTGCTCGGCTTGTCTTGTGGCGATGATGTGGGAGCAGACGTGGTTGGAGCGGAAGATGGCTGTTGACTTGTGCCAGGTTGAGATGCAGGTGCTGTCGGACTCGTTTGCGTCTGGGCAAGCGCCTGACTTCCATTTGTGTTGCTTGGCGAGGTACTCTGTGCAAACGCTACCGGAGCCAGCACCAGGCTGGCAGCCAACAACAACTGCGGAGAAACCATCTTTTTCGAGAAAATCGTGGCCATACAGCACTCCCCAAAGTACAGGATGCGAACTGCATACAACTCACCCTGACCTATAGACGCTAGTATGCTCCTTTTTGTCAGCCTCTGCCTTTGGAATTCAGCCAAATGGCGTCCGGTGTGATTTCATCGAATCAAAGCGTTTCGCAAAGTTCTGCAAACTATATTCTCCCTACAGCTAATTTCAGAATCGCGAGAAGATATGTTCCGCGTCTTCGACGCTGTGGAGTATTTCTTTATCTGCCTTACATTTCCAGCGGGAAAAAGCTTCTCTATGCGTGAGCCGGAACCCGCCAGGAACCGTCCATTTCCGGTCAATCTCATTCCAGAACTGAACGCTCACGAATGCTGCCTGCCTGCATTTGTTCCCATAAAGTACGATTCATCAGCCACTTAGCTACTCAACGATATTGGCCCGAAATATGCTTCCGTCTCAACAGCAATACTATCCCTATGAAGAATTTCAGCTACGCCGTACGCCAGCTTCGCAAGAATCCCGGATTCGCCCTCACCGCCGTTTTGACGCTGGCCATCGGCATTGGCGCGACCACGGCCATTTTCAGCCTGGTCTACACTCTGCTGCTGCGCCCGCTGCCCTTCCCGCAATCGGATCACCTGCTGTGGCTGACGCAGCAGGACCACTCCCTGCCTGGCACGATTGCCGAGCCGCTCAGCTACCCGGATTACTTCGACTGGCGCGCGCAGAACCATACCTTTGAAGGCATCGTTTCCTACCGGGGAGCCAGCGTAACGCTGCAAAAAAACGGCGAGCCCCAGTTGCTGGACGGGCAACACGTCTCCTCCAACTTCTTTGAGGTCATGGGAGTTTCTCCGATGCTCGGCAGGGGTTTCCGCTGGGAGGAAGAAAAGCCCGGCAACCGCGCCGTGGTCCTGAGCTATGCTCTGTGGCAGTCTGCATTCGGCTCCGACAAGAGCATCGTTGGCCGCTCTGTCCGCTTCGGAGACCACGACTACACTGTGGCCGGAGTCATGCCGAAGAACTATCAGTTTCTTTTCGACACGCCAGAGCCTCAGCTCTGGCTCTCCCTTGCTGACGAAGATAGCGGCAGCGGCGATTCAGTCCTGGCCGCGCGGGGCAACGATGGGTTGCATATCATTGGGCGGCTCAAGTCCGGCGTAACCCTGCAACAGGCCCAGGCCGATCTTGGCGTCGTCGCGCGCAACATAGCGAAGCAATATCCTGACACGAACAAGTGGTACACCTCGGCCATCGTCATCCCCGAACTCGATCATCTCGTCGGAGACACCCGCCCAGCGCTACGCGTGCTCTTTGCCGCCGTCGCGCTGGTATTGCTTATCGCCTGCGCCAATGTGGCGGGATTACTGCTGGCTCGCGCCTCACAGCGCCACGCCGAGTTTGCCCTGCGCACCGCCATCGGTGCCAGCCGCAGCGAAATCATCCGCCAGATGCTTTCGGAATCCGTCATCCTCTCGCTGTGCGGCGGTGCTGCCGGTATCGCGCTTGCAGGAGGCATGCTCAAGGCCATGGTCCGCCTGCTGCCATTGGAAATTCCGCGCCTGCAGCAGGTCTCGGTCGATGGAGGCGTGCTTGCCTTCGCCATCGTCCTCTCGGTCCTCACCGGCATTCTTTTCGGCCTGCTTCCTGCATGGCGCACCTCGCAGATCGAGCCGTCTTCCGCTCTGCGCGAAGGCGCGCGCAGCGTGAGCAGCGGACGCTCGCGCCATAACCTGCAAAGCGGCCTCGTAATTGCGCAGACGGCCATCGGACTGGTGCTGCTCGTCGGCTCCGGTCTGCTCATTCGCAGCTTCATCCGCGTGCTCAACATCGATCCCGGCTTCGATGCAAAGCATGTGCTGACGGCAAGGCTGGGAATCCCCTTCGATGACCGCTATAAGCGTGACGCACATTATCAGCTTCACCAGCAGGTGATGGAGAAGCTTGCAGCCCAACCCGGCGTGCAGGCAGTCTCCGCAGGCTGGCCTTTGCCGCTATCGGATAGCAACGCATCCGTCTCCTTCAGCATTGTGGGCAGGCCCGTAGCCAAAGGCGACGAACCGAGTGAATCGATCTCCGTCGCCATGCCCGGTTATTTTGAAACCATGCGCATTCCGCTTATTTCCGGACGCACATTTACCGAACAGGATCAAACAAGCAGCCCGCCGGTCGTCATCATCAACCAGGCATTTGCAAAAAAATATTTCCCAGGCCAAAATCCCATTGGCCAGCACATGCTCTCCGATCTGAGTGACGGCACCATCAATCACCCCATTCGCGAGATCGTCGGCGTAGTCGGCAACATCAAGCGTAAAGGCTTGACGACGAACGCGGAGCCGGAATACTACATGCCGTATTCGCAGGCTGTGATTACCAACCTCTATTTCACCATCCGAACCCAGGGCAACGCGGCGGGCATCGAAAATGCTATCCGCGCCGCCGTTTCTCAAATCGACAGTGGAGTTCCCGTCTACAACGTCTCTCCATTCGAAAGCTACGTGGCCCGTTCCGAGGCGCAGCAACGCTTTCAGGCCATCCTGCTGAGTTGCTTTGCCGGAATTGCACTTCTGCTCTCGGCCATCGGACTCTACGGTCTGCTCTCCTACATCGTGGTGCAGCGCACGTTTGAGATTGGTCTGCGCATGGCCATCGGTGCGCAGCGTTCCGATATGCTGCAGATGATTCTTCGTCGCGGCCTGCGCCTCGCAGCAATCGGCCTGGGGATAGGCGTCGTGGCATCCATGCTGCTTACCCGCTTCCTTGCCCACATGCTTTACGGAGTCAAGCCGCTCGACCTGGTCACCTTCACCGTCGTCAGCGTGGTGTTGCTTGCCGTTTCGGCGTTGGCCAGCTTCGCCCCGGCATGGCGTGCTTCACGTCTAGAACCGATGAAGACACTGCGAGATCAATAAGTGACTGTATCGACAACCTGGATATTCCTCGCGGGCCTGCCCGCCACCGGCAAAAGCACCCTGGCGCGAAAGCTGGCTGCGCAACTCGAGAGGTCCGTCATCCTCGATAAAGATAGAGTGCGAGCCGCGCTCTTTCCAGGCGCAATGACGGATTACACCGCCGGGCAAAATGACCTTTGCATGCGCGCGATCTACGAGGCCGCAGCCTATCTCACATGCCACAAACTTGCGGACTTCATCTTCATCGACGGACGCACTTTCTCGAGCGCCGTTCAGCTTGCGGAAGCGCTCGACGCAGTTGCAAAAGCTGGAGCATCGTGGCGGATTCTGCATTTGACCTGTTCCGATGAGGTAGCGGCAGATCGCTTGCGCACTGTCGATCCTGATCACCCCGCACGTGACCGGAATTTTGAGTTATACCGGCAGGTAAAGGCTAAATTCGAGCCGATTCAGCATGCGAAACTCGACCTCGACACATCTTGCGGCACTGACGATCTCATCGAGCGGGTAGTTGAATATATTCACTCTTAGCCGGAAGGCGTGTCTGCAAGGTATATTGCTTTTGTATGGCTTTGAAAACTCCTGAAAAAGCGCTCAACACTCTCTGCATCGATGTCGGCGGCACCGGCGTCAAGATCATGCTGCTCGACTCCTCCGGCAAGCCGCTCACGGAGCGTCTCCGCTTGCCTACTCCCGAAGACCCCACTCCCACACGCGTGCTGGCTGCGGTTGAAAAGCTGAAAGCACAGGTTTCCAAATTCGATCGTGTCGCGGTCGGCTTTCCCGGAGTCGTGAAGCACGGCGTCATCTATACCGCCGCAAACCTCCATCCTAAGTGGGTGAATTTCAATCTCCAGGCGGAATTGGAAAAGCGCTGGAAGAAGCCCGTGCGTGTTGCCAACGACGCCGCCGTGCAAGGCTACGCCGCGATTCAAGGCAAAGGCGTTGAAATGATCTTGACGCTAGGTACCGGCCTGGGCTCAGCCATCTACACGGACGGTCATCTCTGTCCAGGTCTTGAGCTTGCCCACCATCCCTGGATAAAAGGCAAAACGTACGAAGACTTTTTAGGCAAACGCGGCTTCAAGAAATATGGGCCGAAGCGTTGGAACAAGCTCCTGGCCAGTGCCATCCAACAGACAGCTGCCACCTTCAACTGGGAGCAACTTTACCTTGGCGGAGGCAACGCAAAGGAGATTCACTTCAAGCTCGATAAGAACATCCAGGTGATCTCGAACGAAGACGGACTACTCGGCGGCGCGGCTCTCTGGCAACACGATTCCTGAGTACACTGGCTACCATTTTGGCTGCAGTTTCATCGAATCAAAGCGATTCGAAAGGAAACGTATGCCAGTTGAGATCACGTGGCAGACGATAGCGTTGCGCATCTTGCTTACTCTGGTTGCCGGAACGCTGCTCGGCACGAATCGCAGCAAACACGGACATCCAGCCGGGTTGCGTACCACGCTGCTCGTAACGCTTGCTGCATCTATTTCCATGATCCAGATGAATCTGCTGCTGCCGACGAATGGCAAGCCGCACGATTCTTACGCTGTCATGGACCTGATGCGCCTGCCGCTCGGCATCCTGACCGGCGTCGGGTTTATCGGTGCGGGCGCTATCGTTCGCAAAGGCGATATGGTGACCGGCGTTACAACTGCGGCGACGATGTGGTTCTCCACTGTTGTAGGGCTCTGTCTTGGCGGAGGACAGCTTATTCTAGGTTCAACCGCCGTGGTGCTCGGCTATCTCGTGTTGTCTACGCTTCGCTGGGCAGAAACCAAACTGGATGAACAACAGCGCGCCACTCTGACGTTGACGCTTGCAGAAGATGGCATCTCTGAAAAAGCACTGCGCGATTTGCTGGCAGCTGCGCAGGTACATGTCAGAACCCTTTCGGTTGCCTACTTATTATCGGAGCATCAAAAGAGATTCGATTGTGAAGTACGCTGGCGCTCCAACAAGGAGGCAAGCCAGAATCCAGCTGTGCTCCATGAGCTTGCCCATCTTCCGGGTTTACTCAAGTTGGCCTGGAAGCCCGTAGGTACTTCGCCGATATGACATCTGTCATCTCCGATTTGTGACACACTCCACTGCTCTTCGATTGAAAAAGGCTGCATGCTGTCTCCTGTAAGCCTTAGGAGGCCAGATGCCGGCGACTGTACTGATTCCGGATCAAATTGATGATCAGATAGAGGTCCCCACCCTCGATCACGCCGTGGCACGACTGCATTCTGTTACAAAGCGCTACGACACAAACACTGCGCTCAACAATTTTTCCTTTGAGATTCATCCTGGCGAGATCGTCGCGCTGTTAGGTCCAAACGGAGCAGGCAAAACAACTGCGATTCGCCTTCTGCTGGGACTCATCTCGCCGACTTCCGGCAGCGTTCGGGTGCTCGGTCGCGATCCACGCGATTCATCGGCACGCACGCGAAGGTTTTCCGGAACTTTCGCCACCTGCAGCATCGCTCCGATGCGCGTGCGTGAGCATATCGATCTCTTCCGCAGCTACTACCCCAGCCCTTTACCGGCATCTGAAGTGTTTCGCATCGCCGGGCTACAAGAGATCGAGGACAAGTTCTTCGGCAAGCTCTCCGGCGGCCAGAAACAGCGAGTTCTCTTCGGCCTCGCGCTTTGCGGCGATCCCGATCTCGTCTTTCTTGACGAACCAACGGTTGGCATGGATATCGAAGCGCGACGAAACTTATGGGAGCAGATTCGCCTTCTCTCTGCGCGCGGAAAAAGCGTATTGCTCACCACGCACTATTTGGAAGAGGCCGATGCGCTGGCTAGCCGGATCCTCGTAATCAACAAAGGCACGCTGGTAGCACAAGGCACCCCAGCGCAGATCAAAAATCGAGTCTCGGGGCGCAGGATTCGCTGCGTCACACAACTCAGCGTCGCGTTTGTCCGTGGCCTGCCTGCGGTCACCGATGTGGTCGAAGATCGCGATGCACTGCTCATCACATCCGCGCAGCCTGAATCCGTCTTGCGTGCAATGCTTCTGCGTGACGAAACTTTACGCGATCTGGAAGTCTCGTCTGCTGCTCTAGAAGACGCTTTTCTCGCGCTGACAAAATCCGACGCCAACTAGCCAAGAAGGAGAAATTCATGGCCACCGCTGCAATTCGCCCGATATCGCTCGGCACCTCTTATTACCTGAATATCTTTGCCAAGGAAACGAAGTATGAGTTTTTTAAAGCGGTACGCAACCGTATGTTCTCCTTGGCGACGCTGGGCTTCCCAATTATGTTCTACCTACTCTTCGGAGTAACCAATAAACATTCAGGCCCGGGCTTCAACTACGCGCAATACCTCGTCGCCGGATACAGCTGTTTCGGCATGATCGCTGGAGCGCTTTTCAATCTAGGCGCTGGCATCTCTACAGAGCGCGCTCAAGGCTGGCTCGAAGTAAAACAGGCAAGCCCGATGCCTCGTTCCGCGTATCTTTTAGCAAAGGTGCTGACGTGCATGGCCTTTGGGGTCGCAATTGTGACCGCGTTGGTTACATTAGGAATTACGCTAGGCGGCGCGCATGTAACACCGTTCCAGATTGCGCATCTGACTGGCGTCATCGTGGCCGGATCCATTCCCTTCGCCAGTCTTGGTCTGGTGCTGTCCCTGTTAATGCCGCCGAATGCAGCGCCCGGCGTCATCAATCTCATTTACCTGCCCATGTCGTTCTGCTCCGGTCTCTGGATGCCGATTGAGGTTCTACCCCACTGGCTGCAGACAGTCGCTCCTGTATTGCCGACCTACCACTATGCGCAGCTGGCGTTAAACGTTTTTGGTTATGCCCGTTCCGGTGCTACGCTCATTCATTGGGAAGCGCTAGCCGGGTTTACCTGCCTGATGCTAGGGGCAGCATGGCTGATTTTCACTCGCAGCGAAGCGAAGGCATAACCAAGGTGGAAGAGAACCAGAAATCCGAATCCTCATCCAGGATGCCGCTTGGGCTGTGGCACTCGCTCGCAAGCGGCTGCGGCGACGTCCCTCCTCAGCAGGCGTATGAGGCCGTCCGCGCTCACACAGGATCGGGCAATGCGAAATATCGTCGAGGCGGTTGGCCAGATGGGAACCGCCTTTACGACTACGTCTGGCTCGTCTATTCCGTCTTCTTTTTCATCGAACCAATTGTTCGCCATAATGCGCGTTACTGGCTGGAATTCGCTGTTGTCTACGGCATCTTCCTCGCCATCTATTCAGGGCTGATATACGCGCGCACAAAGGTCCAGAGCTACTTGCTGCTTCTGGCGATGGGTGTTCTCGGGTTGTCGTATATGCCCTTTAACAACTCGGCGTGCGGCATCCTGGTCTATGTTGCAGCATTCATCCCGTTTATCAGCGACTCGGTCGCAGTCGTGGCAGGCACCATCGCTTCGCTGTGCGGCGCCGTTGCCATCGAGGGATACTTGCTGCATATCAGTCCCTGGGCATGGGGATTTCCTGCATTTTTCTGCGTCGTCGTTGGGGGGACCAATCTTCTTACTTCGCAAAAGATTCGGTCGAAAGCCAAACTTGAACTCGCGCACGAAGAGATTGAGCAACTGGCCAAGCTCGCTGAACGGGAGCGCATCGCGCGCGATCTCCACGATGTTCTGGGTCACACACTTTCGGTGATTGTTCTGAAGTCAGAGCTGGCCGGACGCCTCTTCGAACGCGACCCGCAGCGTGCGCGTCAGGAAATCGGCGAAGTGGAGCAGGTTTCACGGAAGGCGCTCAGTGAGGTGCGCGAGGCCATTCGGGGCTATCGTTCCGAAGGGCTCGTCGCCGAGATCGAGCGCGCGCATCGCACGCTCGATGCGGCGGGCGTTTCCCTCACCTGCGAATCTAAACCTCCCGCGTTGACTCCTGCTGAAGAAACCGTGCTCTCGCTGATCGTGCGTGAGGCTGTGACAAATATCGTTCGGCATGCGCAGGCCAACCAGTGCCGCATGCGGTTCCTCACTGAAAACGGACATACATCGCTCACCGTAGAAGATGACGGGCGAGGCAACATTCGCCAGGAAGGCAACGGCCTTCGCGGCATGCGCGAGCGCATCGAAGGGCTGGGCGGCCACTTCACTATCGATGGCAGAGAAGGCACCCGCCTATATATCGAAATACCGGTGCGGTCTGCATGAACAAGAAAATTCAGGTCATCGTTGCGGAAGACCAGGCGATGGTGCTGGGCGCCCTTGCCGCGCTGCTCGAAACAGAATCCGACATTGCCGTCTGCGCCTGCGCAAGAAACGGACGCGAAGCTCTTTCCGCCGTAGGCAAGCATGCACCCGACGTGCTTGTCACCGATATCGAGATGCCGGAAATGACCGGCCTCACTCTGGCAAGCGAAGTCAATCAACGCTATCCCAAGACACGCGTTGTCATTCTGACGACCTTCGCGCGTCCCGGATACCTGCGCCGCGCACTCGATGCGGGAGCAAAAGGCTACCTGCTCAAGGACCGTCCAGCTGCGGAATTGGCCGATGCGGTTCGACGTGTGCATCGCGGATTGCGCGTGGTTGACCCTGATCTCGCAGCCGAGGCCTGGAGCGCTGACCCTGATCCGCTTACCGAACGTGAGCGTCAGATTCTGTGGCGGGCGGGTGAAGGCAAATCCAGTACAGAAATCGCAGATGAACTGCATCTTTCGGAAGGTACGGTGCGAAATTATCTTTCCGAAGCTATCAGCAAACTTGGAGCCTCCAATCGCGTGGAAGCCGCGCGTATTGCGCGTTCCAAAGGCTGGCTGTAACTTTCTATTTCGCAGGTGCCCAGAAAGGCTCGCCTGCTTTAATAAATTCAATCGGCATTCCTGGCAAGATTCCCTTCAGCCATTGCGCACAATACTGCATGCCTGCTTCCTCTGACACTTCATGTCCCAACAGAATCAGGGCTTTGTGCCGTCCTTGTGCAGCCGCATCGCGCGCGTATTCGACCGTCTCCCACTCCGCGGCTTCACCAGCGACCAACACCTGCACATCATCACGCTCGAGCGTCTTCACCTGTTTTTCCAATCCAGACGCTCCCGGAAGCAAGGCCACATGCGTCACTGGCATGGCTGGATCGCCCACGACGCGGATTAACCGCGAGCCTGCTTTAGCGCGGAGAGCGGCGGCAAGTTGTGCCACGGTCGTCGGAGGGAGAGTAAAGAGATGCGGATCTGTGTTGCTCTGATACGTCTTCCAGCCAAACTCATCGATCACGCCTTCGAGAATCCCGTCCGGTTGCCGCAAATGCCACGTGTCATGGAAGCGCCATACGACGAGATGGTGCTGCTGGATATACGCGAGCTTCTGCGCCTGCACCGGATCATTGCCGAGCACGGTCATGTCGTCACGATGGTTATAGAACGTGGGCTCATGCGTGATGATCAGGTTCTTTCCGTCGGCAACCGCTTTTTCCAGAACCTGATAGGTATCGAGAAACGTCGTCACGATGCCGGTCACAGGTGTGTTCGGATCGCCAGCTTTGATCGTATCCACTGTATCCGGTGGTGGCGTGGCGCCGGTCGCCGCGATGATGCGCTTGATCACAACATCAGCGGTGAGCGGTGCATTCTGTGTTTGTGCTGTCAGCTGAGAGCTGCCGACCATCAAGGTAAGCTGCGCAAGGAACAACCATTCCCGTATTTTCATTCCGATCGCAAGGCCTCAATAGGATTCACTCCGGCCGCGCGCCGCGCCGGAATATAACTGGCTGCGAGACCGCAGACAGCAAGAATCGCCGCGACCGCGAAGACGGTAAATATATCGTATCCGTGAAATCCGTAAATAAATGCACGCATCACGCCACTGGCAGCTACGGCAATGGCGATACCTGCAGCCACACCGATGCCCAACAGCACGCAGGCGTGCCGCAGCACCAGCCAAGTCACGCTGCTCTGCGGTGAGCCCAGAGCAAGACGCACACCGAACTCCCGCGTGCGCTGGCTTACCGAATAGGAGAGCAAACCGTAGATACCTGCGACGGCAATCAGAAGCGCCGCAAAACCGAAAATCCCCAGCAGCCGCGCGGCGAGGGTCTGGCTGCCCATGGAATCCTCGACGATCTGCTTCATCGGCATCAGATCGTCGAAAGCAACGTCCGGCTGCAGTTCGTGAACCGCTGTGCGAATCGCCTTTTCCGCAGCCACAGGCGGCAGGTTCGTGCGCGCAGAGACATTCATGATGAATGACGCAATGATCGGATACAGATCGTCTCCCGGCTTGAACTGCATCAGATTGAGATCGAATTCAGGCTGTGATGCGTCTCCGGCGGAGAGCTGCCGCACATTGTCGGAGACTCCCACGATGGTTGCCCAGTCTCGTGGATTGCCTGGATTTTTATCTGCATCGTTCACGTTGATCTGCTTACCGATGGGGTCTTCATTCGGAAAGACCATCTGGACAAAGGCCTGATTGACGATGGCCACCAGCGGCGAATCGGGCGTGTCCTGCCGGTCAAAAAACCGGCCCTTGATCAGCCGTATGCCAAAGGTGTGGAAGTACCCCCCATTCATAGCGCGAACGACATCGTTCTGGCTGTTTGCCGAATCCGGCTTGGGCCGCCCCTTCACCCAAATGGAGCTGGTAAAGCTCCAGTTCGGCTGCATGGGCCGTACGGTCTCAATGCCTACGGTGCTGATGCCGGGCGTGTGCTGCAGCCTGTCTTCAAGCGGCACGTAGAAGGTCTGGATCAGGTCCGGCACATTTTTCGAATCGAACTGCAGGCCGAAGGCTCCTGTGCCGTGCGTCGGCAGAAACATCTGCCCCGTCACTATGTTTTCCGGAACAAAGCCAAGTTCCGCGCGCTGCAAGACGAGCAGCGTCCGCACCATCAGTCCGGCGGCGATCAGAAGTGCCAGGGTCAGCGTAATTTCTCCCACCACGACGCCATCGCGCAGCAGCACCTGCCGCTTGCTTGTTCCCACCGCAGTGCTGGTTTCCCGTAGTCCTTCCTGGGCTGAGGCGCTGGCTGAAATCCATGCTGGAAGCAGCCCGAAGAACACGGCAGAAACGCACGAAGCCAGCAGCAAAAATGCACCGACCCAGAAATCGATATGAATGTTGTCGCCGTAAAGCAGTTTTTCAGACAAGTAGTGCTTTAGCGCGCGCAGGATGGCTGCGGCGATACCGAGCCCCGCCGCGCCTCCAGCCAGCGCCAGCAGCGCGCACTCGGTAAAGAACTGTTGCATCAACCGGCCTCGCATGGCTCCCATCGCTGCGCGAATGGCAATCTCTCTCCGTCGGCTGTTGGCTCGTGTCAGCATCAGCCCTGCAACGTTGGCGCAGGCGATAAGCCATACAGCAACCACAGCGAAGGTGAGCGCGAGAAGCGCTGGCCGGATATTTGCAGTCAGCGATTCCCGGTAGTCCACCGCGCGGATGGGCTCTTTCGATTCGTCTTTAGGATCCTCTTTGACGAGCTGCTGCCGGATTTCGTTCAATTCCGTTTGCGCTTGCGCAATGGACACACCAGGACGCAAGAGGCCGACCATCGAAAGGCTGGCGTTGTCGCGGTCGTGCATCGCCTTGTTGCCGGTGTCGAGCGGCGAGTACATGGCATCGCCGGTCACTTCACCAGGAAAGTTCGTACCTTCCGGCAATACGCCGATGATTGTGAATGGATCACCGTTGAGCTTTACGACGCGCCCGACGACATTCGGTTCACTGTGCAGCTGCTTCTTCCAGAGGCTGTAACTCACTAGCAGGACATTGGTTTTTCCAGGACTGCTGTCGTCGGCGATAAAGCTCCGGCCCAGCATGGGGCGCACACCCAGAAGATCGAAGAGGTTGGCACTGCTGAGAACCTGCGGCGTGATCTCAGGCTCGCCCGTGCCTCCGAGCGTAACGAATTTGAAGGAATAATAAGCCACCCCCTGCAAAGAATGGTTACGCCCGGCGAAATCCTGCGCGTCGGGAAGCGAGGTAGAAGAAAAATCACGGCCCGTATAGCTGCGTCCTCCGAAGCGCACCAGTCTGTCGGCATTCTTATAAGGCAGCGGACGCAACAATACCTGATCGATTACCGAAAACATCGCCGCATTCACGCCGATTCCAAGCGCCAACGTGAGAATAGCCGTAAACGTAAAACCTGGAGTCTTTATCAATTGACGCAGCGCGTATCTCGCATCATTCCAAAACATCGTCACCATACACCCTCGCGGATTGCCAACACACTATCACAGCACTACAAAACTGTACCTTTTGACAGACGGGGAGAAATCATCAAGACCCGAGCAAGCCAATTTCTCTCATTCCTGTTCCGTGCCTTACTCTGAATGCAATGCCTCAAACTCTCTATGTTGCCACCACAAACCCAGGCAAGCTTCGTGACTTTGCCGCCGCGGCGGAAGCCTTCG